>DASUJK010000236.1:0-7740 GCA_036279295.1 Pseudonocardiaceae bacterium | reverse complement strand
CCGGGCGCGCCACCCTCGGTGGCATCGGGGCGCCCTCCACCCGCACGACACGCATCCGGTTCGGGCCACGCACCGTCGTCGGGGCGACCAGGCCGGTCAGCGCGCCGATCACCAGCAGCGTCAGCACCGCGACCGCGACCGCGACCAGGTCGGTGGCCGCGTACCAGAGCACGCTGTCGGCCCGCGCCTGCACGCTGGGGCGCAGGTTCAGCAGTGCCGTGGTCACGGCCAGCACCTCACTGACCACCCACACCGCCCACCAGGCCAGCACCAGCCGGGACGGCCGGGGTCGGGCGCCCGGATCGCTCAGCGCGGTGTGCTCCAACTCGGCCAGCACCGAGCCGGTGACGAACAGGTTCAGCCCCGGCACCAGCACACCGACCAGCACCTGCCAGTCCGGCCGGGCCGACCGATGCCCGGCCATGGTGGCCGCGACCTGGCGAATGCCCAACAGCCAGCGCAGCACCAGGATCAGCGCGATCACACCGGCCGCCGCGGCCAGCAGCGCGCTGGTGTTCACCAGCGCGTCGGAGGCGGCGACCACGTCGTCGGGCAGCGATTCGGACCGGCCCAGCACCAGCAGCACGTAACGCCAGATCTCGCCGCCCGCGGCCAGGAACGCGGCGATCGCGACGGCCCACAGCAGCGACACGGCGACGCGGGCGTGCTTGACCACCCGACGCACCGACTGCGGCGGCCGGGCCGGGGTGCCGGGCACCGACGTCGGCTCACGCCAGGCCAGCTGCGGGAAGCCCCAGCGCGGCACTCCCGGGTACGCGGGCGGCCCGTAGTAGGGCACCTGCGCGGGCGGCCGGGCCGACTGACCAGGCGGCGACCACCACCCGGACGGCGGGGTGGCCACCCAGGTGACGCGGTGCGGGACGCCCGGATATCCCATGGGTCAGATGATTTCCGGAGCGGTGCCGGGCTGGTCGCAGGTCAGCGGGCGACCGCTGTCGGCCCAGGAACGCATGCCACCCGCCACGTTGACGGCGTCCCAGCCGTTGCCGTTGAGGTACGCCGTGACCCGGGCCGACCGGCCACCGCCACGGCAGACGACGAACAGGTTGTCGTCCTGGGGCAGTTCGCCCAGGCGTCCGGCCAGCTCGCTCATCGGGATGTGCAGGGCGTTCGGCGCGTGGCCCGCCGCCCACTCGTCGTCCTCCCGGACGTCCAGCAACAGGACGCCCTCAGGCAGTTCATCGGCCACTTCGGCCACGGCCACAGTGGGCACGGTCTCCGGGTTCACACTGTCGATGCTGCCATGGATGTCGGTATCGGCAACGTGAGCCTTGCTAACGCGCGTGGCGCCCGTCGCCGTGTCGACCGGTTGATCCCGTTCCGAACCGGGCGACGTCCCGATCCTTGATGAAGCCCAGCGGGTCCGGGGCGTGCAGCCGCAGCAGGATGCGGTTCACGTCCTCGGGAATCCGGCTCGGTGTGCACAGGCTGCCCAGGAACACCGCGGCGAACGCCGCCGGCACCGTGATCAGCGCCGGTTGCACCACCGGCCACGGCGCCCACGATCCGGTGTACTCGCTGATGATGTTCAGCACCAACGCGACCAGCACCAGGCCACCGCCGACGACCATGCCCGCCGCCGCGCCGACCCAGGTCAGCCTGCGCCACCAGATGCCGATCACCAGCACCGGACAGAACGTGGACGCGGCCAGCGCGAAGGACAGCCCGACGGACAGCGAGATGTCCGCCTGCGGCAGCAGGAACGCCAACGCGAACGGCACCACCGCGGCGATCACCGTGGCCCACCGGAAGTCGCGCACCCGGCCGGCGAACGCCTCGGTGGACACCACGCCCGCGATGCTCACCAGCAGACCCGACGACGTGGACAGGAACGCGGCGAACGCGCCCGCCACGATCACGGCACCCAGGATCTGGCCGCCGGCGCCGGGCAGCAGTCGCTCCGGCAGCAGCAGGATCGCCGCGTCGGTCTGGCCGGTCACCAGCAGTTCCGGCGTGTACAGCCGGGCCAGGGCGCCGAGGATCGTCGGGAACAGGTAGAACAGGCCGAGCAGCAGCAGCACGTGCAGCGTGGTCCGGCGGGCAGCCCGGCCGTTCGGGTTGGTGTAGAAGCGAACCAGCACGTGCGGCAGGCCCATCGTGCCCAGGAACAGCGCCACGATCAGCGAGTACGTGGCCAGCAGCGAGGACACCCCACCGGACTGCGGTCGCAGCCAGTCGGCGTTGGTCAGCGGGGAACCGGACGGTGTGGGCACCGGCGAGCCGGCCGGGAACACCAGGGTGGTGTGCGCCGCGACGTCGTACTCCAGGCCGGGATCCATCAGCAGCGGGCCGTCCACGGTGTCACCGTTGACGGTGCCGTCCTGGTGCACCAGCACCTTCCGGTCCACCTGCAACTGGACGTTGACGGGCACGTGGACCGTGATCCGGTGCTCGAAGCGGGGCGACGCGGCCACCCCCAGCCCGCCCTGCACCGGGTGGCCGCCCGCGAACACCACGACGAGCGCGAACGTCGGCGCCGCGATGGCCACCAGCTTCACCCAGTACTGGAACGCCTGCACGACGGTGATCGACCGCATGCCGCCACCGAACACGTTGATCATCACCAGCAGCACGACCAGGGCCATGCCCACCCACGGCGGCACCGGCAGCACCGTGGACAGCGTCAGCCCGGCGCCCTGGAGCTGCGGCACCAGGTACAGCACGCTGATCACCACGACGAACACCGTGCACAGCCTGCGCAGCCCCGCCGAGCCCAGCCGGGCCTCTACGAAGTCGGGCAGCGTGTAGGCGCCGGACCTGCGCAGCGGCGCGGCCACGAACAGCAGCAGCGCCAGGTAGCCCGCTGTGAAGCCGACGGCGTACCAGAGCGAGTCGACGCCGTCCTTGAGGATCAGCCCGGCCACTCCGAGGAACGACGCGGCGGACAGGTACTCGCCGGTGATCGCGGCCGCGTTGCGCCGGGATCGCACGATGCGCCGGGCCACCAGGAAGTCCGGTGTCGTGTTGGCCAACCGGGAACTGTGGAAGCCCAGGTAGAACGTGACGGCACCGATCAGCCCGATACCGACGATGGCACTCGGATTGATGTCCACGACTGATCTACACGGCCCTACGCTCTGCCCTGCCCGGAATGGCCGCTAGCTCTCGACCATGTTCACGAAGTCCTTCTCGTGTCGTTCGGCCAGCCGGTTGTACCAGAGGCCGATGACGAACAACACGGGAAAGGGTAGGACGCCCAGCAGCAGCCACGGCAGGCGGACGCCGAACACGGCCGTCGTGGCGAACGTCGGCGACAGGTAGAACGCCAGCGGCAGGCCACCGAACAGCACCACGGTGAGCAGCGCGAGGCCAAGGGCCATCCGCAACTGGGCGCGGACCAGGTTGCGCACCAGCGCCTCGCCGACGCTGGTCTGTTCCTCCAGCTCGGTGATCACGCGGACCACCGTGACCGGGTTGCGCGAGTCGTTGAGCACCACCCGCTTGCGCCGCGGCTTGCGCGCCGACACCGGCCGCCACGGATCGCGGCCCTCGTCCGGCGGCGGCGCCCCGCCGCTGGAGTGCCGGCTCATCCCCCGCTGCCCCAACCGTTCTTGGGCGCCCGGACCAGGCGGTCCTTGAGCTGCCTGGTGTGCCGACGGCTGACCGGCAGCTCCTTCTCGTTGTCACCGATGACAACGGTGTAGCCGGACGCGCCCATCTTCAGCTCGGTGATCAGCGACAGCGCGACCAGGAACGACCGGTGAATCCGCACGAAACCGGCTTCACCCCAGCGTTCTTCCAGCTGCGCCAACGGGATCCGGACCAGATGCGAACCGTCGGCGGTATGCAGCCGGGCATAGTCGCCCTGTGCCTCCACCCACCGGACCGTGGCCCTGGGCACCAACTTCGTGGTGCCGGCCAGCTCGACCGGGATCACCTCGTCGTCGGTCGGCTCCGGGGCCAGCACCGCGCCACCGGGTGACGTGGCCGGGCCGCGTTTGGCCAGCACCCGCTCCACGGCCTTGTCCAGCCGGTCCTGCTTGAGCGGCTTCAGCACGTAGTCGACGGCACCGAGATCGAACGCGGTCACCGCCTCGTCCCCGATCCCGGTGACGAACACCAGCGCGGGCGGCGGGCGCAGCGCGGCCAGCACTCTGGCCAGCTCCACGCCGGACAGGCCGGGCATGTTGATGTCGATGAAGACGGCGTCGACCGGCGGCAGCTTGGCCTTCTTACGCACCATGACTTCGGGGTCGCCGCCGCCGACCACCCCGAGGGCTTCCGCCGCGTCGCCCGCGGACAGCGCCCGCCGCACATGCTGGTTGGCCTCCAGCATGAAGGCGAGCTCGTTCAAGCCGTGCGGCTCGTCGTCCACGGCCAGCACGACAAGGCCCGAGGTGCCATCACGTGTACTCACTGTGACGCGAATACTGCCCACCTGAGGGCCGCATTGTCCACAGTCAATCTGCCCACGAGTGGGTGAGACTGGGCCTCAGAGTCCGAATCGCGCCCACGCGGCCCGCTGCTCCAGCATGTCGACGGCGGCCATCAGCTGGCCACCCGGCGAGCCGAACGCCGCTGTGGCGCCGGTCATACCGAGCCTGGCCAGCAGCGGCCGCCTCGGCTCCACGGCCACCACGTGCGCGTCCGCGTAGCGAGTGCTGATCACCTCGCGCAACGTGCCCAGCCCGTCGATCAGGCCCAGTTCCAACGCCTTCGTGCCGGTCCACACCTCACCGGAGAACAGGTCGGCGTCGTCCCCGGTCAGCTTGCCCGAGCGCCGGGACCGCACCCACGCGACGAACTGCTCGTGCAGATCGCCCTGCAGCGACATCAGCCACTCCACGTCCTCGGCCTGCTCCGGCCGGAACGGATCCAGCCGCACCTTGCGGTCACCTGCGGTGTGCACGCGCCGCTCGACGCCGAACCGTTCCAGCAGGCCGGCCAGGCCGAAACCCGATGTCACCACACCGATCGAGCCGACCAGCGACGTGGCGTGCGCGTAGATCTCGTCGGCCGCGCAGGCCAGCCAGTAACCACCGGACGCGGCCACGTCCTCGCAGAACGCCAGCACCGGCACCCTGCGCTTGGCGGCCAGGCCACGAATCCGGTCGGCCACCAGGGCGGACTGGGTCGGCGCGCCGCCCGGCGAGTTCACGATCATGGCCACGGCCACCAGCCGATCGTGGGCGAAGGCCCTGGCCAGCGCGGACTCCATCGTGCTGAGGTTGACCGCGCCGCGACTCACCGGGGACGGCGTCGGTGTGATCACGCCGTGCAGCTTCACCACGGCGACCACCGGCCGGTGATCCATCCGATCCCCGACCACCGGCAGCTTCGCCGTCCACCGGTCGGTCCCGTTCATGCGGGTCGCAGTCGCCATGGGTCGAGCCTACGGCGTCAGCTGACCGGGTTGAGGCCGTCCACCGCGTCGTAGTCGGGTGCCGTGTGCCGGCCGTGGTCGGTGTCCTCCGGGTCGTCCATGTTTGTGTAGCCGGGCAGTACCGGCCGCACGTTCGGGCTGAACTTGGGCACCCGCAGGATGACCTTCATCCCGGCGCCGGGGGCGGTCTCGACCATCAGCGCGTACTCCTCGCCGTACACCGACCGCATGCGCTGGTTGATGTTGCCGATGCCGACGTGGGCCCCGCTGCGGTGCGCGTCGCGCAGGTCGGACAACCGGTCCGGGTCCATACCGACACCGTCGTCCTCGACGCTGATCAGCGCCTCGGTGCCGTTGTCCTGGGCCACCACGGTCACCGTGCCGCCGCCCGGCTTGCGGGCCAGCCCGTGCCGGACCGCGTTCTCCACCAACGGTTGCAGCACCAGGAACGGCACCGTCACGGACAGCACCTCGGGCGCGATCTTCAGCCGCACCTTGAGTCGCTGCGGGCCGTACCGCGCGTTCTCCAGGGTCAGGTACCTGTCGATGTTGCGGATCTCCTCGGCCAGCGTCGTGAACAGGCCGCTGGTGCGGAACGAGTAGCGGGTGAAGTCGGCGAACTCCATCAGCAGTTCGCGGGCGCGCTCCGGATCGGTGCGGATCAGCGACGAGATGGTGTTCAGCGCGTTGTAGACGAAGTGCGGCGAGATCTGCGCGCGCAGCGCCCGCACCTCGGCCTGGGCCAACTGCTGGCGGGAGTCGTCCAGTTGGGCGAGTTCCAGTTGGGTGCACACGAAGCGGGCGATCTCGTCGGCCATCCGGATCAGCCGCTTGCCGCCCACGCCGCCGACCACCACCAACACGCCCTGCACAGCACCCTCGACGGCGAGCGGCACGATCACCGCGTTGCGCATCGGGCAGTTGCCGCGCCGCTGGCAGGGCAGCTTGTCGTGGTCCACGTGCTCCCGGCGCAGCGTGCCGATGGACTTCTTGATGTGCTCCTCAAGGTCCTGGTAGTGCTCGTTGGCCTCGCCGTCCCAGGACACCATGGTGCCCTCGGCGTCGGCGATCCCGACGGCGACGCAGCGCAGCAGCTCACGCAGGTGTGGCGTGGCCCGGTCGGCCGACTGCTGGGTCAGGCCCTCCCGCAGGTCGGGCGTGGCCTTGGAGATGCGTTGCAGCGCGGCGAGGGTCGCGTCGTCAACCGATGAGCTGACTCGACGCGCCCTGCACAACACCACGAAGAGCACGAGCACGGCGAGGGTGGCGATCACACCCAGCACAGCGCGCTCGGACAGAAGCTGGGCCACCTGCCCATGCTCCGCTGTGCCGGTGGCCGGTGGCAAGTCGCGCCCGGCCGGCCGGCGTGATTGTTGTGATGCCGGTCACTTGATCAGTCGGGACAGCCTCCGGTCGGCCAGGGGTTTGCCGCCGGTCTGGCAGGTGGCGCAGTACTGGAACGACTTGTCGGCGAACGACACCTCGCGGACGGTGTCGCCACACACCGGGCACGGCAACCCGGTCCGGCCGTGCACCCGCAGCCCGGCGTGCTTCTCGCCCTTGAGCAGGGCCGCGTGCTGGCCGACCGACCTGGTCACGGCGTCGGTGAGCACGGCGACCATGGCCGCGTGCAGCGCGTCCAGCGCCGCGTCGGACAGCTTGCCCGCGGTGGCGTAGGGCGACAGCTTCGCGGTGTGCATGATCTCGTCGGAGTAGGCGTTGCCCACGCCGGCCAGGATGTTCTGCGTGGTCAGGGCCGTTTTCAGCCGTTCGGTGCGGCCTGCGAACAGCTCGGCCAGCCCGTCCCTGGTGATCGTCAGCGCGTCCGGGCCGAGGCGGGCGATGCCGGGCACCTCGGTCGGATCGGCCACGATCCAGACGGCAAGGCCCTTCTTGGTGCCGGCCTCGGTCAGGTCGAACCCGGGGCCCCGACCGGGCGGACCGAGGTGCACCCGGAAGGCCAGCGGCCCCCGGCCCGGCTTGGGCGGCGCCGCGGACAGCGTCTCCGCCCAGCGCAGCCACCCGGCCCTGGCCAGGTGAATGATCAGGTGCAGCGGCCGGTCGGGGTCACCGATGCTGACGTCGAGGAACTTGCCGTGCCGGCCGGCGGCCAGCACGGGACGGCCGTGTAGTTCGGTCCAGCTCGGCTGGAAGGTCTTGAGCACGGACATGGACGCCACATCGATCCTGGCGACCGTCCTGCCGACGGCGTGTTCGCGCAGGTGCTGGGCGAGCGCTTCCACCTCGGGCAACTCGGGCATGTTCCCAGTCTGCCGTAGGCTGGCGGCGCCATGAAGGTTCTCATCGCGCACAACCGGTACACGTCGGCCCAGCCGTCCGGCGAGAACAAGATCGTCGACGCCGAGATCGACCAGCTCCGCACGGCCGGCGTCGAG
>DASUJK010000235.1:0-34826 GCA_036279295.1 Pseudonocardiaceae bacterium | reverse complement strand
TCACGATCACAGTGATGGGTCGGTGCGCGGGTTTTCTTGGCAATGTTCGCAACCGGTCGAATAAAGTGTCCACAGTGGACAACATCGAGTGTCGCCGCGGCTGTTTGTACTGGTCGTTCGACCGGGTGGGGCGGCGTGCGCTGCGACTGTCGGTGGGCTGGGGCAGGATGTGCTCATGACTGTGAGAGCTCGCCTGGATCTGGCGATATTCGACGCGGCGGACATCAGGCAGGTCGGCACGTTCTACGCCGAACTGACCGGTTGGAACGTCGTGCGGAACGACGCCGACCGGTTCGGTATCCAGGCGCCGGCCGGGCAGGAGATCGAGTTCCAGCGCGCGCCGGACCACGTCGCGCCCCGGTGGCCGGGTCAGGACCGTCCGCAGCACTTCCACCTGGACCTGCGGATCGACGACCCTGGTGCGGCCGCCGAGCGGGCCGTGGGCCTTGGCGCCAGCCGGCTGGCCGACGGCGCGAACTGGATCACGCTGGCCGACCCGGCCGGTCATCCGTTCGACCTGTGCCAGGCCGATGGTGTCGGCCCGGTGATGGAGCTGTTCGCTGTGACGATAGACGCGCCGGACGCATCAGGTCTGGCCCGTTTCTACGCCGACCTGACCGGCATGGAGGTCACCTACGACGGCCCGGAGGGCGCGCTGATCACCGCAGGGGACCGGAACGTGATGTTCCAGCAGGTCAGCGACTACCGGCCGCCCCGGTGGCCGGACCCGGCGCACCCGCAGCAGGCCCACCTCGACGTGCTGGTCGAGGATCTGGACGCGGGCGAGGCGCGTGCGCTGGAACTGGGCGCCACCCGGCTGTATCCCGGTGGTGAGCGGTTCCGGGTGTTCGCCGACCCGGCGGGCCACCCGTTCTGTCTGATCGCATAGCCATCGCGGTCAGGAGATGACCTTGTCGAAGACCTCGTTGAGGGCTTCGGTCGAACTCGGGTGGGTGTAGATCGAGTCGCGGAGTTCGGTGGCCGTGATGCGGTGGCGCATCGCGAGGGCGACGGTGTTGATGATCTCCTGTGCGTCGATGCTGATGAGTGCGGCCCCGAGCACATGGTCGGTGTCGGCGTCCACGATGAACTTCATCACCCCGCGGGTCTCCTCCACAGTGTAGGCGCGGGGCATCGCGATGATGTCGGAGACCTTCTCGCGGGAGACCTTGATGTTGAGCCCCTTGGCGCGTGCCTCACGCTCGGTGATGCCGACGGTGGCCAGCGGCGGTGTGATGAACACCGTGCGCGGCACGGCCACCCGGTCGGACGTGGTGCGTTTGCCGGCACCGAGGAGTTGGTCCAGCACGATGCGCGCGTCGTCCAGGGAGATGTAGGTGAACTGCGGACCACCGTTGACGTCGCCGAGAGCGTAGATGTGCTGCTGATTGGTACGCAGGTGTTCGTCGACCTCGATCGCGCCGTTCGGTGTGGTGCGGACACCGGCGGCGCCGAGTCCGAGGTCGGCGGTGGCCGGGCGCCGTCCGGTCGCGGGCAGCAGCGCGCTGGCCTCGACGCTGTGTGTCACGCCGTCCTTGTCGTACACGACCGTCGTGGTCTTCCCGTTGTCCCGCACCTCGATCACCCTGGCGCCGGAGATGAGATGGATGCCCTCCCCGGCAAGGATCTCCGTGGCGACCTCGGCGATGTCGTCGTCCTCTCTCGGGAGGAACTGGTCGCCGGCTTCGAGAACCGTGACGTGTGCGCCGAAGTGCTGGTAGATGGACGCGAATTCGAGCCCGAGATACCCGCCGCCGATGATCACCAGGCTCTCCGGCAGATCGGTGGTGCGGGTCAGTTCGTTGCTGCTGACCAGGAACGTGCTCTCGGCGAGGCCAGGGATGGCCGGGAGGACCGGCTCGGAACCGGTGTTGACCAGAATCGCCGGTGCCGTCACGGTGATCCGGTCGTCTCCAGTGCCGATGGCGACCGTGTGCGGGTCGACGAAGTTGGCGGCGCCGGTGATGACGGTGGCGGTGTCCTTGCCGTCCAGTGACTCGAAGTTGCCGGCACGGAAGGCGCTGGTCAGGGCACGGACACCGGCGATCGAATTGGCGAAGAACTCCTGTGCGTCGTCCTCAAGGCGCCTGGAGTTCGAGTAGTGGACGAGCATCTTGGTCGGGACACACCCGACGTTGGGGCAGGTACCGCCGTACATGTTCGCGGACCGCTCGACCAGGATCACGCGCTGGCCCGCATCGGTCAGCGCATGCGCGGCTGTCTTGCCGCCCTTGCCGAATCCAACGACCAGGACGTCTGCGGTGAGCGCGGTGGTACCCATGCCTTGAACCTACGGCTCAATTGGTGGTACAACTAGAATGAATAGTTCCACTTTTCAGCCCGAGAGTCTCATCATGGATGCTGTAAGTCGCCTGCTGCGCATGGCGCGGCTCGAAGCCAGCCTGGACAAGCGCTGCCTGCTGGCCGGCGCAACGCGGATGGACGTCGCCAGGAGCGGTGCGCAGGAGGCGCCGTTCCACGCCCTGCTGGACGGTGAGTGCCAGCTCCAGGTCGGTGCCACGTCGGTGGAGATGCGGCCCGGCGACGTCGTGCTGATCCCGAGCGGCGCTCCCCATCGGGTGACCACGTCCGGGCGGGGCCGACAACAGGGTATCGCCGAGACGGCCGGTGACGCGTTCGTGACAACGCGCAGCAAGCGTGGTGGCGAACCCGTCATCGACTTGTTCTGTGGGCACTACACATTCGACGGTGGCGCGGGTGCGGTGCTGCTCCGTAGCCTGCCCGAACCGGTGCACGTCTCCTTCGGACAGTCGGCCGAGACCGACGATGCGCTGCGGATGCTGAGCGCCTTGATGCGAGGTGAGGCACTACGCGAAGGAACAGGCACGGTCGCGATCCTGTCCGCACTGTCCACAGTGCTGCTGGCGATGGTCCTGCGCGCCTCGCGGGGTGCCATGACGAACAACGCCTTGTGGACCGCGGTGGCCGACGACCGTATCGCCGCGACTGTCGAAAGTGTACTGAGCGACCCGGGGGAGGACTGGACGATCGAGCGACTCAGCCGTGCGGCGGCCATGTCGCGGGCGACGTTCCTGCGTCACTTCGGGCAGGAGACCGGCATGACGGTCGGTGCGTTCCTCGCTCGTACCCGGCTGATGGCCGCTGCGGACCTGCTCAGCTCCTCGGATGCGACGGTCGCCAGTGTCGCGGGCCGGGTCGGCTACCAGTCCGAGTCAGCGTTCTCCCGTGCGTTCCGTGCCGAGGTCGGCACCACACCGGCACGGTTCCGGCGCGATCAGCGGCAGCGGATCACGGTGGATCACTAGTGGCCCGTGCCTGTCCGGCTACGGACGAGCACGGCAACGAGGAGCGCGGCGGAGCACAGTACGAGCAGGGTGCCCACGGCGATCGGCCCCGGCCCGGTCATGGCCGCGACCACACAACCGGTCGCGAACGCCACCACAGCGGCAAGAACGGCGACGATCGCGCCCCCACCGCGGTGGCGGGGCACCGGTTGCGCGCCAATGTGGACCTGTGGCGGCCCCGCGAACAGGTCGGCGACAGCACGTAGTTCCTCGTCCCTGGAGAGACTTCTGCTGATCTCCCCGAGATCACGTTGTTCATCAGGTGACAGAGTCATCGCAGCTCCCTGCCCTCGGTCGGCAATGGACTCACCATAAGGAGCGGCAGGCCGACTCTCCACGCCCGAGCTGCTCATGTTCGTGCCCGCCCGTCTCATCGCGTAGGTATAGGGTCCACCCTCGTGGCACAACTGGATGACACCGCGCTGCGCCTGTCCTGGCAGCCCGAGTTGGCCGACTTCACGGAGGCGTTCCGGGCGCGTAACCGGGCACGGAGGGCGTGGCTGAAGATCGGGGTGATGTGCGGCGTCGCCCTGGTGGTCGGGGTCGTGCTGCTGACACGAGGCACGCCGTCGGCGCAGGCGGGGGCGACCGGCCTGATCGGACTGGCCGTCGTGCTGCCGTTGATGATGCTCGCCGTTCAACCGTTGAGCGTGCGTGGCTTCTGGCGGTCCAACGCGGCGCTGCGGTGCGCGCTGCGGGCCGAGGTGGACCCGGTCACCGGCATCACGGTGACCGGGCAGTCCACCGGCACCCATCCGTGGTCGGTCGTGCACAGTGTGTTGGAGACCGACCGTGTGTTCGTCGTGCAGGTGAGCGGCTACCGGCGGCTGGGATTCCTGCTGCTGGCCAAGCGTGGTCTGTCCGCCGACCACCAGGTGGCCGAGTTGCGCGACATCCTCAGAGCGGGTGTCGCCGTCACCCCGTGACAGTCACCTCTTCGCTCACGGTGGTCTCGTCGAAATCGGACGTGCGTATGGTGATCGCCAGCTCCCACGTGCCCGCGATCGGGATGTCGGCGTCCGAGGAACGATAGGTTCCCGCGCCCATGCCGATATGCCGCATCGTCAGCCGCAACGGGCCGATCCCGCGTGCCGGCAGGGTGAGTGCGACGTCGACCTCGGCCACGTCGGTCCGCCTGCCCGCCGGGTCGAACACGGTGATCGTCACGATGTTCGGCCCGGTCGTGAGTGGCAGCACGTCCGCTCGCAACTTGCCGGCACCTCCGGGACCGCCGGTGTTGAACGGAATCGCCCGACGACTCGGCGCCGCCTGGGAGACGGTCGCGGCCAGGACCGGGGTTCGCGGTGGTGCGGAGTTCACCAGCGCGGCGGTCAGCGCCAGCACCACCACCGCCCCCACCGTCTCGACGAGCACCGGATGGCGCAGTGACCCGGCCCGCCTGCGTACCCAGCGGCGTGAGAACCCGGCAGCCACCAGCATCACAGCGACAGCCGCGATCTTGAGCAGCAACACGCGCCCGTAACCGGTGTCCAGGAACGCGGCCCAACCGCCCAGCTGCCGCCAGCTCTGGTAGCTCCCGGTCGCCACGAGCACGACCACGCAGGTGAACGCGATGGCGGAGAACCGCTGGATCGCCGCCGCGGGTGGTTTCGCCCGCCACAGCACCACAAGGCCACCCAGCCACAGCGCCATCGCCACCAGGTGCAGCACGTCGACCGGCAGTGCCAACGCAGGCTGCAGGCCGGTCGCCGCGTGGCCGGAGATCGACCACGTCGTGGCGAGACCGATGGCCACGACGGCACACATCCAGCCGTGCACCGCCCTGCGCTCGCTGGTCAGCACCTCGTTGAGCACGGGCAGCGCGACCGCCAGCAGGGCAGCGCGGACGACGAGCCCGGTGCCCAGCGGCAGGGCCAGCGTCGAGGCAAGGAGCGAGCCGTCGACGATGTGGCCGAGCCCGACGCCTGCGCCGTACGGGCCCTGGAGCAGCGCGTCGGCGACCGTGGTGGACAGCAGCACCGACCACGCCAGCCGGACCAGCGCCAACACCCTGCCGTCCCGCGCGCCGGCAGGCCAGCACAGCAGCACGAACCCGACCGCACCGACCAGCAGCGCGAGCCCGGCGTAACCGGCGACCCGGCTGGCCCAGTACAGCACGGTGACCGCAGCGTCACCCGACTGCGGCTGCGCCACGGCCGCGGTGGCGGAGGCATGTCCGACCGAGTACGTGAAAGCGCCGGACACCGGATGCGAGTCGGCCGAGATGACCCGCCACGCCACCGTGTACGTGCCCTCCGCGGTCGCGGTGACACCAACCCCAACGGTGTCACCGCGGCCCGTCACGTGGCCTGCCCGCCCGGTGTCCACTCTGGACCCGTCCGGTGCCAGCACCCGCACGCCGTCCGACGAGACCTCGACCTGCTCACCGAACGTCAGCGTGACCTGGTGCGGCGCGGAGGACAACACGGACAGCGACGACGGTGTGGTCGCGACGAGCTCGGCGTGCGCCGATGCCGGCCCCGCGGTGCCCAGCAGCGCCAGGACCACGAGGACCAGCATCAACGCGACACGCCTCACGGGGACCGGACCGTGCGCCGCAGTGCGACGGCCCCCACGAGGCAACCGAGCAGGCCGACGACCACGCCGATCACGGCCAGCGACGAGTTCGATGTGGACGGAGCAGCCGTTGACTGCGCGACCACCGTGTGCACCACGGGGTCGGCGGGTGTCAGCCGCAGTGTCGGTGCCGGATGGTCCGCTTCCGCGCCACCCGGTGTCGACGTGTCGATCCAGCGCACCACGTCACCGTTGCTGTAGGTCTGGATCGCCTTGAACACCAAGTGATCGGTGTTGGTGGGCAGTGGGCCGAGGGACACCGTGAAGTCCTCGAACCTGCCCGGCGCGATCGAGCCGCCCGACCAGGTGATCCGGGAGACCGCCTCGGTGACCGGCCCGTCGTCGGATACCAGCGGTTTCGCCAGCTTGGTGTACGCGACCGCGACGTGCCAGCCCGAGATGGCCTTGACGTCGACGGACGCGATCGGATGGTTGGCGGGGAATGCCACCTCCAGTGACGTGGTGGTGGCAGTGCCCTCCTCGTCGGGAACCTGGAAGGACACGTCCGCGAAGCCGCCCTGCGTCGCGGACCCTGGCGTTGTGATGACGTGTGCGGCCGCGATCCCGGTGATCCCGAGGAGTCCGCCGACCACGGCCGCACCGACGATGACCAGTCGTCGCATCGTCACTGTACCGGGATGCAGGGCCGCATCATCTCGTTGTCCTCGTGGTCGAGGATGTGGCAGTGCCACACGTATCCCGGCCCGATGGTGGGGTCGAACGAGAACCGGTTGATGCCAGGGGCGGCGCCGGAGATCGGCGTCTCGATCGGTGCCCAGCGGACCAGCACACGGTTGACCATGCCGGGGTTGATCTTGAAGGTGTCCTTCCACCCCGCTTCGTTCGGGTCGGGCGGCTGGATCGGGCCGGTCAGGAACGGTGAGATGGCCGGGTTGCCGCCCAGCGCGCCGTCCGCGTTCGCGGTGTCGTAGTCGCCGGGTGGGCCGTAACCGGGGATGATCTCACCGGCCGGGTAGTCGGTGAGCCCGAACGTGCCGTCGCACTGTTGGCCCGCGTACTGGCCACCGGGGAACTGGGCCGCCCACGCCGCCCGGTAGCCGTCCACGTCGACGGGTTGCCGGTTGAGCACCTGGAACTGGATCAGGTGGATGTGGATCGGGTGTGCGTCATCGGTGATGTCGAGCAGTTCCCACTGTTCCGTTGCGCCGACGCGCGGCAGTTCGGTCATGTAGATGCCCTGACCGGTCTGGTCGGGCTGGGAGCCGGGGACGGGCGTGTCGGTGCCGTCCCGCATGCCGTGCCACTTGGTGTTGTTGAGGAAGGCCTCCAGCGGGCCGTCGCTGACCGGGCCGTCGGCGCAGTCCACGGTCTCCTGCTCGAACACGACGAGTTGGCGTTTCACCGTCGGGCTCACGCCCGCAGCGACCGTGCCGGTGACGGGATTGACCAGTCGCACGATCTCCCGTGGCTGCCCAGGGCCGCCGCGTAGCGCGGCACCGGTCGACGGGTCGAACGAATGGTCCACGCCGGACAGTGGCTTGGTGACGTCGAACCGCATGATTTGGCCGTCGAGGTTGGGGTCGACGGGACCACCGCTGGGGTAGGGGAACAGGCCGTCGTTGGTCAGTACGAACGAGCGGCCCCGCATGTCGGCGAAGTCGATGATGACGTCCGCGCGTTCGGACGGTGCCAGGAACAGTTTCAGCGCATCGGCCCGTGCTGGGGCGTTGAGCTGGACCGGGCGGTCCAGGAGACCACCGTCGGTACCGATCTGCCAGAACGGCAGCACCGACGGCGGCGTGGCCGACGACGCGCTCGCCGGGGCGGTCAGGTTCATCCGCAGGAAGCGGGCGTTACAGCCGTTGACGAACCGGAACCGGTAGCGGCGCGGCTCGACGGCGAGTGTCGGCCAGGTCCGGCCGTTGACCACCATGGCGTCCCCGAAGAACTCCGGGATCCAGAACGGGTGGGTCAGCGGGTTGCTCGGTGGCCCGTTGAGGTCGGCGTCGGTGTTGGAGCCGTCGGGGAAGCGCAGTTGGCCGTTGGTGTCGAACAGGCGGTCCTGGATCATCAGTTCGACCTCGTACGGGCCGGCCGGCAACCGCAGCGGGTTGTTGGCCTTGCCGGTGTCGAACTCGTCCCGCACCAGGTAGAACGCGGCGAGGCCCGCGAACACGTTGATCCGGGTGATGCCGAGGGCGTGGTCGTGGTACCAGAGTGTGGTGGCGGGTTGGCTGTTGGGGTACTGGTAGACGATCGAGTTGCGGGCGACCGGCCGCAGACTCTGATAGGCGTTGCCGTGCCTGCCGTCCGGGGTCATCCAGGCGTTCGGAGCGCCGTCGTAGGCGGAGGGCACCTCGGCGCCGTGCAGGTGCGCGACGGTCGGTATCGGGCCGTGGTAGGGCTGATTCGTTCGGCTCTCGCCCAGTGGCGCCGCCCAGTGAATCGTCTGGTCGATGGTGAGCAACGGTTGCAGCCGGGACATGGCGGCGTTGGCCGGTAGTGCGTTGACGTAGGTGATGGTGGTCGGGCTGTGGCGGGTCGCCTCCACCGTCACGCCCGGCCAGGACGCCGGCATGCCGTCCACCTGGTAGCCCCACAGCCAGGTGCCAGCCGCGTAGCCGGCCGGGTACATCGATGGCGGGAGCACCAACTGCGGGAACTCCTGCATCCTGGTGGTGAAATCGGTGGCGGAGACGCGGCTGCCGGCGAACGTGCGTAACGCGGTGACGTACTTGGGAATCCGGGCGCTGGGCAGTGGCGTCTGCCCTCGGGACACCGAGCCGGGTGTCAGGGCGGTAGCGGCGAACCCACGTACGACCGGGATCGCCGCTACGCCTGCGGCAGCGCCTGCTATCAACACATGTCTTCTGGTTATCTTGCCAAATCCTTCGGAGTGCACCGTGACTCCTTCGATCGGATGGGCGTTCGTTCGATCGTCAAAGTACCTTCGGTATCCGACATTTCCGCATGGTCAGAAACCCCTAGGGGGTAAGGAAAGTAAGCCTTATCAAATAAGTGTTTTCGCTGCTCAGCGCCATGGTCAACCATTTGGGTCATTGCGACACCCCCATAATTGGGGGTGTCGTCAATTGCTGTAGTTAATTGTCCGAGCAACATTCGGGCGGGCGGTGCGAATCACGATGGCGAGCCGCCCGCTGCGGCACGGACGCGAACGTGCTCAGTCGGACCTCAGACCGGCAGTTTGTCGCGAGCCGCTTCGGTGGTCTGCTGGATCTGCTGACCGGCCCGAGAGGCGGCCCTGCGAGCCCGCCAGCCAACGGATGGCTTGCCCGCGGTGTCGGCTGCGGCGATGAGCAGCCCGCCGACCAGGCCGGCGTTCTTGAGGAACTGGATCAGTTGTTGTTGTCGGTCCTGGTCGTTCTCGGCCGACCAGAAGGGATGACCGGCCGCGGTGGTCGGTACCAGACTGCCGATGAGCGCCAGCGCGGCCAGGCGTGGCGCCCGGCCCAGCGCGAGCATCGTGCCGGCACCGATCTTCACGGCGGCATCCACGCGAACGAGGGTCACCGGATCGGTGGGCGTGCCCTCGGGCAACGCGTCCTGGACGCGCTCGGTGACGTCGTCCAGCAGCGGCTTGGCCTTTTCGGCGTGCGCGACCGGCTGGCGCAGCTCGTTGATGCCGCCGACGATGAAGATGGCTGCGAGCAGAGGTCGCGCCAACCTGCGGAGGAGCATGGTCGTCACCTTTCCTGAGTAGGTACACCCGCGGTGGGGGTACCCGATCCGCCATCCACCAAGCCTGGACGCGCGGCTCCGACACGGTTGAAACCGGGGAAGCGGGGTACACGGTCGGCGTGACAGTGGACGTCGGCGACCTGTTTTCCGCAGTGGACTACCCGGTCTACGTGGTGACCACCGTCGATCCGGACAGTGGCGAGCGGGCCGGGTGTCTTGTCGGGTTCATGACCCAGTGCAGCATCGGCCCGGTGCGGTTCGTGGTCTGTCTTTCGGAACGCAACCACACCTATCGGGTGGCACTGCGGTCCGACCAGTTGGCGGTGCACCTGCTCGGCTCGGCCAGGAAGGACCTCGCCGAGTTGTTCGCCAGCGAGACCGGGGACGAGATCGACAAATTCGCTCGGTGTGCCTGGACACCGGGGCCGGGCGGTGTGCCGCTGCTCACCGGGGCGTCGCGCTGGTTCGTCGGCTCGATACTGGACCGGACCCACCTCGGCGATCACACCGGTTTTGTCGTGTCACCGACCATGGGCGACGCCAACGATGACGAGCCTCCGTTGATGTTCTCCTCGGTACGGGACCTGCGGCCCGGTCACGAAGCCTGAGCGGTGTCATGACCGGTCGGCCAGGTCGTCGTCGACCGTGCGTGGTGTGCACGCCAGCCAGCCGGTGACCGTGGCGACGACCAGTGCGACCCACAGCACCAGCAGCGATCCCGTCCAGCCGCCGGTCGCGCCGTGCAGCACGCCGAACAGCAGGGGCCCACAGGCCGCGATGAGGTAGCCGACCCCCTGGGCGAACGCGGACAGCGACGCGGTGGTCGCCGACCCGGCGGAGCGGTATCCCATGAGCACCAACGAGAACGGGAACATTCCGCCACCGATCCCGGCCAGCACCATCCACACCCACGCGCCACCGGCCGGCGCGAAACTCAGTCCCGCGTACGCGACCGCGAAACAGCCGCCCAGCACGAGCACGACCAGTCGGTGATAGCGCATCGGCACGTTCGGCACGATCATCGACACGGGGATGCCCATGGCGGAGAGCAGGGCGACCATCCAGCCCGCCGTGGCGGCTGTGATCCCGTGCGCGGTCAGGAACCGCTCGAACCAGCCGAACGCGATGTACGCCTGCACGGACTGGAACGCGAAGAACAGCGTCACCCGCCGCGCCACCGGGCTGCGCACCAACGTCCGGGGCGAGAGCCGCCGGGGCCCGCCGCGGACGGCCGAGTCGTGCCGTGTCGTCGGCACCCACGCCAGCATCGCCACGACGCTGAGCAGTGCCCACGAGCCGATACCGACCCGCCACGAGTCCGGTCCGCCGTCCAGGTTCCCGATCGGCACGGTCAGGCCGGCGCCCGCTGTCGTACCCACGGCCAGCGCAGTGGTGTAGACGGCCGTCATGCGCCCGACCTGGTTCGGGAAGTGCGACTTGACCAGCGAGGGCATCACCACGTTGGCGACGGCGCCACCGGCCAGGCTCAACACGCTGAGCACCAGGAACAGCCAGACCGACCCGACGACCGCCCTGGCCACCAGCCCCACGGTCATGGCGCCGAGCGCGAGTACGAGCAGTCGGTGCTGGCCGACGCGTGCGGCCATCCTCGGGGTGAGCGCGCCGAGGATGGCGAAGCAGATCGCGGGCAGCGTCGTGAGCAGCCCGGCCACGCCGCTGTTGCTGTGCAGCCCACCTTCGATGTCACCCAGCACCGCGCCGACGCTGGTCACGGCGGTCCGCATGGACAGGCCGGCCAACAGCAGCGCGCCGATCAGCAACCACCTGTCGCGGGTGGACCGGGTGTTCGTGGCGTCCTCGGTGCGAGCCAGCGCCACGCTCTCACCTCTTCCCGATGGCAGCTCCCAGCCGACACTAAGGCCTGCCGGCGACGAGGCAAACATCTGGGCCTTGATCAGTGCAGCGCGACCTTCAGCAACCCGACCAGTACCCCCAGTGCCGCGCTGACCAGCGCGTACAGCACCACCCAGGCCAGCCGCACATGCGCTCGCCGCCCGGCGAACACCCCCCACGCGATCAGCTGTGCGATCGAACACAGTTGTGCCGCGTCCACCGCCACCGCCAGGCCGGCGCCGGCCAGATCCACCACGACGAGCACCACGACCAGCAGCGCGCCGCCGATGATGATGCCCAGCTCCTGGGTGAGCGACTCGACCACGACGTGCAGCGTCAGCCGGTGCGGCTCCTCGCCTTCGGACAGTGCCTGCTTCGCCATCACGTCGGCGTAGACGTGGGCCAGCCAGTAGACGATCAGGGTGCCGAGGATGGTGCCCACGATCGTCGGCACGGACTCGCTGCCGGCCGCCTCGGTGGCCAGCAGCGCCGCGGCCACGAGTGTGCCGTAGATCGTGGCGCCGGGATTGCTGTGCGGCCACAGCAGTCGCGACCAGTGCTCGGTCGCGGAGCGGTTGTCGGTCACGGCTCAGGCTACGAACCCCGACAGCTGCCCGCTACCCGGAGCTACTGCTCGCCAAGCACCATCCACTTCTCCTGCTTGACCAGCGGCGCGAAGCCCACCTTGGCGTACATCGCGTGGGCGTCGGCCGTGGCGAGGATGACGAAACGCAGGTCGTAGGGCGCGAGGTGGTCGCGGACGGCCGTGGCGAGTGCGGTGCCAAGGCCACGGCCGCGTGCGGCACGGTCGACGTAGACGTCACACAGCCACGCGAAGGTGGACTGATCGGTGACCACCCGAGCGTAGCCGACCTGAGCGCCGGACGCCCGGTCGTACACCCCGAAGTTGAGCGAGTTCGCGATCGCCAGGTCCTGGGTCCGGCGTGGCCTGCCGAGTGCCCAGTAGGCATCCTCGGACAGCCAGCGGTGCACCAGTTCGGCGTCCAGGCGCGCGGAATCCGTGGAGATCTCGTAGCCGTCGGGCAGAGCAGAGGTCATGGTCGGATCAAAGCAGTCCCGTGCCGGGTACCGCGACCGGCCTGGCCGGCACCCGGTCCAGGGCGTCGGTCAGGAACCGCGTCGGGTCCGGGACCGCTGCCGTGGCCCGCATCGCGACGATCGCGTCCGGTCGCACGAGCAGTGCCCCGGCATCGGGCAGCCACGGCGCTGCGAGCCGGTGCGCCGGTAGGCCGACGTCCGCAGCCGCGGTGAGCCACCGGTCGCCGTCGGCGCCGACCAGCAGGGTCCACCGGGAAGCGACCAGGTCGAGCGTGGAGGCCCCGTCGACCCACGCGTGCGGCACCCGGGACCCCGGCGACCCGTCCAGCGCCACCGTCAGGTCCACCGTGGACGGGAGTGCCGGCCGAGGGTCGACGACGGCGGTCGAGTCGTACCGCTGGCCGAGGTGCACGACCGGCGCAGCCCACACCCCGGCGGCCACCCTGGCCGCGTCGGCCTCGGGGCCACGCCCCCAGTGCAGTTCCGGGTCGGCGAGTCTGCGCATCGCCTGGTCCAGCGTTGTCGCTGCGACCGGCTCACGCTCCTGCGCGTAGGTGTCGAGCAGGCGGCCACCGCACTGGCCGTCGCCGACGCGGAGGGCCTGGCCGCGGTGTCGATGCGTCGGGTCGCCGGTGACCTCGGTTCCGGGACGGCCACCCTCTATCGCTACATCACCAACCGCGGCCTGGAGCGTGTGCTCGACGGCTTCGCGACCCGGTTCGGCAAGTCCTAACCGGACTCGTCGTCGGTGAGGATCCCGTTGACAACGCGCTGGTTCTCCGTTGTCATGTCCTTGGCCAGGAGCAGCAGCGCCTTCCACAGTGCCCAACCCCGCGCGCGGGCCCACGTGCCATCGTCCTGGGCGACCGTTTCGCGGAATGCGGCGCGGCTCTCGCCGGTGAACATCGTCCAGGCGATCACCAGATCGCAGGCCGGGTCGCCGACACCGGACGTGCCGAAGTCGATGACGGCCACCAGTCGGCCGTCGTCGACCAACAGGTTTCCGTCGGCGATGTCGCCATGGAACCACACCGGGGTGCCGTGCCACCGCGCGGCAAGTGCCGCGTCCCAGACGGCGGCGGCCCGTGTGGTGTCGATGCGGCCGTCCAGCGCGGCCAAGTACCGGCGGGTGTCCTGGTCGTAGTGGGCGGGCGAGGCACCCCGGTAGAAGCTGTGCTCCCCGGCCGTCGGTCCGCCCAGCGTGGAACAGCCTTGCAGCGCCCGAAGGAACTCGGCCAGCGACACGGCGAAATCCGCCATGTCGTGGATGCGCTGCGGGCTGGCGGTCTGCCCGGGTATCCAGTCACGCACCGACCACGGGTACGGGTAGCCGGCGCCGGGCCTGCCATCACCCAGGATCGTGGGCACGGCGACCGACAGCGACGGTGCCAGTCTGGGCAGCCAGTAGCTCTCCTTGGCGACACCGGGCACGTAGCCCGCGGCGGTGGGCAGCCGCACGGTCATCGCTTCGCCGAGCCGGTAGGTCCGGTTGTCCCAGCCGTCCACCTCCACCGGGGTGACCGGCAGGCCGGTCCACTGCGGGAACTGGGCGTCGATCAGCCGCTGGACCAGGGCGGCGTCGATCCCCGCGCGACCATCGGCAGTACTGGTAGCCACCTCGCGATCATGACCACCTGCGCCCGCCCGGACAACCGGATATCCGTGCCGCCCGCTTGATGGAATTGCCAAATGCCGGACCAAGAAATATGTCGCGCTCACCACGCTCGGTCTCGCCGTCGGCGCTTTCGTCACAGCGGGCGTTGTCGGCAGTTTTGGGGCTCCCGTCGCTGGTGAGGTCGATGCCGCCACGGGTTCGACATGGTTTCCGCTCCCCGCCGTACGTCTGTTCGACACCCGCACCAACCACGCCACTCCTGGTGATGGGACCGCCGGCAGCTTTCTCACCGTATACCCCGATGGTGTCAGCCGACCGGCGCAACGCGCATGGCGCGTGGACGTCATCGCCGACCTGGAGGGCTACTTCGCGGGCGGAACGGCGGTAGCGCCGACTGTCACGACCAGGCCGCCCCACCCGCGACGACCACGACGGACCCGCCCTCGAGCGAGACGGACCCGCCAACATCCGGGGCCGAACCAGCGTCGTGAGCCGTGTTCGAGACACCGCAGATGCGGAGCTATCTGATGTTATTCTCCGCAGAATCGACTAGTGGCCCACATTGACGGAATTCGTCTGTGAACTGTGAACGGAGGGTTCCACCTGTTACGGGTGACCATCGGGCGGTGATCCTTCCCAATCGGCTGCGCCACATGGCAAACTCGCGAATCAACGGGTCGGCAGTCGCTGGTCAGGAGGGTGCGCCCGATGAGGAAGCAGGTCCGTCTGACGGAGCCGCTGGTCCGGGAGAACGGTGTACTCCGGCCCGCGTCCTGGGACGAAGCGCTCGACCGCGCGGCAGCGGGATTCGTCGCAGCCAGGGAACGGGACGCCACGAAGTCGTTCGGCATGTTCAGCTGCTCGAAGGCCACGAACGAGATGAACTACATGGCCCAGAAGTTCACCAGGGCCGTGATGCGCAGCAACAACATCGACAGCTGCAACCGAACTTGACACGCTCCCAGCGTCGCCGGTCTGGCGGCAGTGTTCGGAGCCGGTGGCGGTACCTGCTCCTACCGGGAGGCTGAGGACGCCGACCTGATCGTGATGTGGGGTTCGAACGCCCGCGAAGCGCATCCGATCTTCTTCCACCACGTGCTGAAGGGCTTGCGCAAGGGCGCCCGGATGTACGCGGTCGACCCGAGGCGGACCACGTCCGCGCAATGGGCCGATGCTTGGCTGGGCATCGACGTCGGGTCGGACATCTCGCTGGCCAACGCCATCGGCCGGGAGATCATCCACGCCGGTCTGGTGAACAAGGCGTTCATCGACAGGGCCACCACGGGCTTCGAGGCCTACGCGGCGTCCGTGCAGCCGTACACATTGGAGCGTGCCGAGCGTGACACCGGCGTGCCGGCCGACCTCATCCGGCAGCTGGCCCACGACTACGCGCGCGCCGACCGTGCTCAGATCTGTTGGACGCTGGGCATCACCGAGCACCACAACGCGACCGACAACGTCCTCGCGTTGATCAACCTGTCGTTGCTCACCGGGCACGTGGGCACCTACGGCTCCGGGCTGGTTCCGCTGCGCGGCCAGAACAACGTGCAGGGCGGCGGCGACATGGGGGCCATCCCCAACAAGCTGCCCGGATTCCAGGATGTCGAGACCAACGCCGATGCCAGGGGCCGGTTCGAGGCCGTCTACGGCACCCCGATACCGGCGGAGAAGGGCTGGCACCTCTCGCTCATGTTCGAGGCCATGGGGCGGGGCGAGCTGACGAGCTGCTACATCATCGGCGAGAACCCACTGCGCTCCGAGGCCGACACCGGCCGCACGAGCAAGCTGCTCAGCGGCCTTGAGCATTTCGTGGTGCAGGACATCTTCCTGACCGACACCGCGGAGCTCGCCAGCGTGGTGCTACCGGCAACGGCCACCTGGTGTGAGGCGGACGGCACGGTGACGTCGAGCGAACGCAGGGTCCAGCGGGTGCGCAAGGCGCTGGAGCCACCGCCGGGTGCGCGCGACGACATCGAGATCATCTGCGAGATCGCCCGCCGGATGGGCACCGACTGGGGTCACCCGGGAGCCGAAGAGGTCTGGAACGAGCTGCGCACGCTGTCCCCGATGCACGGCGGCATGAGCTACCGGAGGCTGGCGGACCTGGGCGGCATCCAGTGGCCGTGTTACGACGAGCAGCATCCCGGGGAGATGTTCCTGCACGCGCGGCTGTGGGAGGAGGACCCAGCCAAACGTGGCAACCCAGCGCCGTTCTCGGCGGTGGAGCAGGAACCGCCGTTGGACGAGCTGTCCCCGGACTTCCCGATCCG
The DNA here is from genome assembly GCA_036279295.1 of Pseudonocardiaceae bacterium. Taxonomy (GTDB): domain Bacteria; phylum Actinomycetota; class Actinomycetes; order Mycobacteriales; family Pseudonocardiaceae; genus DATEPR01. The sequence goes on along the minus strand of DASUJK010000235.1, from coordinate 18,465 downwards.
GCTCACCACGGGCCGGCGGCTGGACTCGTACAACACCGGTGTGCAGAGCGGGCAGTACGAGACACCGCTGCGGCGCCCCGAGACGCTGGGGCTCTCGCCGGAAGACGCGGACCGGCTCTGCCTTGCCGAGGGCGAGATGGCGACCGTGTCGTCGCGGCGCGGATCGCTGGAGGTGCCGGTGCACATCGACGAGACGCTGCGCGCCGGGCTCGCCTTCATGACGCTGCACTTCCCCGAGCAGGTCGCCACCAACGTGCTCACGCTGGACGCCTGGGACCCCAAGTCCGGCACTGCCGAGTTCAAGGCCACGGCGATCCGGGTGACCAAACTGACCGTCGCCACCCCGGAGGGCGATGAGAGCCATCGTGCGGAGGTGAAGGCCTAGTGGATCTCCGGATCGCGGCCGCGGCGGACGCGACCGCCGAGGAGCAGGCGGCGGTCGCGTCGGTGCTCGGGCCACCCGAGTCCGGCTGGGACGGCGGGCAGCGTACGGCGGCCGACGGACATGTCGCCTACGGCGGGCACGCGGCCAGGGGCAGGCGGCACCTGCTGCTGCCGGTCCTGCATGCGGTGCAGGAGCGGATCGGCTGGATCAGCCCTGGCGCGCTGGACCACGTGTGCGCCCGGCTCACCATCCCGCCTGCCGACGCGTACGGCGTCGCGTCGTTCTACGCGCTGTTCCGGACCACTCCGTCGCCGTCCTCGGTCATCCACGTCTGCGACGACCTCGCCTGCCGGGTGAACGGCGCGGAGCGGCTGTGCGAGGAGATGGAACACCGGTTCGGGGCCGAGGGCACCAGCGTCGGCACCAACGGCACCGGCATCACCTGGCAGCGCAGTCCTTGTCTCGGCCAGTGCGACCGGGGCTCGGCGGCCATGATCCAGCACGCGGGTGCGGAGCCGGTCCGGACCGGGCTGGCGCCCTTCGATCCCGCGCAGGTGCTGCGAGCGCTTGCCGAGCACAGCGAGGAGGTGCCACCGCTCGTTCCACAGACGGCGGGTGACCGGTCCTCGTTGCGGCTGCTGCGGCGAGTGGGGCTCGTCGACCCCGGTTCCCTGGATTCCTACCGCGCCGCGGGCGGCTACGAAATGCTCCGCAGGGCGGTCACGGCAGGGCCGCAGGCCGTGATGCGCGAGTTGAAGGACGCCAAGCTGCTCGGCCGTGGCGGCGCTGCCTTCCCCATCGCTGTGAAGTGGGAGGCGGTGGCCACCAACCCGGTCCGGCCGCACTACGTGGTCTGCAACGCGGACGAATCGGAACCCGGCACGTTCAAGGACCGGGTGCTGATGGAGGAGGACCCGTACGCCCTGCTCGAAGCGGTCACCGTGATGGGTTACTGCTGCGGGGCGGAGCAGGGTTACATCTACATCCGAGGCGAGTATCCGCTGGCCGAGTCGAGACTGCGGGAGGCCGTCGAGCACGCCCGTGTCCGGGGCTTCCTCGGGCCCGACGTGATGGGCGAGGGCTTCGCGTTCGACATCGAGGTCCTGCGCGGCGCCGGCGCCTACATCGCGGGTGAGGAAACCGCGCTCATCAACTCCATCGAGGGCAAGCGGGCCGAGCCGCGCAACAAGCCGCCGTTCCCGGCCCAGGTCGGCCTGTTCGGCAAGCCGACCGCCATCAACAACGTGGAGACACTGCTGTGCGTGCTGGAGATCCTGCGGATCGGCGGCCCGGCGTTCGCGCAGATCGGCACCGAAAGCTCCACCGGCACCCGGCTGTTCTGCTTGTCCGGCTGCGTTGAGCGACCTGGACTCTACGAGTACGAGTTCGGTGTCACGCTGCGCCAGCTGATCGACGCGGCAGGCGGAGTACGCGGTGGCCGGCCGCTGCGCGCGGTGTTGCTCGGTGGCGCGGCCGGGTCGTTCGTGGGACCGGACGCGCTGGACACACCGCTGACGTTCGAAGGCGTGCGCGCCATCGACGCCACGCTGGGCTCCGGTGTCGTCATGGTCCTGGACGACACGGTGGACGTGACCGATCTGCTGCGGCGGATCGCCCAGTTCTTCCGTGACGAGTCGTGCGGGCAGTGCGTGCCGTGCCGGCTCGGGACGGTACGGCAGGAGGAACTGCTCGGCCGACTGCTGCGCGGCACCCCGATCGGCTCGGCGCAACGCGAACTCGCGCTGCTGGAGGACATTTCCATGGTCGCCCGCGATGCCTCGATCTGCGGCCTTGGTCAGACGGCGGTCAGCGCCACCGCCTCCGCGGTGAGCCTCGGCTTGATCGAGACAACCAGCGGGCCAGGGAAGGAACCGGCATGAGCATCGTGTTCTTGGAGGCACCCAAGCGGCTGGTCGACGTCACGATCGACGGGAAGACGGTCCGCGTCCCGGAGGGCACCACGCTGCTGGATGCCTGCCGGGAGCAGGGGATCGACACTCCCACGCTGTGCTATCTGGAGAATCTCGCCCCGGTCAACGTGTGTCGGGTGTGCGTCGTCGAGGTGGACAAGTCCCGGACGCTGGTGCCGGCCTGCTCGCGCAAGGTCGAGCCGGACATGGTCGTGCACACCGATTCCGAGCGGGTGCGCACGAGTCGACGGATGGTGCTGGAGTTCCTGGCGTCCTCGGTTGACATGTCGGTCGCGTCGCCCGATGTGCGCCGCTGGATGGACCGCTACGAGGCCGACCCGGCCCGGTACGGCGACCCGGCGCCGCAGCACGAGGCGGGGGAGCGGGACGCGGCCCGGCCCGGCGAGCACCACCCGAGGGAGGACTCCGCCGCGGAGACCGTCGCACAGCCGGTCAAGGTCGACAACGACAGCTACGTCCGCGACTACTCGCGCTGCATCCTGTGTTACAAGTGCGTCGAGGCGTGCGGCGAGGAAGCCCAGAACACTTTCGCCATCGCGGTGGCAGGTCGCGGATTTGATGCCCGTATCTCCACCGAGTTCGACGTCGGCCTGCCCGACTCGGCATGTGTGTACTGCGGTAACTGCATCGGTGTGTGCCCGACCGGCGCACTGATGTTCAAGAGCGAGTACGACATGCGGCAGAACGGGTCGTGGGACGAGTCGAAACAGGAAGTCACCACCACCATCTGCCCGTACTGCGGCGTCGGCTGCAACCTGGACCTGCACGTGCAGGACAACAGGATCGTGAAGGTGACCTCGCCACTCGATCACGATGTCGGCAACGGGCACCTGTGCGTGAAGGGCCGGTTCGGCTTCGAGTTCGTCCAACGCCGGGCAGCGGAATCCTGAACATCTCGGCCGCCCGCGCGGGTGGCTGTTGCGCGAAGGAGATCACACCAAGGGCTCGATCATGCCACTGCGCCCAATTCCTGATTCCGGAACAGCTGTTGCCTTTCTGAACACCGATCCGGCATGTGCCGACGTATTTCGTCGTGGGGTCGCCGCCGGCCCGGCGGTACATGATCCGCGCACCGATCAGGATTGGATCCCGGTCGTCTGCCCGGATCACAGTCGGGTCCTGGTGCACGGACGACTGGTATTCGAAGATCCCGAGGACGGGCTGCCCCGCAGGGCGCGCATCCCGAGGACGCCAGACGGCCTGCGCGCCGCGGTGCTGAGATGGACGTGTCGTGTCGTGACGCTGGCCGGCTCGTCGTCCGCCCCCTGGACGGAGATCGCGGTGCTGCTGGAGAGCCTGCTGACCGTGCTGTCCCCGATGCGCGGCACCATGCGGGCCTTGGCCGACGTGGACCCCTCCGGCGACCTCGCCCGCGTCGTGATGTGCCTGAGCGAGGCGACATGGCACCTCAACGACGGCGACATCCGCGCGGCGCGGGATGCGCTCGCGGCGGGCGCCGATGCGCTCGCTGGCCACCTGAGGGCTGGCGACTGACTCGCCGAACCAGCCGATGGTCGCGCATACATATCGGCAAATCAATTGGTCCGTATCAGTGTCAATTGGTCGAGTCAAGAATGTTAGCGGTCAATAACTGATGCCTTTCGGCTCTGTGTCGGATAAGGCCCGCTGACTTGAATCTGACTTGTGTGCCACAGCGATCGCCTGGTGCACAAGCAATGTCGGTCCCTGCACTTCCGGCGGCGTGCGATCCACGTCGGCGGGAGAGGAGCATTCGTGAAATCCAAGTCCAGACGAGGTCTTGTCATCGGCGCTGTCCTGGCCGCTGGCCTGCTCGCCGCGGCTACCACCGCGACGGCATCGCCGACGCCGTCGGCGCCACAACCCAGCTCACCCCAAGCCGTCCGAGCGCTGGCGGTGCAGGCGGCGGCGTCGGTCGTGGCCGCCCGGCCCGCCTATCTGCACGCCAGCGCGGCCGACAGCTTCGTGGCGCAAGCCGCGATCTCCGGTCAGGGCGCCCAGTACGTGCCCTACGAACGCACTTATCACGGCCTGCCGGTGATCGGCGGCGACTTCGTGATCGTCACCAACAATGCCGGTCAGGTGATCGACCACTCGGTGGACCAGACCCAGACGATCAACCTGGCTTCGGTGACACCGAGCATCACCGCGGCCCGGTCGCTGACCATCGCCAAGGGCCAGATCAACCGGGTCGACTCGACCACGACCCCGGCGCTGGCCGTGTTCGCCAAGGGCACCACCCCTCGGCTGGCCTGGAGCGATCGGGTCACCGGCAGCAAGGCGGGCCAGCCGTCCAGCCTGTCGGTGTACGTCGACGCGCTGACCGGCGCTGTGCTCGGCACTCAGGAGCATGTGCTGTTCGGTGACGGCAACGCGGCCTACAACGGTCCTGACCCCGTGCACATCGACACCACTCATGTCGGCACCACGTTTCGGATGGCCGACCCGGTCATCCACAACCTGGACTGTGAGGTGCTGAGCACGCACCAGGTGTTCACGAAGTCGACCGACACCTGGGGCAACGGCAACGCCACCAACCAGGAGACCGGGTGCGTCGACGCGCTGTTCGCCGCACAGACGGAGAACAAGATGCTGCACACCTGGCTGGGCCGCAACGCCCAGGACGGCGTGGGCGGTGCGTGGCCGATCCGGATCGGGCTGGCCCAGCTCAACGCGTTCTACGACGGCACCGAGGTCCAGCTCGGCCACAACTCGGCCAACCAGTGGATCGGGTCGATGGACGTGATCGGGCACGAGATGGGGCACGGCGTGGACGACCACACCCCGGGCAGCATCTCCGGCGGAGGCACCCAGGAGTTCGTCGCCGACACGTTCGGCGCGGACACCGAATGGTTCGCAGCCGAACCGGCGCCGTTCGACACGCCGGACTTCACCGTCGGCGAGGAGATCAACCTGGAGGGCACCGGGCCGATCCGCATCATGTCCAACCCGTCCCAGGTCGGCGACCCGAACTGCTATTCCTCCGCGATACCGAGGATGGAGGTGCACGCGGCGGCAGGCCCCGGTGACCACTGGTACTACCTGCTGGCCGAGGGCAACCACCCGACCAACGGCCAGCCGATCAGCCCGACCTGCAACGGCGGCTCCGTCACCGGTGTGGGCATCCAGAACGCGGCCAAGATCATGTACAACGCGATGCTCATGAAGACCACGCGTTCGTCGTACCTGACCTACCGCACCTGGACGCTGAAGGCGGCAAAATTGGTGTTCCCGAACGAATGCACCGAATTCAACGCGGTGAAGGCGGCGTGGAACGCCGTCAGCGTGCCGGCGCAGGCGGGCGATCCCACCTGTACGGCAGCTGCGACAGGCTGATCCGACCGGGCCGGTGTCGGTGCGTCCAGGCGCACCGACACCGGCCCGGGACTGCTCTGCTAACGCGGGATGCCGACCCCGGCCACGGCCAGCAGCGCCCCGGTCGCCGCAGCGACCAGCAGCGTCAGCACCACGCCTCGGCGTAGCGCCAGCAGTGCGACGGCGGCGCCGCCCAGCACGGCGAACTGCCACGGCTGGGTCAGCGCGCGGGCCAGCGGGACGGCCGAGCCGAAGATGGCCCCGATCGCGGCAGGCCCCGCTCCGCCCAGGAATGCCCGGACGTGGTCGTTGCCGCGCAGTCGGTCGAAGTGCTGGGCGCCGAGCAACACGAACGCGAACGACGGACTGAACGCGACGAGCGCCGCGAGCACACCGCCGAGCAGCCCGGCCGCGGAATAGCCGACCACGGCGACCGTCTGCACGACCGGGCCCGGCGTGATCTGGCCGAGGGCGACGGCATTGAGGAACTGGCCGCCGGTCATCCAGTGGTAGTGGTCGACGGCGTCGGCGCGCATCAGCGGGATGATCACGAACCCACCGCCGTAGGACAGGGCGCCGACCTTGAACGCCGCCCATACGACGGAGAGCAGGCCACCCGCGCCGGCCGCGATGGCCACGGGTTTGGCGGCGATGAACGTGAGCACGCCACGTGGGCGGCGGGTCTGCTGGCGGACCACTTCGATCCCACCGCAGGCCAGCAGCACCAGCACCAGCCACGGGCCGACCGTGGCAGCGGCCGCGCCACCGGCAGCGAGATACGACACCCAGCGGACCCGATCGGTGCCGGTCACCCGTTGCCAACTGGCCGGCACCAGGCCGACGCCGGCATGCACAGCCACCGCGGCCACCGCCGCTCCGGCACCGGTGCCCGCGCCACGCACCCAGGCCGGTGGCGACCCTGTGAGGAACAACGCGGCGAGAGCCAGGATGACGATCAGGCCGGGCACGATGAACGCCACGCCACCGACCAACGCGCCGACCCGGCCGCGCTGCCGCCACGCACAGAAGATCGCCAACTGGGTGGATGCCGGGCCGGGCAGCAGGTTGCATGCCGCGATCGCGTCCTCGAACTCCTGTTCCGTCATCCAGTCGCTGCGGCGGACGCACAGGTCCCGGAGCAGCGCGATGTGGGTCGGTGGGCCGCCGAAGCCGATACAGCCGATCCGACCCCACTCGCGCAGGATCGTCCGCAGCGTCGGTGCGGTGGTCATCGCGCGAGCCGGAGCAGCAGGAAGCCGATCCGGCGGTCGAGTTCCGCCGCTGTGTCACGGTAGGCGGGCAGGGTGGCGTCGTCGGTGTCGCCGCCTGCTGCCGGGTCGGGCAGGCTCCAGTGGGTCACGGTCGGGTGGTTGGGGAATTCCGGGCAGACCTCCCGTACCCGGTCGCACAGGCTGATCACCCACGTGAACCGGTTGTGCAGCAGCGTGTCCACGTGGGTGGGTTCGTGCCGCAGCGCGATGCCGTACTCGGCCATGATCCGAACGGCGTTGGGATGCAACGGTTTGGGGCGACTGCCCGCGCTGGCCGCGGCCACGGTGCCGGCACTGCGGTGGCGCAACAGGGCTGCGGCCATCGGTGACCGCCCGCTGTTGCCGGTGCACAGGAACAGCACCCGCCCGCGTGCCCGGTCCGGTGGTGGCGGCGCGGGCAGGCGCAGACCGGGATGCAGCGCGTCGGCCGCGTCGGCCCATTGCCGCGTCCAGCGGGTCAGGTCCAGGTGGTAGGAGACGAGATTCTGCGGCTGCCCGACGGCGTCGACCAGTTCCCGGACACGCAGGTCCGACCGCGCCAGCTCGTGCAGGAGTCGCCAGCGCAGTGGATCGGCCACCAGCCGAACGAACGGCGGTGGCGTCGAGGTGTCGGCCACCGATGGAAGATACATCAATACAGGTTGATACACCCGGAACACGCAACATCCCGGGATCACTGAACACTGGCTGTGCCGGTTCCGTAGTACTGGGTATGCGCGGCAGTCGGATCGAGGACGAGAGGGTCTTGCGTGCACTGTACGCGAGCCACGCTCGGCCGCTGCTGATGTACGTGCAGCGCCTGGCCGGTGGTGACCGGCAACTGGCCGAGGACATCGTGCAGGAGACGTTGTTGCGGGCCTGGCAACATGCCGGTGACCTGGACGTCGAGATGGCGCGACCATGGTTGTTCACGGTCGCTCGCCGGCTGATCATCGATGCCGAACGCAGCAGGCGGGCCCGGCCGCAGCAGGCTCAGGCGACGCCGGTGGAAGAAGCGTCAACCCATGATGAACTGGACGCGGCGCTCGACGCCTGTCTCCTCCTGGACGCACTGGGTGCCCTCACCCCGGTTCATCGCGAAGTCATCGTGGAGAGCTTCTACCGTGGCCGCTCGACCAGGGAGATCGGTGCCCGGCTGAACATCCCCGACGGGACGGTGCGGTCCCGGATGTTCTACGCGCTGCGCGCGTTGCGACTGGCGTTACTGGAACGCGGGGTGCACTCGCCATGACTTGTCCGCACACCATCGACATCGCAGCCTACGTGCTCGACGCGCTTGAGCCCGCCGAGGCACGGGAGATGCGTGAGCACGTGCCCGACTGCACGGAGTGCCGTCCGGAGTACGAGCAACTGCAGGACCTGCCTACCCTGCTGCGCCGCCTTTCACCGTCCGATGTGGACGAAATCGTCGCGCCGACCGAACTGCCGGCGACGATGTACGAACAACTGTTGGCCAGGGCCGCATCCCAGCGGGGCCGCCGGACCCGGCGCTACGTGCTCGGTCTCGGTGCCTCACTGGCGGCCGCGGGCGTTGGCCTCGTCACCGGTATGTCGCTGCCACGACCACAGGCTTCGAACTCCGTGTCGATGGCGGTGGCGGCGACCGATCCGCACACCAAGGTCCACGCCGGCATCGTGCTCACGTCACAGAGCTGGGGCACGCAGATCCGGTTGCGCCTGTCCGGTGTCGCATGGGCGCAGCAGTGCATGCTCGTGGTCAGTGCCGCCGACGGCAAGCGGGACGTGGCGGCGAGTTGGGTCGCGACGTACCAGGGCACGGTCGACGTCACCGGCAGCACAGCCATTCCACTGCGGCAGATCCGGCACCTCGACGTCATCACCACCACGGGACAGCTGCTGGTCAGCGTGCCGCCACCGCACTAGCCGCACCTCGAAAGAAAGGCAGTATTCCCATGCATACCAACCGTATCCGCCTGACCTTCTCGATCATCGCCGGCCTCGGTGTCCTCGGGTTGGCCGCGGCCTGTGGCGGCACAGTCGCCAGCGGCACCCAGTACGGCGCACCGATCGGGAACGCCCCCGCCGGGCAGGGCAACTCGGCCGCCACGACGATCTCGGTGATGTCGGTCAACGGCGGCAAGGTGTTGGTCGGACCGACCGGTTCCACGTTGTACACCAACGACCAGGACACCGGTGGCAAGCCGGCATGTGTGTCCAAGGGCTGCACCGCGGTCTGGATACCGTTGACCGTGCCGGCCGGCAAGTCGCCGACCACCGCGGCCGGTGTCAGCGGCACGATCTCGACGGTGGCCCTGGCCGACGGCATGGATCAGGTCACGATGAACGGTAAGCCGCTGTACATCTTCGCCCTCGACGAGAGCCCCGGCCAGGCCCAGGGCAACGGCGCCGAGGACACATTCGACGGCATGCACTTCTCCTGGCACAGCGCGGTCCCGGCAGGTGCCCCGGCCGCTGCCACGTCGCAGGCGCCTGCGAACAACATTCCTGGTTACTGACGATCACATCGTGCCGGGCGCGACCGGATTGTGACGGCACGAGTCCTTACCAGATGTGTTCGAGCGATTACACTACCCGCCGTGGGCCGCTCGAACGGTGACGGCGGGGCGCGGGCCGAGTCGCTCGCGGTCCGGGTCCTGGCGCGGGTGCCCGCGTTGACGGACGCCCTCGTGCGGACCATCGAGGACCGCAATCCCGGCTACCGCGTCGTGGGTCTGGTGCCGCAGGACGACCTGTGGCGGTCCTGTCACGACAATCTCACCCGAGCGCTGGAGATGATCGCCGAGCGCTCGGATCGCTGCCCGGACACCGACCGGCGGCACGACGCGGCGCGGGCCACCGGCCGGCGGCGGGCCGAGCAGCGGATGCCGCTGGATGACGTGCTGCGGTCCTTCCGGCTGGGTGGCCGGCTGGTCTGGGAGGCGCTGATCGAACAGGCCAGGGTGGACCAGCTGGCTGACACGGATGCGTTGCTGGAACTGGCAACCCGGGTCTGGGAGGTGGTCGACGCCACCTCGGCGCAGGTGGCTGCCGCCTATCACGCCACGGAGAGCGACCTGCTGCGGGCCGACGAGCAGCGGCAGGCCGCGCTGTGGGAGGGCCTGCTGCACGGCCGCGCCAAGGACCTCGCGTTCGCCTACGAGGCGTCGCGGATCATCGGGATGCCCGTTGCGGGCGCGTACGCGGTGGTGGTCGCCGACATCGACGCGGGCTCGGACCGGAATGCGGTGCTGCTGCACCGGCGACTGGCCGTCCGGGAGATCTGCTCCGCCTGGCAGGTGCGCGCCGACTCGCTCGTCGGGTTGGTCCTGCTCGGCGAGCCGACGGTGACCGACCCGACGTCGAACGACTCCGCAGTGGACTCCGCACTGGACGACTCCGCGCTGGACCCGGCCCTGGAGATCCTGCAGGACATGCTCGCCGTGCCCGCCGGTGTCTCGCTGACGGTGCGGGGCCTGACCGAGATCGATGTCGCCTACCGGCAGGCGGTGCTCGCGCGTCGCACCTTGCCGGCCGGCCACGACGATGTCGCCGTGCTGGCGGAACGACTGCCGGAGGCACTGCTGCTCAGCGCGCCGGAGCTGGCCGAGCATCTCGTGCACCGGTGGCTGGCGGACCTGCTGACCGTGCCCGCCGCGGAGCGCAGGCTGTTGCTGGGCACGTTGCAGATCTGGGTGGCCACCGGTGGCTCGATCCGGGACACCGCACAGGCCGCGTGCTGCCACCGCAATACCGTGATCAACCGGCTGCAGCGGATGCGGGCCATCACCGGGAACGACTTCACCGACCGTGCCGCCCAGGTCGAACTCGCGCTGGCGATGCGCGCGTCGTCCCTGTTGTCCGGTCCTCGGCACGACTGAGCCGTTGTGCACGGTGCACACCGCGACTACGCCAAATGTAGGCACCGTGACGATGGTCACCTGACGTGCACACTGCAACACTCTCCGGCACACGTTTGCTCGCCGAGAGGACCCACTGTGGCCGCACAACGCCGTTCGCCGGACGAACCAGACATTCAACCCGCCGTGTTGCGCCGCCGCCGGTTCCTCGGCTTTCTCGTCGCCGCGCCGACGCTGGCGATCGGCGTGCAGCTGGTCGATCCGCAGCAGGCATCGGCCGCGATCCCGTCGCCGCCGATGCCCGAGGAGATTTTCGACCTCGGTGACCTGCAGAACCTCGCGGCCGCACCCACGGCGGGCCTGATCTCGGTGCGGGTCGACGCGGACGGCACGGCGTCGTTCGCAGCGCACCGGGCCGAGGTCGGCCAGGGCATGACCACGGCCGTCGCCATGATGATCGCCGAGGAACTGGACCTGCCGCTGGACAAGGTGCGGGTCACCCTGGCCGACGCACGCCCCGAGCTGCTGATGAACCAGCTGACCGGCGGCTCGAACTCGATGCGCAGCATCTACCTGCCGGTCCGGACGGCGGCCGCGATCGCGCGGCAGCAGTTGGTCGCCACTGCGGCGCGGCAGTGGGGCGTCGACCCCGGCACGCTGAGCACTGCCAACGGTGTGGTCACCCACCCCGACGGGCGCAGCGTGGGTTACGGCGCGCTCGCCACCGCGGCGGCTGTCGGGACCACGACGCAGGTGGCCGTGCCGAAACTCAAGTCCCGGTCGCAGTTCACCATCCTGGGCACACCGCGGAACCGGATCGACGCACACGACATCGTCACCGGGCGCAAGACCTTCGGCATGGACACGCAGGTCCCGAACGCGCTGCCGACCATGGTGTGCCGGCCGCCGACGATCAACGGGACGGTCGTGTCGGTCCAGAACGCAGACGCCGTCCGGGCGATGCCGGGCGTCACCGACATCGCGACCGTGTCGCACGGTGTCGCGGTGCGCGCGCAGACCTTCGGCCAGTGCATCGACGCGATCCAGGCACTCCAGGTGACCTGGGGGCGGGGCACGGTGGACGGGCAGTCCGACGCGTCCGTACTGGCCGCGTTGAAGGCAGCGGAACTGCCCCTGGTCGTGCCGCCGCTGCTGGCCCAAACGGTGGACGCCGAGTTCACGTTCGCGTTCGCCAGCAACAGCCCGCTGGAGCCGGACAACGCGATCGCCGACGTGCGGTCGGACCGGGCGGAGATCTGGTCCAGCCTCAAGGTGCCGATCGTCGCGCAGGAGGAGATCGCGGCGCAGCTCGGACTGCCGGTGGCCGCGGTCACGGTGCACGTCGCGCAGGGCGGCGGATCGTTCGGCCGGCACCTGTTCCACGACGTGGCCGCCGAAGCCGCGGAGATCTCGCAGCGGATGGGCAAGCCGGTGAAGCTGAGCTGGTCGCGTACCGACGACTTCCGGCAGGGCCGCACGCACCCGATGTGCACGTCCCGGGTGCGGGCGAACATCCTGCTCGGCAACGTGGTCACCTACGAGCAGCGGCACACCAGCGTGCAGACATCGTTCAGCCACGGTCTCGGCGAGATGATCACCTCGACGGCAGCGAAACTGCCGATCGCCGGCAATCTCGGCTTCGCCGAGTCGATCTTCGAGCTGTCCCAGTCCTCGCCGTACAACTTCGGGGTGACGACCCAACTGCTCAACGAGGTGCCGTTGCAGTTCAACACCGGCAGCATGCGCAACATCTACTCGCCGAACGTGGTGTGCGCGCAGGAACTCGTCGTCGATCGGCTGGCGGCCAAGATGGGCAAGGATCCCGTCGAGTTCCGCCGTGAGTACCTCAAGGACAGTCGACTGCTCGCCGTGCTGAACAAGGCGGCCGAGGTCGGCAACTGGGGTGCGAAACTGCCCGCCGGCATGGCCCAGGGCATCGGGGTGCACGCGGAGTACCAGGGTGCCATCGCCGCCCTCGTGGAGATCGACTGCACGCCGGCCACGGTCAACCGGCAGATCCAGGACGGCGTCGGCGGGCCGAGGGTGACCAAGGCACTGATCGTGGTCGACCCCGGGTTCGCGATCAACCCGAAGGGCCTGGAGGCCCAGATGATCGGCGGCATGAACGACGCGATCGCCATCGCGCTGACGTCGAGCCTGCACATCAAGGACGGCATTCCGCTGGAAGGCAGCTGGGACAACTACTTCTACACCCGCGAGTGGAACACGCCGCTGGACATGCAGGTGATCGTGATGCCGTCCACGTCGGACAGTCCGAGCGGTGCGGGTGAACTCGGTGTCGCGCCGTCGTTCGCCGCGATCGCGTGTGCCTACGCGCGGGCCACCGGCACCATGCCGACGTCGTTCCCGATCAACCACGGAACGCTCGGCTTCACGCCGTACCCGCTCGAACCGTCCACTCCGCAGTCCCCGGTCGACGGGCTGTCCCACACCTTCTGAAGGAGCAGCAGTGCCCAGTCACACCTTCATCCTCAACGGCAGCCCGGTCACCGTCGACGTCGACGACAACGTGCGACTGCTGTGGGTGTTGCGCGATCTGCTCGGCGTCACCGGCCCGAAGTACGGCTGCGGCCTTGACGTGTGCAAGGCGTGCACGTCACACATCAACGGCAAGGCGTTCAACCCCTGCTCGGTCCCGGTCTCGCAGATCCGGTCCACCGACGAGATCACCACGATCGAAGGCCTGCCGGCGACCGTCGGCAAGGACCTGCACCCGATGCAGGAGGCATGGCTGGCCGAGGACGTCGCCCAGTGCGGCTACTGCCAGCCCGGTCAGATCATGGCCGCGGTGGCCAAGGTGAAGCAGGTCAAGGCCGAGGGCCGCGCGATCACCGACGACGACCTCGACCAGATTCGCAACATCTGCCGGTGCGGTACCTACTCCCGCATCCGCGTCGCGATCAAGGCGGGCGCGCAGCAGATGTGAGGTGCATACGATGGGTTGACGGGTTCACTGTATGACGACGTCGGCGGCATCGAGGGCCTGCGCGAGCTGAGCATGAACTTCTACGACCGCGCGCTGGCCGACGACGTCCTGGCCGGGATGTTCGCGAACTTCACACCGACCCACGTCGACCACGTGGCCGTGTGGCTGGCCGAGGTGTTCGGCGGCCCGACTGAGTTCACCGACCGGCTCGGCGGCCACCAGGCCCTGCTGCGCACCCACCTCGGCCTGGAGATTCACGACGAACACCGGGAGTGCTGGCTCCAACTCGTGTCCGACGCGATCGACGCGACCATGCCCGGCCGGCCTGACCTGGCGGCGACGTTGATGGACTACTTCCGGTGGGGGACCGCGATCGCCCAGGACCTCTCGCAGTCGCCGGTCGGCACCGATCTTGGCGCGCCCGGCCCGACTCCACGGTGGAATCGAGACGGCCTCGTCGAGTGATTTCGATTGGGGCGGCTGTTGACGGTAGCGTGTGATTCGTGCCGCAGTTCCGATTCTCCGAGGCCGCCCGCCTGATGGGCGTCAGCGACGACACCGTTCGTCGCTGGGTGGACACGAACCAGTTGTCCTCCGGCAAGGACGCCGTCGGCCGGAAAGTGGTCGACGGCGCCGAGTTGGCGCAGTTCGCGAAGACGCAGGCCCGCCAGGTCACCGACCCGACCAACGTCGTCCGGTCGGCCCGCAACAAGTTCGTCGGGCTGGTCACCGAGGTCATCATGGACGGGGTGATGGCACAGGTCGAGCTACAGTGCGGCGCTCACCGACTGGTCTCCCTGATGAGTGCGGAGGCGGCACGCGAACTCGGCCTCGCGCCGGGCGTGCTGGCCGTGGCGGTGGTGAAGTCGACTCAGGTGATGGTCGAGGTACCGGAGTTGGAGAGCACGTAGCCGCCCGTCACGCCACCCCTGCTGCGATCAGGCCGCGGCGGGTCAACACCCTGGCCAGGTGCTTGCGGTACTCCTGGTCGGCGTGCATGTCCTGGACCGGTTGGGTGCCTTCGGCGGCCAAGGCCGCTGCCTCGGCAGCCGACGCACCCGAGGCCAGGGCAGCCTCGGTCGCGGCAGCGCGGACCGGGGTCGCGGCCATGTTGGCCAGCGCGACCCGGCCTGCGACCGTGGCCACCGCGACGATCGCCCAGTCGTTGGCCCTGCGGACGAACTTCTCGTAGTGGTAGCCCTTCGGCCCGGTGCGCGGGACGCGGATCTCGGTGAGCACCTCGCCCGGTGCCAGGGCAGTCTCGAAGTAGCCGGCGAAGAAGTCGGCCACCGGGATCTCCCGGTGCCCGTCCTGGCCGAGCGCCACCAGCACGGCGTCCGACGCGAGGACGGCGGCGGGCAGGTCGGCGGCCGGGTCGGCGTGCGAGAGCGAACCGCCGATGGTGCCACGGTGGCGGATCTGCGGGTCGCCGACGAAACCGGCGGCCATGGCGATCAGCGGCGCCTCGGCGCGCAGCACGTCGGACGCGACCAGGTCGCAGTGGCGGGTGAGCGCACCGATGGCGACGGCGTCCCCGTCCACCCGGACGTAGGCGGCGCCGGGCACCTTGCGGATGTCGATCAGCACGGTCGGGAACGCCAGGCGCAGCTTCATCATCGGCAGCAGGGAGTGCCCGCCCGCGATCAGCTTCGCGTCGTCGCCGTGTTCGGCCAGCAGCGTGACGGCGTCATCGAGGGAACCTGCCAGCACGTAGTCGAAGGATGCCGGGATCATTCGCTCGCCGCCATGGTCTCGGCCGCGGTCAGGGCGGCGCGCACGATGTTGTGGTAGCCGGTGCAGCGGCACAGGTTGCCTTCCAACGCTTCCCGTACCTCGCGCTCGGTCGGCTTCGGATTCTCGGCGAGCAGGCCAGCCGTCGCCATCACCATGCCCGGCGTGCAGAAACCACACTGCAACCCGTGTTCGGCCTGGAACGCCGCCTGCACAGGATGCATGCCGTTCGGCCCGGACCGGGTGGCCGCCAGACCCTCCACAGTGGTCACATCGGCACCGTCGGACTGCACGGCCAACACCGTGCACGACTTCACCGACTCGCCGTCCACGTGCACCGTGCACGCGCCGCACGACGTGGTGTCGCAACCGATGTTCGTGCCCTTCAGCCCACACACGTCCCGCAGGTAGTGCGCGAGCAGCATCCTCGGCTCCACATCGTCGGCGTGGGCCTGGCCGTTGACCGTGATCGAGAGCCGCATCAGTGCTCCGTCCCCTCGTTCGCCGCGCGGATGGCCGACCAGACCCGCATCGAGCTGGTGGGCATGTCGATGTGCCGGACCCCGAGATGGGCCACGGCGTCGATCACCGCGCTCTGCACCGCAGGCGTCGAGCCGATCGAGCCGGCCTCGCCGATTCCCTTGGCGCCCAACGGATTGTAGGTGGTCGGCGTTTCGGTCGTGACGAGTTCGAAGCTCGGCACCTCGGTCGCGGACACGATCGGGTAGTCCGCGAACGTGCTCGTCGTGGGGTTGCCGTCCTCGTCGTAGCGGACCTCCTCCAGCAACGCCTGCGCGGCGCCCTGGGCCAGCCCGCCGTGCCGCTGGCCCTCCGCGATCAGCGGGTTGACCACGACGCCCGCGTCGTCCAGCGCGATCAGCCTGGTCAGCTCGGCACGTCCGGTTTCCACGTCGACCTCGGCGACCGCGACGTGCGCGCCGAACGGGTAGGTGGCACCCGGTGCCCGGAACACCGACCGCACCAGCAGCGGCTCATCGGCGGCCAGCTCGGCGAACGTGACCCCGGCGCCGGGCACACCGCGCACCACCAGGCCGGCGTTGGTGTAGTCGATCTCCAGGTCGTCGGGGGAGACCTCCAGCCGGTCGGCGGCACGTTCCCTGGCCACGTCGACCAGTTCACGGGCCGCCTGGCGCACCGCGGCGCCACCCTGCTGGAGGCTGCGCGAACCACCGGTACCGCCGCCCTCGGGCACCAGGTCGGTGTCGCCCCAGCGGACCGTGATCCGCTCGATCGGGATGCCGAGTTCCTCGCTGGCCAGCATCGCCCACACCGTGGCGTGGCCCTGGCCGTGCGGCGACGTGCCGGTCAGGATGGTGGCCGTGCCGTCCGGGTGCACCTGCACGGTCGCGTTCTCCTTCGACGCGCCAGCCTCACCACCACCGCCGGTGATCTCTACGTACACGCTCACGCCGATGCCCAGCTGCACGGCGTCGCCGCGTTCGCGCCGGATCGCCTGCTCACGGCGCAGCTGCTCGTAGCCGGCAGCGGCCAGCACGGTGTCCAGCGCCATCACGTAGTCGCCGGAGTCGTAGGCGGCGCCGCCCTTGCTGGTGATCGGCTCGGTGAACGGCGCCAGCAGGTTGCGCCTGCGCACCACAGCGGGATCGAGCCCGATCTCGGCGGCGAACAGGTCCATGGCCCGCTCGATCGCCGCTGTCGCCTCGGGCCGGCCAGCGCCCCGGTACGCGCCGACCGGCGTCGTGTTCGTGGCCACGCTCTCGTAGGACAGCTGGAGCCGGTCGATGTCGTACACGCCGGGTGCCATCAGCAGGGTCAGCGTCGGCAGCATCGCGCCGAAGCGCGGGTAGGCACCACTGTCCTGGAGCACGTGCAGCCGATAGGCCCGGACCCGGCCGTCCCGGTCACCGCCGATGGTGACGCTCTGCACCTGGGCGCGGCCGTGGGTCATCGCGATCATGTTCTCCGAGCGGGTCTCCACCCAGCGCGCCGGCCTGCCGACGTGCCGGGCGATCCAGCCCACGACCGCGGCTTCCGGGTCGGCGCCGACCTTCGCGCCGAACGCACCGCCCACGGCTGGTGTGATGATCCGGACCTGTGCCACGGGCAGGCCCAGCATGCGCGCCAACCTTGCCTGAGCGCCCTGCGCACCCTGGTTGGGCACCCACGCCGTGAGCCGGTCGTCGGCACCCCAGATCGCGGCGGCGGCCCGCACCTCCATCGGCGCGACCGCGACTCGCTGGTTCTGGATCGTCGCCGTGACCACGACCTCGCAGCCCGCGAAGATGTCGTCGTCGGCCGCCAGTGGCTTCGCACAGACGACGTTCGTGCCCAGCTCCGGGAACAGCAGGGTCTCGTCCGTCGCCGCCTCGACCGGGTCGACGACAACCGGCAGTGGCTCGTAGTCGATATTGACGAGTTCCGCGATGTCCTCACCGGTGTAGCGGCTGTCGGTGAGCACCGCCGCGACCGGTTCGCCGACGTAGCGGACCGTGCCGGTGGCCAGCAGCGGCTGCGCCATGCCCGTCGGGTAGAGCGGCATCATCGGCGCCTGGGCGGGCAGGTCGGCCAGGTCAGCGGCGGTGATGACACCGACGCAACCCTCAGTGGCGAGCGCTGCTCTGGTGTCGATGGACGTGATGGTGGCGTGTGCGAGCGTCGCGCGGACGAAGGTGACCCAGACCGCACCCGTGAGGCGTTCGTCAACGATGTCGTCGGTGTAGACGGCACCGCTGGTCAGGAATTCTGGATCTTCCAGGCGCTGGACACGGGTGCCGAGGATGCTGCCCCTCGGCAGGTTGATCGCCGTCACCGCGACGCCCGGACAGGGCGAAACACCGTCGTCATGCTGTCACTGTAGGAGCTGGAGCGGACTCCAGGTCAAGCTCGCCATGGCCAACCGGGAATCACAGTCGCCTTCGCGCACGTTGAGCACTGTGTGGGTGGGTGCCGCCCTGAGCCGAGTTCGTCGGGAGATCCGCGATGCGTGACGTGATGGACGAGTTGTACCGGCGGTGGTCGGCCGGTGAGCGGGTCGGGCTGGGCACGGTGGTGGCCACGTTCCATTCCGCGCCGAGGGAGCCGGGTTCGGCGATGTTGGTGGCGTCGG
>DASUJK010000234.1:0-19737 GCA_036279295.1 Pseudonocardiaceae bacterium | reverse complement strand
TCATCACGCAGAGCGGCGCGCTGGGCGGCTCGATCCTGACTCGCGCGTGGCGGGAGGGCATCGGGTTCAGCACGTGTGTCTCGTCCGGCAACGAGGCCGACCTGACCACGGCGGACTACATCGACCACCTGGTCGCCGACGAGCACACCAGGGTGATCAGCGTGTTCTGTGAGGGCGTTGTCGACGGGCCACGATTCCGCTCGGCGCTGGCCGGCGCCTCGGCGGCCGGGGTGCCCGTGCTGGTCTACAAGAACGGGCGCAGCACGGTCGGTGCCAAGGCCGTCCAGTCGCACACCGGGTCGCTGGCCGGCGCGGATCGTGTGTACGACGCGGTGTTCGCGCAGACCGGTGCGGTGCGGCTGCACCGGGTGAGTCACCTGTACGAGATCGCACTGGCATTCGACTGGCAGCCATTGCCGGCCGGCGACCGGGTGGCGATCGTGTCCACGTCCGGCGGTGCGTGCACGGTGCTCGCCGACGAGTGCTCCGACGAAGGCCTGCGGGTACCGGAGTTGTCGGCCCAGGCATATGCCGAACTCAGCGCGGTCATCCCGGCGTTCGGCTCGGCGCAGAACCCGATCGACGTGACGGCGCAGATCGGCAGCGACCCGACGATGATGGCCGACGCGATCACGTCGGTGCTGCGTGATCCCGGGATCGACAGCGTGATCATCATGCTGACGACGCTGGTCGGCCCGATGGCGGCGGAGATCGCGCAGGGGGTCGCGGACGCGGTCCGGGACAGTGCGAAGACGGTGCTGGCGGTGTGGACGATCGCGCCGGAACTGGCCGCCGACGGGTTCGCGATCCTGCGCGACGCGAAGGTGCCGGTCTACCAGGACCCGGAGACGGCGGTGGCGGCGCTGGCCGCGATGGTCCGGTTTCAGCGATATGGAGCTGGGAGCTGAGTATGGACTTTTCCCTTACCCAGGAACAGGAAGCGCTGGTCCAGTCGGTCGGCGACTTCGCCCGCGAACGGGTCGCGCCGCTGGTCCGCGACTACGACCGGGACGAGTACGTGCCGGCCGAACTGATGGCCGAACTGGCCGCGCTCGGGGTACTCGGTGGTGTGGTGCCGGTCGAGTACGGCGGCAGCGGCATGGACCACCTGACCGCGGCGCTGGTGATCGAGGAGGTCTCCAGGGTCGACCACGCGCTGGCCGCGTTCCTGTCAGCGCCCAGCGGCCTGGTCGGCGCCGGGCTGCTCACCTACGGCACCGAGGAGCAGAAGCAGAAGTACCTCGCGCCGCTGGCTCGTGGTGAGTGTGTGGCCAGTGCCGCGGTGACCGAGCCGGGCTCCGGTACCGACGTGGCCGGGATGCGGACGAGCGTGCGTCGGGACGGTGACCACTACGTCATCAACGGCGAGAAGACCTGGATCTCCAACCTGGTGGACGCCCGGTGGTTCCTCACGTTCGCCCAGGCCGATCCGACCAAGGGCAGGGCCGGCATCTCGGCGTTCGTGATCGACAGGGACACACCGGGGCTGACCGCGCGGGCGGTCAAGAACAAGACCGGGTTCCGGCCGATCCCCAGCGGGCAGGTCGTGCTGGACAACGTGCGGGTGCCGGTGGAGAACCTGGTCGGCAAGGAGGGCGAGGGCTTCCGCGTCTCGATGTGCTCGGTGGAGAACGGCAGGCTGTTCGTTGCCGCGCGGGCGGTCGGGCTGATGCAGGCCTGTCTGGACGAGTCGCTGGACTACGCGCGCACGCGCGAGACGTTCGGTACCCAGATCGGCCACCACCAGCTGATCCAGGCGAAGATCGCGGACATGGCCGTCGCGCTGGAGAGCGCGCGACTGCTCACCTACCGGCTGGCCTGGCTCAAGGACCAGGGCAGGCGGGTGCGGGTCGAGTCGTCGATGGCGAAGCTGGCCGCGTCGGACAGCCTGATGCGCGCGGCCACCGAGGCGGCACAGATCTTCGGCGCCTACGTGGCATCCGACGAGTACCCGATCAGCAGGCACTTCCGGGACGCCAAGATCTTCCAGATCGTGGAGGGCACCAACGAGATCCACCGGGTGCTGATCGCGGAGACACTGTTGGGGTATCGCAAATGACCGGCCTGGCGGGCCGCGTCGCGGTCGTCACCGGAGCATCCAGCGGGCTGGGCGCGCGGTTCGCCACCGTGCTCGCCGAACAGGGCGCCACGGTGGTCGCGGCCGGGCGGCGCCGGGACCGGCTGGACGCCTTGGCCGACAGTCGGCCGGGCATCGTGCCCGTCACGTGTGACGTGACCGTGGCGGCCGACCGGGAACACCTGATCGAGACCGCCCTGGAGCACACCGGCCGGCTGGACGTGCTGGTCAACAACGCGGGCGTCGGCGATGCCATCCCGGCGATCGAGGAGACGGCGGAGGGCTTCGAGCGGACGTTGTCGGTCAACCTGACGGCCACGTTCACGCTGTGCACGCTGGCCGCGAAACCCATGCTGGCCCAGGGCTCCGGCTCCATCATCAACATTTCCTCCATCCTCGGCCAGGTCGCGTCGGCACCGCTGCCGCAGGCCGCCTACGGCACGGCCAAGGGCGGGGTGATCTCGTTGACCAGGCATCTGGCGGGGGAGTGGGCGCCGAGCAACGTCCGGGTCAACGCGATCGCGCCGGGCTGGTTCCCGAGCGGGATGACCGACGAGATGTTCGCCAACGAACGCAGCATGCGCTGGATCGAGCGCAACACACCGATGCGCAGACCCGGCCGGTCCGGCGAACTGGACGGCATCCTGCTGCTGTTGGCCGGTGACGGCGGTAGCTACATCACCGGCCAGACCATCTCCGTGGACGGCGGATGGACGGCCCGATGACGGTGCACGTCGACCGGCGGGCCGACATCGTCACGATCACGCTGGACCGGCCGGACAAGCTCAACGCGATGACCGACCCGATGTGGCAGGAGCTGGACTCGGCGTTGCGGGACATCGGGTCCGCGCGGGTGCTGGTGTTGACCGGTGCCGGTGGTGCGTTCTGCGCCGGTTCCGATGTCGGTGGCCTGCTCGGCGCCGACACCCCGATGGGCGACCGTATCCGCCTGATGAACCGGGTGGTGCACCGGTTGCACGAGCTGCCGATCCCGACGGTGGCCAGAGTGGACGGTGTGGCGGCCGGTGCTGGTGCCAACCTGGCGCTGCTGTGCGACTTCGTCCTGGCCAGCGATCGGTCCCGGTTCATGGAGCTGTTCATCCGGCGGGCGCTCTCGCTGGACAGCGGCGCGAGTTGGCTGCTGCCGCGCCTGGTCGGCGACCGGCGGGCCAGGGAACTGGCCATGCTCGGCGACACCGTCGGCGCTGCTGACGCGCGGCGTTACGGCCTGATCAACCGGGTGGTGCCGGTCGACGACCTGGATGCCGAGGTCGACGCGTTGACGGAGCGGCTGGCGCGGCTGCCGGCAGCCGCGCTGCGTGGCACGAAACAGCTGCTGCTGGCGTCCTGGGACTCGACGCTGGCCGAAGCGCTGGAGGCCGAGACGGTGAACCAGCTCGCCGTCCTGGACACGCCGGAGACGCAGGAGACGATCACCGGATTTGGCCGGGAAACAGCAGGGCCACCTCGCGGGGATGACCGGCGATGAGCCGGAGTTCGTCGTCGGTCAGCGAGTGACTCGTCATCGCGTTGACGAGTTGCACGAGTTGGAAGACCACGTCCTCGTCGGCCGGGGCCACCTCGACGCCGATGCCGTCCAACACGTGGCGGAAGCCGGCTTTGCCGCCGTACTCACCGGTCAGCACGACCCGGCCGGTGCGCGCGTGCCAGTCGGTGGGAAACGGGCCGAGTCGGGTGACGCGCGTGGCCGCCACCTGTTCGACCTGGTCCGACAGGCCGCGCCGGGCCATGACAGGCTCCTGGTCGCCGAAGCGGTGCTCACCGAGTCGCACACCCGGGGGCTGCCCGCCATGAACGTCGACTTCGCGCTGGCCACGCTCGGTGCGGTGGCCGGCATGGTCGACGGAGCGGGTGAGGCGCTGTTCGCCGTGGCCCGCGCGTCGGATTGGGTCGCGCACGCGCTGGAGGAGTACGAGCGGCACAGGCCGCTGCGCCCGCGCGCCGTCTACACGGGTCCGCCAATCAGTTCCTGACCACCCCGGCCGACCAGGTCCTAGAGTGGTGGCGATCTCGTCGCCCGGCCTGGAGGTGCTCCGTGTTCTACCCGCTGACGGTTCGCGACTTCATCGACCGGGCCGAGCAGGTCTATCCCGACCGCGTGGCGGTCGTCGACGAGCCCGACCAGCCGGCACCCGGCCTCGGCGAGATCGACTACCGCGAGATGGCGACGCTGGCCCGTGCCCAGGCCGCGCGGCTGGACCAGCTCGGCGTGCCGGTCGGCGGTCGGGTCGCTGTCATCTCGCAGAACTCGGCGCGGCTGCTCACCTCGTTCTTCGGCGTCTCCGGTTGGGGCCGGGTGCTGGTGCCGATCAACTTCCGGCTGGCCGAGCCGGAGATCGACTACATCGTGCGACACAGCGGTGCGCAGGTCGTGTTCGCCGACCCGGCCGGCAAGGACGTGCTGGACGCGCTCGACGTCCGGCACAAGTTCGTGCTCGGTGACGACGACGCGCTCTACCTGCGGGATGTCGAGCCGCAGCCGTGGGCCGACCCGGACGAGGCGGCGACGGCCACGATCAACTACACGTCGGGCACGACGGCCCGGCCCAAGGGCGTCCAGCTGACGCATCGCAGCCTCTGGCTCAACGCCACCGTCTTCGGGCTGCACACCACGATCAGCGACCGGGACGTGCTGCTGCACACGCTGCCGATGTTCCACGTCAACGGTTGGGGCATGCCGTACGGCGTGACCGGTGTCGGCGGCCGGCACATCGTGCTGCGCCAGGTCGACGGCACCGAGATCCTGCGCCGGATTCGCCGACACGGGGTCACGCTGATGTGCGCCGCGCCCGCCGTGATCAACGCGGTGCTCGACGCGGCAGGCTCGTGGGAGGGTGAGATCCCCGGTCGGGACCAGGTCCGCATCGTGGTCGCGGGCGCCCCGCCGCCGTCCCGCACGATCGAGCGCGTGCGGGCCGAGTTGGGCTGGGAGTTCATCCAGATCTACGGCCTGACCGAGACATCGCCGCTGGTC
The DNA here is from genome assembly GCA_036279295.1 of Pseudonocardiaceae bacterium. GTDB lineage: Bacteria > Actinomycetota > Actinomycetes > Mycobacteriales > Pseudonocardiaceae > DATEPR01. The sequence continues at coordinate 14,665 of DASUJK010000234.1, read as the reverse complement.
ACCGTGAACCGGATGCGTGCCGAGTGGGACGACCTGCCGCCAGCCGACCAGGCCCGCAAGCTGATGCGGGCCGGGGCCCCGGCGCTGGGTGTGCGGGTCGCGATCGACACCGACGGTGAGGTGTTGACCGCGACCAACAACAACCTGGACGGCTACTGGGACCAGCCGGACGCGACGGAGGCGGCCCAGTTCGGCAACCAGTTCCACACCGGCGACGGCGGCTACGTCGACGAGGACGGCTTCCTGGTCATCTCCGACCGGAAGAAGGACGTGATCATCTCCGGCGGCGAGAACGTGTCCTCGATCGAGGTCGAGGACGCCCTGACGTCCCACCCGGCCGTGCGCGAGGCGGCGGTGATCGGCATCCCGGACGAGAAGTGGGGCGAACTCGTCACGGGCATGGTCGTCACCGACGGCACCGAGCTGACCGCCGCCGACCTGATCGCGCACTGTCGCACCCGGCTGGCCGGCTACAAGTGTCCGAAGCGGATCGACTTCGTGGAAACGTTGCCTCGCACGGCCACCGGCAAGCTCCAGAAGTTCAAGCTACGCGAACCGTTCTGGACCGGCCACGACCGACAGGTCCACTGACGACTCACGCACGCGTGAAGCGCAGCTTGGTGGTGCCGTCCGGGTAGCCGCAGCGCTCGATCAGCTCCAGTCGATCGGCCGTGTCGGCGAACGGGAACAACGGCGTTCCCGTGCCCTGCAACACCGGCAGGATGATGATCTCCAGTGTGTCGATCGCGCCGATCCGGTACATGGCGGCGATCGTGCTCGGGCCGCCGAGCAGGTGCACGTCACCGGTCATGCCGCTGTTCCGCACTCTGTCCAGCGCGTCGGCGGCGCTGGCGCACGCGACGACGTCGACACCGTCCGGTGCGGTCACCGGTCGGGTGGTCAACACGAACATGCGCTTGCCCGGCCACGGCCAGTGTGGTGCGGCCAACCCCGAGTCGAACGTCGTGCGGCCGACCATGACGGCCTCGCACTGCTGGATGAACTCGTCGTGCCCGTAGGACACGCCGGGCACGAAGTCGGGCATGCCCGCCAGCACCGGCCAGCCGTCGGCGTTCGCCGAGAAGCCGTCCAGGGTCATGGCGGTGTGCAGTCGGATCAGCATGGCGGTTCCTTCCGTGGGTGGCGCCCTTGGTGGGTGCCGTCATGCCGTGGTCGGAGCGGGCTCCGCCGTCTTGACATCCGCGGCCGACGAATCTGGCCACCGCGCGCTACGCAGGTGGCGGCGGGTGGCCGCGTACCCACAGGCGCCGGCCAGGGTGCAGGCCAGCACGGCCATCGCGACGGGCGCGGCCAGGTACTGCAACAGCAGGCCGGCCAGTCCGGCACCGATAGGCATGCCGATGCCGATCAGGGTGATCGTGGCCGAGATGACGCGGCCCCGCTGCTCGTCCGGCACCTGCCGGAAGATCAGCACGTCCACCAGCACCTGGAGGGCCGGGATGCCGAGGCCTGCGCACAGCAGCAGCGCGGCGACCCACCACGGGCCCAGCCTGATGCCCAGGCCGAACAGCAGCGGTGCCTCGAACAGTGCCACGCCGATCAGCAGGTGACCGGGTTGGAAGCGCCGGTGCAGTGGCTTGACCAGGGCAGCCCCGATCAGGCCGCCGATCGCGTAGCCGGCCACGGCGACACCGATCAGACTCGGCGAGACGTGTTGTTGACGCAGCAACACGGTGGTGATCAGCACGACCGGGGCGCCGACGGTGTTCAGCACCGCCACCAGCAGGGTCGCGGTGCGCAGGGTCGGGTTGCGCCAGATCGTGCGCAGGCCGGCCAATGCTCCGCCCGCGGCACCGTCGGGCGCCGCCGGTCGGTGACGCGGCACCCGCACCTTGAGCACCGTCAGCCAGGACACGGCGAACGCGATCGCGCCGACCCCGAACGGGAGTGGTTGGCGCAGCCCGTAGAGCAGACCGCCCAGCGGTGGCCCGACGAGCTGGGTCATACCGTCACGGATCTGTTCGGTGGTCAGTGCGGAGGTCAGCTGCTCGTCCGGCACCACGGCCCGGACCAGCAACGTTCTGGCCGTGGAGGTGAACGGGCCGCACGCGCCGAGCACGGCCCCCACCACGAGCAACTGGGCCACACCCAGCCGGTGTTCGGCCAGGGCGGCGGCCACGCTGGCGGCGGCCAGCGCCCGGATGCCCTCGGACAGCAGCAGGACGCGCCTGCGGTCGTACCGGTCCACGAGGACACCGGCCGGCAGGCCGACGACCAGCGTGGCCAGCAGTTGGACGACACCGAACAGGCCGGCCGCCGCGGGCGAACCGGTCAGTGCCAGCACCGCGAGCGGGTAGGCGATGTCGGCCGTCTCGATGCCGAGATAGCCGATCGTCGAGCCGAGCCACAGGTACTGGAACCGCCGGTTGCGGCGCAACGGCCGCTGATCTGTCGCCATCTCGTTCACCCTTGGGTCATCATTCACCATGTCACTATCATTCATGTTTACGTGAATGATGGCATGCGGGTGAACGCGTGGCAAGATGGTGGCCATGTCGATCGAGCCCGATGTGCCGCTGTCCACGCGTGAGGTGAGCGACGTGGAGACGCTGAAGGCGCTGTCCGACCCGCTGCGGCTGGCGATCCTGGGCATCCTGATGGACGGCGCACATGAGACGCCGAAGGTGCGCACGGTGAAGGAGATGGCCGAGGAACTCGCCGAGCCGCCGACCAAGCTGTACCGGCACATCAAGCAGTTGGAGGCACGTGGGCTCATCGTGGTGGCCGAGACCAGGGTGGTGTCCGGCATCGTGGAGTACCGCTACCGGGCCGGCCAACGGTCCTTGCACATGGATCCGCGCATCTTCAACCCCGACGACATCAGCACTGACGATGCCCTCGCCGCGTGGTCCGCGCTGCTGGACAGTTATGCCAACGACTTCGCCGTTGCCCTCCGAGCGGGCAAGGTGTCGTTCGAGGACGATCCGGAGCATCCCGGCCGCAAGGCGTTGGGCACGATGATCTCGGCCAAGGTGTCACCTGCCGATGCCGCCGACTATCGCGGTCGAATGGCCGCGTTGGTCGACGACATGATGGCCAACAAGTACGACCCGGACGGCGTGCCGGTCCGGGTGTTCGTCTCGTTCTACACCCCGTCGGACTAGCTCAGGCGACCAACAGCGTGAGGTAGACGAACCCCATCACCTCACGCCAGCCGCGCAGCCACGAGGTTCGATGCGCGTCGGCGGTCGCCGCCACGCCGGCGGCGTGCGGTGAGTCCGGGTTGGCGGCCAGCCATCGCACGTAGCCGAGGCCGTGCCGGGACTCGAACTCATCCCACTCGTCCAGACCGGCCTGGGACACCGCGACCAGCCGGTAGCCGTTGGCCAGCGCCAGGTCGACCAGATCGGGCAGCGCCAGGTACTGGTCTTTCGGGATCGGCATCGCCCGCAGTCGGTCCGCCGTGGGTTCGGTCTGCCAGAACCCCTCGCCGAGCAGCAGCCGACCACCCGGGCGCAGCAGCTTACGGCCCTGGGTCAGCGCGTTCCGCGTGTGCTGCTCCGGCTCGCCGCCCCACACGTGGGTCGCGCCGTTGACGATCAGCACGTCCGCACTGCCCGACCAGGCCCCGGCGTCGCCGATGTCGAGTCGCACCCGCTCGCCCAGCCCACGAGCCAGTGCGTTCGCCCGACCGTGCTCGATGGCCGCATCGTCCAGGTCGGCGCCGAAGCCGGTCGCCGTCGGCTCGGTGGCGAGCGTGCGCAGCAGCAACTCTGCCCACCCGCAGCCCAGATCCACCACGTGCTGCCCGGCGAGCGGGCCGAGCGATCGGATCAGCTGATCGGCCCGCCAGCCGGACAACGGGCCGTGGAAGACGAGATCCTCGTACAACGGGGTGAACACCGGTTCTGTCACGCGGGCAGCGTGGTCGACCGTCCCGATCGGAGCAACCTGTTTTCACCGGGCACCATGGCCGGCATGAGCCAGAAGATCCGAGACGCGTCGACGGTCGACGCCGAGGACTGCGCGGCGATCTACGCCCCGTACGTGACCGACACGGTGATCACCTTCGAGACCGAACCGCCGACGCAGGCCGAGATGGCGGCCCGGATCGCCACGGCACAACGCAGGCACGCGTGGCTCGTGCTGGAACACGACGGCCGGGTGGTCGGCTACGCCTATGGCGGCGAGTACAAGGCACGTCCCGCGTATCGCTGGTCGTGCGAGGTGAGCGTGTATCTCGAACGCGGCCTGCGGCGTACCGGCGCCGGCCGCGTCCTCTACACGGCCCTCTTCGCCCGGCTGGCGGAGCGCGGGTTCCGCACCGTGGTGGCCGGTATGACGCTACCCAATGCCGCGAGCGTAGGACTCCACCGCGCGATGGGATTCGAGCCTGTCGGAACCTATCGGCGCATCGGCTGGAAGCACGGCGCGTGGCACGACGTGGCGTGGACGCAGCGGACCATCTCCACGGCAGATGATCCGCCTGCCGAACCGACGTGACCTGTGTTTTCTCCTGGCGTGCCCGGTTGCGCCGCAGACATTGTCGGCGTGGATCGGCGCTGGCTACCGTGCAGTGGTGGAACCATCGATCTCCCGCACCATCGAGGTCGCCGCCGACCCGCGCGCCGTGTGGTCGATGGTCACCGACCTGCCGAGGATGGACCAGTTCAGCCCCGAGAACATCGGCGGCCGCTGGGTGGACGGCGCGACCGGGCCGGCGCAGGGCGCCAAGTTCCGTGGCACCAACCGCAACGGCGACAAACTGTGGTGGACGAGGGTTCGAGTGGTCGCCTGCGAGCCGGGCCGCGTGTTCACTTTTGACGTGCGCACCCCGTTCGGTGTCCGCGTGTCGCGCTGGTCGTACCTGATCACCCCCACCGAGACCGGCTGCCGGCTGACCGAACAGTGGTATCGAGTGGGCAGTTGGGTGGTGCGCCGTTTCCTCGGCCCTCGTGTCACCGGACGCGCCGACCGGCCGGGATTCAACGTCGAGTCAATAGAACACACTCTCGCCGCCGTCAAGGCCCGTGCTGAGGCCTGACGAACTTCTCTCGTGTCCCGCGCGGCTGACCCCTTCCCCGAGGTAACCTGCTTTCTTCTTCGCTCAGCGACTCAATGGGGGAGGGGGATACCTCGTGTCGTTGTACCCGGAAGCACTCCATCGGACCATCGTGGTGGTCGACGTCGCACGCTTCACAGATCCGCGTCGCACCATCTTTCATCAGGAGGCGGTCCGCGAAGGTCTCTATGCGGTATTGCGTAATGCGTTTACCGAGGCCGGCATCGACTGGGTCAAGTGCACAACAGAAGACCGGGGGGATGGTGCTTTGATCCTGGTGCCGCCGGATGTGCCGAAAATCCGGCTGGCCGACCAGTTGTCCGATCGTCTGCTTGCCGGTTTGCGCCGGTACAACAAGGTGCACGCCGCCGAAGCGGCCATCCAACTGCGGGTCGCACTGCACTCCGGCGAAGTGTGGTCGGACGCGAACGGCTGGGTCGGTCCGGAGATCAACTTCGCATTCCGCATCCTTGACGCGGAGCCGGCAAAAGCGGGGTTGGACAGATCGGGCGGCATGCTGGCACTCATCGCGTCCGACAATTTCTACCGCGACGTCGTCGCGCCCGACCCGGGTGCCGATCCGGGCGGCTTCGAACAGATCCAGGTGTTGGTCAAACGGACAAGTGGTGTCGCGTGGCTGCGACTGCTCGGCGTGCAGACCCGGGTGCTCGGCCTGTTGGTGGAGCAAGAATCCGCGCTGCTGCGGGATTGGCTGGCCGATGTCGCCGTGCCGCAACTGCCGACGCTGATCCACCGAGCCGCTGGGCCGAGCGTGCAGCCGATGCCCGGTGGCGGCGACGCGTGGCAGACATTCCAGTACCTGAGTGACTTCAATGCCGGACCGGACGGGTTTCCGCCCGCGCTGGCGTTTCTCGAACTGCTCGCCCGTCAGGTCGGTGGGCCGCTGGCCGACAAGCTGTCCGAGTGGACCGAGGGCCAGGCCCGCAGGCTCCGGCTGGAGCCGGCGCTGGCCGCGTGGCGGGCCGCCAATCCGGAGCCGGTCGCGGATCCGAAGCTGCACTTGACGATTGCAATCGAGCCCGACGCGATGGACGATGATCGCTTTCTGGTGTCGCACTGGCGGCAGGATGATCCCGATGAGTGGCCGGGGCTGCGCGGGGACATCCATGCCGTGCACGCCGGCAAGCTCGAACACCAGGTCGATGATCTCGTCGTGGCGGCGGAACGGGCATGGTCTGGTCACGATGCCGTTGTCTACATTGACTTTGTGCTGCCGCGCGCACTCATGGGAGTGCCGGTCCATCGCTGGGCCAAGGAGCGGGAATCCGGGCATCCGGTGCCGTTGTGCCTGGCTTACCCGGTGGTGGTGCGGTCATTGGAAAGGATGCGATCTCCGCACTGGCGCCGAGTCTGGCGGCAGCGGTGGCGGACTCTGCTGACCGATCCGGCCGCGCGTGTGCTCTACGCGCAACCCGTTGATCCCCCGAATCAGCATGAGATTCACGCGCTTCTGGAACAGGACCTACACGCTGCCGCGCTGGTGCTGAGTACGGCGCCGCCGAAAGTCGCTGGTCAGGGAGACGAACTGACCGCCGCGTTGAGGTCGGGATTGCCGGCGGTATTCTGGCACGCCGCACTGGCCAACTCCGAGGACTTGCGGCAAGTTGTCACCCATTTGGTGGAAGGGGACGGTTGGGGTGAGCTGCCCGCGCGTGCGCAGGCCGCGCGACAAGCCGCATTTCTCTCGTCTTCACAGGTCAATCCGATTATAGCGCGTGATTTGGTGGTATTGTGGGACGACCCGTTTCATGTAGTGGCTATCGATGGGCAGCAACCTCAAATAGCCGCTGGTCAGGGGGGTGCTTCGATTGAGGGCGAACGAGCGTCCTGACGAGATGTCATCGGGGCATGGCACTCCCCGCTTCGACACTCCTGGTTGGTGGATCTATCGGGGTGCGGGTCGTCCACTGCACGATATCGAGTTGGCCGATCTGCTGCCTCCGCCGCCGCCGTGGCGCAGTTTCGACGGTGGCCCACTGCCGGAGCACGACGAGCCGCCCGCCGACGACGGCGAGACACTCCGCAGGCTCGGCCCGGAGTACCACGTGTCGGAACGGGATATCGACCCGCACGAGGTCGACATGGTGAACGCGGCCCTGTTCTTGCGCCGCCCGCTGTTGGTCACCGGCAGGCCGGGCACCGGCAAGTCGACGCTGGCCTATCGGATCGCCAGGGAACTGCGTCTCGGCCAGGTACTGCGCTGGTCGATCACCAGCCGTACCACTCTGAAACAGGGCCTGTACAGCTATGACGCCATTGGTCGAGTGCAGGCCGCCGGCACGGCCGGTGGCGATTCGGACGGGCCGCCGATCGGTGAATTCGTCCGCCTCGGCCCGCTGGGCACCGCTTTTCTGCCCAGGAAACTGCCCAGGGTGCTGCTGATCGACGAGCTCGACAAGAGCGAGGCCGATCTGCCCAACGACTTGTTGAGCATGTTCGAGGAAGCCCAGTTCCCCATTCCGGAGTTGGAACGGGTACGGGCGAGGACTCGTGAGGTGTCGGTGTTCACCGACGACACGGATGGCGCCGCGACAATTGTCGACGGTCGGGTAAAATGCAATGCCTTCCCGATGATTGTCATTACCAGCAATGGGGAGCGGGAATTCCCGCCGGCATTCCTGCGGCGCTGTCTCCAGTTGGAGATGAAAGAACCGGATGTCGAACAGCTCGCCGCGATGGTGGCCGCGCACCTGCCGGAGATCGACGGCCAGGACCGGCCGCGCCTGATCCAGGAGTTCGTGGCGCGCAGCGCGACGTCGGGTGGGCTACCCGCCGACAAGCTGCTGGACGCCGTGTACCTGGCGACATCCGGTGCCTACGATGAGACCGACGCGTCCTGGCCGCGTCTGTTGGACGCGTTGTGGCGCCAGTTGAACTCCATGGTTCCGTGACGTGGCAGGAACGGCAGACCCACCCTCGCCGGATCCCGTTCACCGGACGGGATCGGAACTGCTGGGTTCCACCGATCTCACCTGGTCCGAGGTTGCCGACGCCGTCTGGTTGACGTCGGTCACCGAGCACGCGTGGCGGCGGTACGCACCGCCACTGGTGGATGCCCCCGACTTGCCGCCGACCGATCCGCCCCCGACGGTGGACGTCGCGGCGGACCGCCCACGCCACGACTCGGTGCCGGACGAGCAACCGGCCGACGGCCCGCCGGAGCGCATGCCCCGGCCACGTGCCGAGGACGACGAGGATTCACCCGGCCTGGTGGGATTTGTCGGCCGGCCCACCGATCGGGAACCAGGTGCGAACGGCGTACCGGGCTACGTCGCCGGCACCCGGTCGACGGCCGGTCCGACGATGCCCGGCGCGCTGGGCATCGCCCGCTCGTTGCGGCCGCTCAAGCGCAGGGTGCCGTCGCGCAACCCGGACGAGGTGCGTATCGATGAGGACGCGACCGCGGAACAGGCGGCCCAGGACGGCCTGTGGTGGCCGGTGACCACGCCGCAGACCACGCCGTGGCTGGACCTCACGGTCGTGGTGGACTCCGGGCCGTCGATGGCGTTGTGGCAGCCTGTCGTCTCGGCGTTCATGTCCCTGCTGGAGCAGCTCGGCGCGTTTCGCTCGATTCGGCGCAGGCTGCTGGACGCCGCAGGCGAGCCTCGGCTGCTGGGTGGCACACCCGGCACCCCGACCCGTGATCCGCGCGAGCTGATGACGTCGTCCGGCCGGCGGATCATGCTGCTGTTGACCGATGGTGTCGGTGCCGGCTGGAAACGGGGCCTGGTCTCGCCGATGCTCGCCAGGTGGGGCACCGCGATGCCGGTGGCCGTGGTTCACCTGTTGCCGCAACGGCTCTGGCGTGCCGGTGGTCTACCGTTGCAGCGCGGCAGGCTGACGGTGCCCAGGCCACTGGCACCCAACCGGCGATGGGGGCTTGCGTTGCCGGACGCCTGGCTGGAGCCCGATCCGACACCACCCGACGGGGTGGTGCCGGTGCCGGTGGTGGAGTTGGGTGAGCGGTGGCTCGGCTGGCTGGCCCGACTGGTCACCGGCACGGCCGATGGTCCGGCCACCGGCATGGTCCTGCTGGCCGACGATCGGCAGGCCGCCGATCCGGCCACCGACGACGGTCCGGCCACCGGTGCGCCACCGCGGGGTGATGGCACACCGTCCGCGGACGACCAGGTCCGAAACTTCCTCAGCATCGCATCGCCGCAGGCGTTCCGGCTGGCCACCCTGCTGGCCGCGGTACCGGTCAGCCTGCCGGTGGCGCAACTGGTGCAGTCCAGGCTGGTGCCCGAGTCCGGGCCCGCCCACCTGGCCGAGGTACTGGGCAGCGGTCTGCTGCGTCCGCCCCAGGACGATGACGCCTGGGACGCCACCTACGAATATCCGGAGGCCGTTCGCGAGGTTCTGCTGAGCGGGGCACGTCGTTCGGAGACAGCGCACGTGGTTCGCATGGTGACGGGGCATTTCGGTGACCGTGTCGGTCTGCGACACCTTCGCGACGCGCTCGACGCACCCGACAGCACGCCCGATCACATCGGGCGGGAAGATGTTCGGGATGTCATGATCGAGCGCATTGTGCTGCGCGCCCTCAGTGGTCCGTATCTTTCCCGCGCGAGCCGGCTGAGCCAGCCGGCCGCGCCCGCATTGTCCGTTGAAGTTGCGTCTAGCGATTCGGTGAGTAAAATGTCGAACACTGTCGAGCGTACGGGTTCCACCGATGAGTCAACCCGGTCCATCCGGCCGCCGACATCGATTCCCGAGACGTCAGCTGTGAATGTCGTTTCGACAACTCAACCCCATTCGGGTGACGTTGTCGCTCTCCCTCAGCTTGGTTCGATCGGCTTTCGAGAGCGGTTGGCGGAAGACGCTCCTCCGGTATGGGGAAATGTGCCGCCGCGCAATCCCAACTTCACCGGTCGGAGTGGTCCGCTCGACCAGTTGAGCGAACGACTCGCCGCGGGCGGCACGACTGCCGTGCTGCCGGCCGCGCTGCACGGCATGGGTGGTATCGGCAAGACGCAGATGGCGGTCGAGTACATCTACCGGCACCTGACCGACTACGACATCGTGTGGTGGGTGCAGGCCGCGCACCCGGCCCAGATACGAGCCGGTCTCACGGAACTGGCCCAGCACCTCGGCCTGCCCGGCAGTGCGGAGGCGAACACGGCCGTGCCGGCGGTGCGCGAGGCGCTACGGCTCGGCCAGCCCTACCGCCGGTGGCTGCTCGTCTTCGACGCCGCGGAGAGCCCGGAGATGGTCCGCCCGTTCTTCCCCGCCAACGGACCGGGCGAGATTCTCATCACGTCGCGTAATCCGGACTGGGCCGGTATTGCCCGGCCGCTGGAGATCGCCGTGTTCCAGCGCTCGGAAAGCATCGATCTACTGCGGCTGCGTGGCCCGGAGATCGATGACCGGGAAGCGGAGTTGTTGGCCGACAAATTGGGCGACCTGCCGCTCGCGATCGAACAGGCTGCGGCATGGCGGGCCGAGACGGGCATGCCGGTAAGTGAGTACGTGCGGTTGTTCGACGAGAAAGTGGAGGAGATCCTGGACACCTCCGCGCCGGTCGGTTATGAATTGTCGGTCGCCGCTGCGTGGAATGTGTCGTTCGACGAACTGCGCAACAGCAGCCCGGCCGCTCACCAACTGCTTCAGGTGTGCGCCTTCTTCGCGCCCGAACCGATCACCCGCAGCCTGTTCTCCGGTGTCCGTGGTGTTTCCGTGTCCCCGGAACTCGATGCCGCGCTGCGTGACCCGATGCGGCTGTCCCGCGCGATCCGCGACATCAACCGGTACGGCCTGGCCAAGATCGACCACCGCAGCGACACGCTGCTGCTGCACCGGTTGGTGCAGATGGTGCTGCGCAACAGGATGACCCCACAACACCGTGCCGAGATGCGTCACGGCGCCCACCTGCTGCTGGCCAACCTGGACCCGAACGACCCGTCGTCGTCGAAGGTGTGGCCGCGCTACCAGGACGTGCTGTCCCACGTCCACGCGTCGGAAGCCGTTGAGTGCGATGACAGCTGGGTGCGCCAGCTCGTCATCAACGTGATGCGGTTCCTGTACCAGTGGGGTGATCACCAGGAGGCGGCCAGACTTGCCAAGCAGGCCTACGACAACTGGGCGCAGCGCCTCGGCGAGACCGACTCGCAGACGCTGGAAGCCGCCGAGTGGTACGGCTACTACTCGTTCATGCTCGGCCGCTATGCCGAAGCCGAGGAACTCAACCGGCACACGCTCGAACTGCGCCGCCAGGTGTCTGGTGTGGACAGTGAGGAAACACTGTCGGTGCAGACGAACGTGGTGCTCGACCTCCGGGCCAAGGGCGAGTTCAACGCGGCGCGGGAGCTCACCGAGGACAGCTACCAGAAGGCCAAGGCGCTGTACGGGCCGGACGACCCCGCGACGCTGTCCGCGGCGCACAACCACGCCGTCAGCCTCCGGTTCACCGGTGACTACCGGCAGGCGCGGGACCTGGACGAGGACACCTACCTGCGGCGTGTCGAGGTGATCGGCTACGACAACGCCGCGACGTTCAGCACGTTCAACGCCCTCATTCTGGACCGCCGCGAGTCCGGCGAGTACCGGTGGGCCCACGTCGAGATGGAGAAGCTGGCCGAACGCGCGATCACACTGTTCGGCGAACACGGCGCGGCCACCCTGCGCCGGCAGTCCTACCTCGCCGTCACCCGACGCAAGGACGGCGACCACCCTGGTGCGCTGGCACTGTCCGGCCGGACCCTGGAGCGCTTCCGGGTGCGCTACGGCAATGATCAGCCGAACGTGCTGAACTGTGCCATCGGCCACTCCATCGACCTGCGGCACTCCGGTGACCTGCTGGGCGCCCGCGAGTTGGGGGAGCAGACGTTCGACCGGTTCCGCGACAACTTCGGTGAGCTGCACCCGCACACCCTGGCGGCGGCCGTCGACATCGCGGTGACGCTGCGCCTGTCCGGCGACGCGGCAGCGGCACGGCAGTTGGACGAGCGGTCGCTGGACGGCCTGCGCGAGCGGCTGGGTGCCGACCACCCGTTCACCATCGTCGCCGCCATCAACGTGGCCAGCGACCTGTCGGCGCTCGGTGAGCTGGAGCGCGCGGTGGAACTGGACCGGGAGGCGTTGGAACGGTCCCAGCGGTTCCTCGGCACCGACCACCCGACCACGCTCGCCGTCACCGCGAACCTCGCCCTCGACCTGCGGACGCTCGGCCACACGCAGGAAGCCGAGACGAAGTACGCGGAAATACTGACCAAGTACCGCCAGGTGCTCGGCGACGCCCACCCGGCGACGATCGCCGCCGGTGGCGGGGTACGGGCCGACTGCGACATCGACCTGCTGCCGTTCTGACGTGATCAGTGTGTGAATCGCCCGATCCAGGCAGCGAGATCATCCGGTGTGGCTGGTCTCGCCGTGCTGGTTCGGACGGTGCGGTGTACCGCTCGGACCAGTTCCGGGTTGTGCAGCAGGCTGTGCGCGGCGGGCCCGGTGCCCAGTCTGGACAAGGCGAGGCCGAGTCCGATCCAGGATGCCGGACGGTCCGGTTCGGCCGCCAGTTCGGCCCGATAGGCCCGAACGGCGTCAACGAGGCGGCCATCGACGAGCGCGAGGTCGGCGGCCGTCACGTCGGGCACGCGCACCGAGGCTCGGGTCGTGGACGTGCTGGTGATCCGGATGAGGTCGGCCCGCCCGGTCGCCCAGCCGCCGTCCGGCACCGGCGTCGGCGGCCGGTCGGTGTCCAGGCCGGTCAGCGGCGGCGGTCGCCCGGCCAGCCAGGCGGCCGCCAGCTCGGCGACGGTGTCGCGGTTCGGCCGGACATGACGGATGCGCCAGCCCGCGTAGTGATCTGCGATGACGGTGGCCACGGCCTCGGCGATGTCGGCGGGCACCTGATCGTGCTGCCACTGGCCAAGTTGTGCCGCGACAACGCCGACGAAGCGGTGCCCGGCCAAGGTGAGCGCCGGATCGTGACGCAACCACTCGATGGTGCGCCGGGTCTGCTCGCGCCGATGGGCGAACTCGAACAGTGCCAGTCGGTTTCCCGGCATCGCCGCGGCCAGTGCCCGCCAGAACATGGTCATTCCGTAGAACGCGTAAGTTCCTTGCAGCACACCGGCTATCGGTCGGGGATCGTCCCGCCACGGCGTGTAGCAGCGCTCGCTGTCGTCATCGTCGTAGAGCCGGGTCATGTGCAGTACGCCGCCGAGTCGGATGTGCTGGAACTCGTGCACCAGGGTCGCTGCCAACGACATCGGATCGACCGGCTGGCTGATCACCGCGCTGCCGAACGCTTCCTCGGTCGACGCGCTGCGCGACCGGAACGGCACGGCGGGTCGGGGCACCACGGAGTCCAGCCCGGCGGCCAGTGCCGCCGCCAGGTCGGGCACGTGCGCGACCAGCAGCCGCCACGCGTCACCGAGCAGCATCCGCCACTCGGCCACCTGGTCGGCGGTCAGCCGCTCCGGGGCGATCGGTTCCCGCAGCCCCCGGTACGGATCCACGTCGTCCAGGCGCACCGCGAGCGTGTGTCGACCGGCCTGCGCCGAGATGCCGCGCACGCCCCACCAGCCGGGCGTGTCCTCCGCGTACCGACCCGGCAGCCGGACCTCGCGTTTCTTGTCACCGACGGACACACCGTGCCCGGCGCGCACCCACGCGACCGACCAGGCGGTGTCGGTGTGCAGTCGAACCAGGCCGAGAGTTGGCAGGATCGCTTCGCCGTGCCATACCGGTATTTGTGCTTCGAATTCCACACCAGCACGGATTCCGGCTGCCGCGGCCAGCGCGTGCAGATGTCCGACGTGCATCCACAATGGCTGTACACCGGTGATCTGATCACTCAGTAGCCGGGTGACATAACCCGCCCAGGTTCCGGTGTAGGGGTGGGCGAGTATTAGGTCGAGCATCTCGGGCGCCTTGTGTTCCACCCGCTCCAGCAGTTCCCACGCCGTTTCGGCAGGCGGCAGTGGCCCGAACACGTCTGGCTTCTTGGTGGTCTGGTCCACCAAAGCACGCAACAGCAGCAGCCGTCGACTTCGCTCGGCTCGCCGAAGTTGCCGCATCACGCTGAGACTGCCGCCACCTCGGGCGACCTCGTCGAAGTCCGCCCAGGACAGCTGGTGGTGGGTGAGGTCGGGAACCGCCGCCGGGTCAGCGATCAGCGTGTCCGTCGGCACGACTCCGAGGGCGCCTGCCGCTGTTCAGTTTGCCGCCCCCGGTCTCCTCGTTGATCCTCATCCGGCTGGTTTGCTCAACCACGTGACGCATGGCTCGGTGCAGTTTTGCGTGGTCGAGGGACCGCAGTGCCGTGAGGGACACCATGTCCAGGTCAATGAGCTCGGTTGCTATGCCAGATTCCGTCTTGAGTACAGGTGAATCCATATCGCCGATTACTCCCTCGCGCTCTGCGGTGTTTGTCGGCTCAGCTATTCCATGATGCCCTACCCGCGTGATGGTGAGAAGGGCTCCGGCGTCCGGGTCCCTGACGTGGCGTTGCTCGCATTCACCGATGCGACCGCGGTTACGTCCAATGCCACGTAGCCTAGTTTGATCATGGTGTCGGCTTGGGGTTTTCGAGGTGTGCGGCGTGGCGGGGTGATCGGTGTGGGCGGGCCTGATGTGATCACGTGTTGTGTCGAGTGTGGTGGATCGTGCGGATGTTCGGCC
>DASUJK010000233.1:0-9351 GCA_036279295.1 Pseudonocardiaceae bacterium | reverse complement strand
GATTCGGTCCACATCAGACATTCGATCGGCAGCCGGCAGGAACGTGAGTATGTCCAGATCCGGTTTCTGGTACAGGGCAAGCTCATCCGACTCCGCGATGAGTTCGGCCCACTGCAACGCCGCTCTCCGGCCCGGCCGGATGACCTCGCCGAGCGCTGCGGGCGTCGGTGGCAGCACCTGGAACGTCAGCCACAGCGCGGCCGCCGCGGCGCCCGCTCGGGAGCACTCGATGGAGATCTCGCCGAGGTGCTGTTCGTTGGACGTGAAGTACGTGTACGGCGAGTCGTGTTCGTAGTACCGGCCGATCGACGGATCCGCGAACAGCACCGCTCCGCAGCCGTAGGGCTGGAGGCCGTGCTTGTGCGGGTCCACGGTGACCGAGTCGCACGACGCGATGGCCCGGAACGGCGCCGACGCCACACCGTCGGGTGCGTCGTCCGCGATCAGGCTCAGGAAGCCGCCGTACGCCGCGTCCACATGGATCCGGAAGTCGTAACGCTCGCGCAGCGCGAGCACCTCGTGGATCGGGTCCACGGCACCGAGTCCCGTGGTGCCGGCGGTGACCACGACGGTACCGATGTGACCGGTGCGCAGCACCGACTCCAGCGCCTCCAGGTCCATCCGGCCTGCCGCGTCGACCGGCACGGTGTGCGACTCCATGCCCAGCACGTGACACATCCGGTCGTGTGTGTAGTGCGCGTCGGCGCTGTGCGCGATGCCGCGACCAGGATGGATCTCCCTGGCGATGAACAGCGCCTCCAGGTTGGCGAGGGTGCCGCTCGTCGTCAGATGACCGAGCTGTTGCGGGAAGCTGAACATCGCGGCCAGCTGCGCGACCGCCTCCCGTTCCATCCGCGCGGTGGCGGGCCCACCCTCCAGCGCGTGGTTGTTCGGATTAATCAACATCGCGGACAGATAACCGACGACCGAGGCGGGATGTGGCGGCTTGACCATCTGCCCCGCGTAGCGCGGATGAAAGAATGGATAATTGTCCCTCAACCGCTTGACAAGTTCGCTGAACGCGACTCCGAACTCGTCATCGGTGACGGACGTGGATCTGTGTTGCTCGAACGGCCCGTATTCAACCTGCCAACGGCCGATCTCTTCGACGGCGGTCCCCAGCCAATTGCGAAGGTCCATCGGATACCTCCTTGCGCATACATGAGTATGCGGGCGGTAACCGGGTAAATGCGCTCCGCCGAAGAGGTGTCATGTCCAGGGGAGTGCGGACCGATTGGCCCAGTACTGTTCCGGCGACTGGCGCACGGTGAGCAACATTTCGAGCTCACCCGGACCGAACCGGACATTCGTGGCGGCAAGATTGTCGATCAGCTGGCCGACACTCGCGGAGCCGAGCAAGATGACATCGGCCCATGGTTGGGCCAACGCGGCGGCCAGTACGACCGCGTCGGCTCCGGTGCCGTGCCGCTCGGCCAGTTCGGCAACCACCGGGGGCGGTGCGACGACGAGCGTGCCGTTCGCCACCGGCTCCTTGACCAGCACCAGCGCGCCGGCGTCGTGTGCCTCGGCCAGGGCGGGCGCCACCGACTGCTCAAGCGGATTCCAGGTCGCCTGGACGGCCGTGAACACCGGCTGGCCCGCGACTTTCAGGGCCAGCCCCCTGCGGACCGCGTCGGCCTGGGCAGGGCCGGAGGTGGAGAAGCCGACCCGGACCCCGTCGGCCGCCAGTTCGGCCAGCGCCTCGATCAGGTCGGGTTGGTCGAACAGCGGGCTGTCCTGGGTCAGCGAGTGCACCTGGTACAACGCGATCCGGTCGCCGAGCAGCGCCCGGCTCTCCGCCAACTGGGTCCGGAACCTGGCCAGCGAGTGCTCCTTGACCTCGTGGACGGGCGCGTCCAGCCGCCACCCGCCGACGTAGGCGTAGCCCCACTTGCTGGACACGGTGATGTCGGCGTGGCCCCTGGCGGCCAGCCAGCCGGCCAGGAACTCTTCGGCGCGCCCGTAGGACCGGGCCACGTCCACCCGGCGCACACCGGCCGCGTAGGCGGCGTCCAGCACCGCCCAGCTGGCCGCCCGCAGCTGGGCGACGGTCCGCTCGGCCGGGAGATCACCGACCCGGCCGACGTTGATGTAGGCGGGCCTGCCGAGCGCTGCGAGGCCGACGGCGAGCCGGTCGATGCTGGTCACCCCGG
The DNA here is from genome assembly GCA_036279295.1 of Pseudonocardiaceae bacterium. GTDB lineage: Bacteria > Actinomycetota > Actinomycetes > Mycobacteriales > Pseudonocardiaceae > DATEPR01. The sequence continues at coordinate 7,198 of DASUJK010000233.1, read as the reverse complement.
GAACCCTAGGCGGACTGGTGCACCGGCGCCGACAGCGTCAGCGTCGTGGAGGTGCGGCGGGCCCAGCCGCCGGTGGTGAGGAACGCAAGACACAGCACCGCGACGCCACAGCCGGCCATGATGTACCAGCCGAGGTGGCTGGCGGCGGCGAACCCGGTGGCGAACGAGCCGACGATCTGGCCGGTCACCGCGGAACCGAGCACCGCGACGCCGAGCGAGGCACCCACCTGCCGGCTGGTCGACGCGATGGCGGCCGCCACCCCGGCCTGGGCCCGCGGCATGCCGGACACCGCCGAGTTGGTGATCGGCGGGTTGAGCATGCCGAACCCGATCCCGAAGATCACGTAGGTCATCAGCAGGAACCAGATCGGCGTGCCGCTGGTCAGCGTGGACAGCAGCAGCCCGCACACCGTGATGCCGATGCCGGCCACGACCAGCGGCAACCGGGGGCCGCGCCGCCCGACCAGGCGCCCCGACAGCGGCGAGCACAGCGCGGTCATCGCGGCCATCGGCAGGGTGAGCAGACCGGCGTGCAGCGGCGAGAAGCCACGCACGTCCTGCAGGTACAGCGAGTTCAGGAACAGGAAGCCGGCCAGTGCGGAGAACCCGCACACGGCCGTCACGGTGGCTCCGGTGAACGGCACGCTGCGGAAGAACCGCATGTCCAGCAAGGGTTGCGGCCTGCGGCGTTCGTACCGGACCAGCGTGCCGGCGGCCAGCGCCGCGAGCACGAAGCAGCCTGTGATGAGAGGCGAGCCCCAGCCGTCGTCCGGCCCCTCGATGATGCCGTAGGTCACGGCGGCCAGCACGACCATCACCAGCAGCTGCCCGACCGGATCGAGCGGCCGTGGCGATGGCGCCTTCGACTCGGGCACGTACAGCGCGGTCAGCACCACGGCGGCCAGGCCGACCGGCACGTTGAGCCAGAAGATGGACCGCCAGCCGATCGAGTCGACCAGCGCGCCGCCGACCACCGGCCCCAGCGCCATGCTCAGCCCGATCACCGCGCCCCAGATGCCGATGGCCTGGGCCCGTTCCCGTGGCTCGGTGAAGATGTTCGTGATGATCGACATCGCGACCGGGTTGAGCATCGAGCCGCCGACGGCCTGGATCATCCGGAACGCGATCAGCGTGCCGGTGGTCGGCGCCATGCTGCACAGCAGCGATCCCATGCTGAACAGCACGAGGCCGAGCTGGAACGTGCGCTTGCGGCCGACCCGGTCGGCCGTCGAGCCGGACAGCATCAGCAGGCTGGCCAGCACGAGGGTGTACGCGTCGATGGTCCACTGCAGGCCGGAGACCGCCGAGTGCAGCTCCCGCTGGATGGATGGCAGCGCCAGGTTCACGATGGTGTTGTCGAGGCCGACGATGAACAGGCTCAGGCAGCAGATCGTGAGGATCAGCTTCTTGCGCTGAGGGCTCAAGACCGCGTCGTGTGCGGTGGTTCTGGCCAACACCTTGGGATTACTCCGGTTCGTAGCTGTCGATGGCGCCGAGCAGGCTGCCCAACTGGGTGAGCTCGGCAGCGGACAGGGCGGCGACCGCGGCCGGTGGGTTGTCCACCACCGTCCGCGCGACATGCACCGTGCGTAGTCCCTCGTCGGTGAGTTGCACGAGCTTCGCCCTGCGGTTGGTCGGATGGGGCATGCGGCGCACCAGCGCCCGCCGTTCGAGGTCGTTCACCGCGACCGTCGCGGCTGGTGCGTCGACCGCCATCGCCTCGGCCAGTTCGGCCAGGGTCAGCGGGCGGTCGGTGAGCCGCCACAGCGCGCGCACCCTGCTGAACGGCAGTCCCGTCGCCTCGGCCACGGAGCGCCGCCAGTCGCCTCGGCTGTCCATGACCAGGGAGACGAGCTGGCGCCACACGTCCGCGGCTGTCGCCTGCATGTCGACCCCCTGCGTGTCGACCCGCCGGATGTCACTCCGCTGCATGTCACCATTGTGTAAAAACAACAGTTGTATGTCAACAAGCGTTAGTGTGACCTCGTTTACACTCCGTGGGTAACGGTAAGTCGGAGCAGTCCGACTGAACAGGACATGATGGTGCCGCGCGACTGGTTCGCAGAACTGATGGAGCGTTGGCGTCGTGAGATCGCCGCGGAGCCGTTCCGTCACAGTACGGAGTTGAGGGACGCCATTCGGCGGTGGGTGGAGCGCCAGCAGCAGCTCGCGGCCACCTCGGAGCCACTCGATCCGTTCGACCCGCCGGTGCCGCCGGACGAGTGAAAATCGAAGGGTCAGACCTCGTCGGTGGCGTCCTGAGCGCGGTACATGGCGACGAACTCGGTGAGGGCCGACAGTTCCACGGCGTTGGCGATCATGGTGATGGACTCCGCGGCGTCCCACGGTCGAGGGCTGATCGCCCGCCACCGGAGCAGCCAGCGCCGGGCGCGCAGCGTGACCCGCACGCCGCCGCGCAACCGCTCCAGCGCCGCCACCTGGCGCTCCCGGGCCCCCGTCACGGTCGCCATCATGCCGCGCATTACCCGCCGCATTCGCCGTTTTCCGGCACATTCGCTCGGCCGGGTGACGATGTTCTGGTAAGCACTGTTATCGAACTTAACTACTCTCCGTGGTTGTCGGCCAGTGGAAACATGGCGGCACCGCCCTCGTGTCCGGGTTGGGCACACCGATCCGCCGTGGCCACGGCGATGCCGCCATCGTCCAATTCGGCAGAAGTGCGGAATGTCGGGTCCTCGCCGTCGGTTCAGTACGTGCCCGGCAGCCAGTGGCCCAGCCAGGCCTCGCGCCACGCCACGGTCAGTTCCAGCGAGCCGTCCATGTCGGCGAGCTCGGCCTGCCACGCGGCTTCCAGCTTCGCGCAGAACTTCGAAGCAGGCCGTTCCAGCGGGCCTTCCTTGAAGCGGGTGTCGATGATGTCCTTGGGCATCGAGATCTTGCCCTTGCCGCGCAGGATCGAGTAGTCCAGCTGCCGGCAGATCAGGTACTCGATGCTCGGCGAGTCGTCCCTGGTGGTCCAGTGCTCGGTCCTGGTGTCGATGAGCCCTGTCTTCTCGAACGCCCGGTACAGCGCCTTCATCATGGCGGCCAACGTCGTGGTGTCGCCTTCGGCCTGCCAGGAGAACCACACCGCCATCCGCCTGCGCGGCGGTGGCGGCACACACGGGTACACGTTCCTGGCCAACGTCTTGTAGTCGACAGCTCGACCGGTCAGCTCCGACCAGTCCTTCACGCTGCGCTCGAACTCATGCTCGAAGCCCAACTTGCTGAAGACCTCACCGAGGATGTCCATCGGACTGCCGACGTGCGTCGTCCTGCTGGTCAGTTTCCTGTTCGCGGCGGCCAGGCCGGCGGTGGTCAGGCCGCGCAGCGAGAGTTGCAGGTGGATGAACGCGAGATCGTCGAGTGTGGTGTTGGAGAAGCCGACAATGCCGACGAACGGCAGCGCCTCCAGGAAGCTCAGCAACGCGCTGGTCGAACCCACCCTGGCCGGCCCGACGAACGTCACCGGCAGGCACGTCGTCACCGGCTCGTCGTCCAGCGTCTTGGCGCGGCCACGTGCCTCGGCCCTGGCGGAGTCGTAACCGCGGACGTGAAACCAGTTGCCGGTGCGGTAACCGGGGCGGGTATCGGCAAGCCACAGGCCGAAACCACGCTCCTCGGCGAACCGGATCAGCTCCTTGGCCAGCCGCAGCCGGTCGGCCGACGACGATTCGCCCAGCGCCATCGAGAACCGGATCGCCTGCGACGACGAGTAGGGCGGTGCGCCTTCGTCCCTGGTCCTGATGTTGTGCATGTCCGGCCGGCCACGCACCTTGGCCGGGATCTGTGCCGGCCACTGGGTGGACAGGATCGGCACCTTGATCGTCCCGGCAGCCAGATGCGCGACGTAGCCGAGCAGTTCCTTGATGAGCAAGGATTTCCGAAAGCTCACGGTTTCCGGTTCGGGGTGGCCGATGCTGATGACCGCCTCGAAGGTCAGGGCGGACTCGAACGTGAACGACGGATTGGGCCGCGCGGCCCCGGTGAAGATCCTGGTGGTGTCGTCGTCGATCACCACCCCGTCGTCCGGGTCCAGGCGGTACTTGGGTGCCCGGTCCGAGCCGGTCCGCGTGCCGATCACCACACCGACCCCGTTCGCGCCGGCGGCCAGGCACTCCACGAAGTCGGTTCTGGCGCTGTCATCCCTGATCAGTGAGAAGAAGTAGCCAGGCACGTCCTCGATGTGGTGCACCTCGAAATCCACCTGCAGCGTGGGATCCCGGGTCAGCAGGTACCCGGCCTTCGCCAGTTCGGCCAGGCGTCGTGTCGAGTTCTGATTGTGTGTCGAGCCGTGGTTGCGTGTCACTGTCCTACTCCTCGACACCGTCAACTCCTCGACGAGGACAACGTCTCATCCGGCTTCCGCTGCCTTCTTATCGGCTTCAAGCCGGTGGGGCGAACCCATTTCGGGCCGCCGAGCGCCGAGATGCTCTCGGTCAGCGACCGGCCCGACGGCGGGTCGCGCAGCAGGATGGTGGCCACGACGGGCAGCACGATCGCCATCCCGAAGAACACGACCAGGACGGTGTTCGACGCGTTGGCCGCCACGGCGGCGGCGAGCGCCGCGACCAGGAAGATGCTGCCGTGCGACACCAGTCTTGGCAGCACCTGCATGTAGCCGGCGATCGACCTGCGGGTCGGCAGGGACAGCCTGCTGTAGAGGAATCCCGGGAGCAGCAGCAGGACCGTCACCATGGCGTCCGGGCTGCCGTGGTTGGACAGCGGGCGGGACGGAATGCCGAAGGGGAACGGAAATCCGTCCAGCAGACTGGCCACGATGTAGGTGATCAGCGAGACGGCCAGCGCGTACGACCGGACCGTCCGCGGCCCCGACGTGGTGGAGTCGACGATCAGGATGGACGCGACGATCTCGATCTGGTCGGCGATCGACTGCCGTCCGGTCGGCCGCCGCCAGTATGCGTGGGCCTGCCTGCCCACCGGGTCCCGTTCGAACGAGATGTCGTACTGGAGGTCGTGCTCGACCACCTCACGTGCCGCCCGGTACAGGTTCTCCGGTGTGACCAGCGGATGCCGGACCAGCGAGTTGTCCGTTTCGCCGGACGGCCGCCGTTGCACGGCCTCGCCGGAGGTGATCGCGTGCACGAGGTCGCCGCACGCCGGCATCAGGTCCTCGAACGCGTCGGCATTCGCGTCGCCCGCGTCCCAGCGGCGCCTGCGCCACAGGTCGTTCAGCCTGCGCAGGACGTTCTGCACCTCCAGCTCCAGGACCTTCTTCGCCTGCAGCGTCTCGTTCCTGGCAAGCTGGCGCAGCTCCGTCGCCGTCGCGGTGAGGTCCGCCGAGATGCTCAGCGTGGACTCCCGGTCGACGTCCGTGCGCAGGAACATCGTCTTGATGTCCAGGCCGTCCAGGGTCTCCGCGACGAGGTGGTACGACCGCAGGTTGGCCGGGATCGTCGAGGTGTAGCGGATGTAGTAGCCGTTGCGCGCCGACAGCAGCCGCCGCGTCAGCTCGGTGAACACCGGCGGCCGGCGATCGGTGTGCAGCGGTGAGACGTAGGACAGGAAGTGCTCGTTGACCGACTGGTCGAACGCCGCGACCAGGAAGTAGTCGTTCGCCGCGATCGTCAGCAGGTCGAAGTAGTCGGCCAGCGCCGACTCGTACTTGTCGAGGATGTGGAAGGCCATGTCGCGGTACTGCCGGTTGACGCCCGGCACGGTGTTCGGCGTTGGCTCGTGGGTGTCCGGGTGGCCCGGCTTGTTCCGTTCGGTCAGCAGCGTCAGGATCGCCTGCTGGACCAGCCAGCGTGGCTCGTGGATCCGGAACAGGAACGCGCTCAGGTCGCCGCCCAGGTCCTTGGCGTCCTCGTGACTGCTCAGGATGCCCCGGAACAGCTGGTACATCCCGGACGCGAGCAGCCGGGACGTCTCGTACTGGGTCATGGTGGCCAGTCGGTTGCCGGCCGCGCCGCGCACCTCGATCGGCACCGCGGTCCGGCCGGACACCCTGGCGATCGGCAGCCACAGCATCGGCTCCGACTCACCGCCGTCCGGGTCCGGATTCGGTGGCGGTGCCAGTGTGCTCAGGGCCTGCCGCTGGCCCCGGTCGAGCAGTTCGAGGCTGACGTCGATCTCGGTGACACGCCGCGAGTTCCGGTACTCGGCGACCTGCAGCCGCTCGGTGAGCCGCCGGACGTGGCCGAGTGTCAGCGCTGTCTCCAGGAGCGCGAGACCCGCGGACGCGCCCCGTCGGGACAGCCGAGGTGGCGCTCCGAGCAGCGGAGTCTCGGCGATGGCCTGTCTCAAGCTTCCGCTGGAATCCGTGTCAGCTCCCGGTTCAGGTTTGTGTGCGTGCCCGCAGCATGACGCTACCGCCTGACCGGTCTCGGCGTGGTCGCTTTCACTGACTTCAGTAGAAGTGTGCCCAGCTTTGTGAATTGCAGTTCCAACAGCGGCTATTCGATAACGGTGATCGGCGGTCAGCCACGTATCGTAATAGTGGTCGCCCGGTTGCTCACGGAACGTGGTGTCCGGGGCTGGGCTTCTGCTGGATGAATTGCGATGGAATGGCAGTGGACAGCCGGCGTAATCCGGTGGCGCCGGGGTTGGTTCGGAGTCGAGACTTGGCCGATGATCCATCCTGACTCCGAATCCCCGCGCTCGGCGATGTTGCCGCTGCGTGGTCGGACAGCGCTGGTCACCGGGGTCAGTCGCCGCGCCGGTATCGGTTATGCCATCGCCCGCCGATTGGCCACACTCGGCGCAGGCCTCTATCTGCATCAGCACACCGCGCACGACAGCCGGCAACCGTGGGGTGCCGATCCCGGCGGTCCGCGGGCGGTGGTGGACGGGGTCGGCGCGTCCATGGCCGACGAGGACGCTGGCCTGCACCACACCGAGCTGGACCTGGCCCTGCCCGACGCGCCGGAGCAGTTGGTGAGGGCGGCGGTGGCCGCATTCGGGCACGTGGACATCCTGGTGTGCAACCACGCGCGCAGCGGCGACGACGGTCCGTTCGGCACTCTGGACGCCGCCATGCTGGACGGTCACTTCGCGGTGAACACGCGGGCCACAATCCTGTTGGCGCAAGCATTCGCGGCCCAACATGACGGCAGGCCGGGTGGCCGGATCATCTTCCTGACCTCTGGCCAGGACCTCGGCCCGATGCCAGGTGAGGTGGCCTACGCGACCAGCAAGGGCGCACTGGCATCCATCACCCGCACGCTGGCCGACCACC
>DASUJK010000232.1:0-5907 GCA_036279295.1 Pseudonocardiaceae bacterium | reverse complement strand
CTCGATGCCGGAAGGCTAGTGCCTCACTTGGAGAAGTACCACATCTCCGGGGTCAGGTAGAACTGGGTCAGGTTGGAGAAGGAGCTGGCCGGGCCCTGGACCGTCTTCTTCCAGGTCCAGATCTGGTCCGGAGTCGCCTGGAAGATCGCGGGCAGGTTCTTGCCCAGGTAGTTCGACTCCTTCACCAGCGCGTTCGGGTCGGTGCCGAACACCGAGTTGTGGATCAACGCGTCGGCCTGCGGGTCCTCGTACGCACCGAAGTTGTACGAACCACCCTTGTTGAAGATGGAGTCGCCGGTCGGGTACAGGAAGCCGGTGAACCCACCGAAGTCCGACATGCCCCACTGGTTCTCGGTGGACGGCGAGCCAGAGTCGTCCGCGAGAGTGATCAGCTGGTTGAACGTGTAGGACTTCAGCGTGATGTCGATGCCCAGCTGCTTGGCAGCGGAGGCGAAGGCATCCACCTGCTGGCCGGTGGCCGCGGGCGAGTTGCCGTAGTAGAAGCTGAAGGCGAACTTCTGACCCTGCGGGATGCCGGCACCACACTGGTTGTTGGCGGTACCCGGGCTCTGGCACGTCAACGCACCGTTGACGACCTTCCAGCCGTGGTCACTGAACAGCTTCTTGGCGGCGTTGATGTCGTACGGGTAGATCGCGGTGGTGATCGCGGCCGACGAGTACTTGCTGGTGGGCAGCGAGGCGATCGTGCTGTAGGCGGGGACAGCGGCACCCTTGAAGGCGCCCTTGATCACGGCTTCCTCGTTCTGCAGGTGAGCCAACGCCTGCCGGACGTAGAGCTGGCCGATGATCTTGTCGTAGTTGTTCGTGGTGTCCTTGAAGTTGAAGTACATGTACTCGAAGCCGGTGCTGGGCAGGCCGTAGTAGGCGTAGCCCTTCTTGACGGCCTTGGGCAGCTGCGGGATGTCGGTGAAGTCGACGTAACCGACGTCCACCTTGCCGCTGAGCACGTCGTTCCACTCGGCGTCGGTCGACGTGTAGGCCAGCTCATCGATCTCGGTGATGTGCGGCTTGTTCGTGCCCGTGTAGGCCGGGTTCACGACGAGGTCGACGGCGTCGGTGGACGCGTTGAAACTCTTCAACTTGAAGGGGCCGTCCACGACCTGCCACAGCGGGTTGGTCGTGTAGGTGGAGATCGTCGACGACTGCTTGAACAGGAAGTCGTAGATCGCCTTGGCGTTCGCCGGAGTGGTCGGGTCCGCGATGTGCGCGCCGCCCACGGAGGTGACGTTCCACGCGGTCGACGGCAGCGGCTCGATGGACGTCGCCAGCTCGTTGGCCAACAGCCATGCCGAGTTGTAGGTCTGGTCGATCGTCAGCACCACGGTCTGCGGGTCGGGTGCCACCGCGCTCTTGATGTTGTCCGGGAACTCACCGGGCGTGTAGCCCGACAGGTTGGCCGGGTTCTCCTTCACGGCCGCCTTGCTCATCGCAATGGTGAACAGAACGTCGTTGGCGGTGACGTCCTTACCGTCCGACCACTTGTAGCCCTTGTTCAACTTGATTGTGATGGTCTTGTTACTATTCGTGAAAACGGGCGGTGACGCCAGGCTCCTGGAATAGTCCACCGTCGGCGAAGCGCCGGTCGTCGGCCAGTACAGCGGCCGGTACATCAAGTCCTCGAACTGATAGGACGTGTACACCGAGCTGTGCTGGTTGTCGATGATAGGGAAGATCCAGTTCGGGCCGGCGCCAGGCTGCTCGGCGTATGTGACCACGCCACCCTGCGTCGGTGAGCCGGTCGCAGCGGGAATGCTGCCGTATCCGCCCTCGGTGTTCGTCTTCAGGGTATTGCTACTCCCGCTGCTGCCACATGCAGTCAGCGCTAGGGCGCCTGCGGCGCCGAGTATCGTAAGCCTGAGCCCCAATCGGGTTCCCTTGGCCATTGTTCGGGACCTTCCCCACTCTTGGTATGGGCTACGGACCATATCGCCGCGCCTCAGACGGCCGTCGTGCGACCTGCCGGTGGCGGCGTGGGCCTACACGGCAGTCACCCGGGCGGCCTGCTGGGCACTTTATACCTTGGCAAGATCGTAACCGCCATTTCCCTTCCGTTAATGGCCAGTTTCAGAGCCGATGATAGTGGACGATAGATCGAAACCGGCTTAACCGCCCATATCGGACACGTGGCCACTCGTTCCCAGGCCGGGTGGGGTGTCGGGCCGAGTTGACCGTTCACAGAACCGGAAATGTGTGAACAAGCCTGTATCGAGGCGTTACGGGTCCGCAGCCGAACCGGGTTCGCATTGCGGCCAACACGTGACCGGACGGGCCGGATCAGCTGTTGCGGTGCAGCGTTCCGGTGTGTGGAGTGGCGCCATAGGTCGGATCGAAGCGCAGTGTGAGCAGGGTGTCGGCCTCCAGCGACGCGCGCGCATCCGCCTCCGGCGTACACATGTCCAACGCGTTGGCCGTCGTCACGAGGTGTAACAGCACTTGTCGGCCGCCGCCGGTCCGGAGATAGATGTCGCCCTTGCACTCCCGGGTCTGGTCCAACCACTCGCCGACCTTCGAACCCACTGTGCCGGAACCGATGCTGAGACTGAACTTCACCGTCGGTGTACCGGGATAGGTCAGGATGCCCTGCCACGCGCCCTGCAACGCGGTGGGCACTCCGGCGCCCGTGGCCGGTTCGTCGTCGTCCGGGCCGGACGTGACCACGGAGACGCCGATGATCACCGCGACGATCACCGCGAGGCCGCCTGTCAGCCAGTACAAGAGGTTCGGGTGCTTCGCGGACCGGTCGTCCGGGTTCACGAGTGGCCGCCAGGCATGCCCGGGTTCCCCTTTCGTCGCCGGCCACGGGCGTGCTCGCGCGGGGGTCCAGCGGTGGCCAGGTGTGTTACATATCGTCTGCGGGGCCGAGATGTTGCACGTTCCCGGGAATCCGAAGTGGATCAATACTGGCGCGGATTTCGCTGACAGCTGTACAACTTGCCAAGCCTCGGCTCACCCGTGACGCTGTGCGCATGGTGGCATCAGTAGCGGTGTTGTCCGACATCCACGGAGTGTTGCCGGCGTTGGACGCCGTGCTGTCCGAACCGGAGGTGGCCGCGGCGGAGCGGATCGTCCTCACCGGTGACATCGCGGCAGGGCCGCAACCGGTCGAGGTGCTCGATCGCCTGGTCGGTCTCGGGGACCGCGTGATGTGGGTGCGCGGCAACGCCGACCGGGAACTCGTCGAGCTGGCGCGGGGCTCTGACATGGAGATTCCCGACCCGATCGCCCCGTGGGCGGCCGCACAGCTGCGGCCCGACCAGGTTGAACTGCTGGACCGGCTGCCCTATCCGGTGGTGCTGCCGGTGGATGGTGTCGGTGATGTCCTGTGGTGCCACGGCACCCCGCGCGACGACGAGGAAGTCGTCCTGGTGGACACGAGACTGGCGAAGTGGGCCGATGTGCTCGCTGACGTACCCGAGCACATCGGCACCATCGTCTGCGGACACACCCACATGCCCTTCACGCGCTTAGCGCACGGCCGCCAGATCGTCAACCCCGGCAGTGTGGGGATGCCTTACGGCAGACCAGGTGCGCACTGGGCGTTGCTGGCCGATGGCGCGGTGTCACTGCGCAGGACCCGTTACGACATCGAAGCGGCGTGTGCGAGTGTTCGCGCCGGGTCGTCCTATCCTGACGTTGCGGAGTGGGTCGACTACTTCCTGTACGCCAGGGCGACCGATGCCGAAGTCATCGCGGCCTTCGGCCCACGGGACGGCAGAACTGTTGATTAGTGGGTATTTCCGGACAGCTTGGCCGTCAGGTCGGTGGTCTGGTCCGCAGGCGGCGCGGTGATCGTCACCGGCACGCCGAAGTCGGACAGCGTGGCGGTGAACCCGAACGTGACCCGGTCGCCGACGGTCTCCCGCATGGCGGTCTTGCGCAGCCGCCCGGCGTCGTCGACCCAGACCTGCGCGGGCAGCGTGTGCGAGCCGAGCTCACGCTCCAGTACGTGCACGGCCTGCTGGGTCGCGGTGCTCTGCCCCTCGGCTGCCTTGTCCAGGTTCAGCGTGACGTCGTAGTGCGTCGTCGGGCTGCCGTCGACCGTGTCCGGCCCGACCTTGCCCACCGTGCCGTCGACGCCGCGCATCAGGCCGAGCACAGTGGACGGATCACTGGGCGAGTCGGTCATCAGCTGCTGGAGCGAGCCGCCGCCCGCCTGCTGGGAGAGTGCGGCCACGTTCAGTGAAATCCACGGTTTCCCGTTGGCCAGCCGGGAAACCAGGGTGCCGGGCAGCTTCTCGTAGAGCACACCGTCGACGAACCGGGTCTCGCCGCTGCCCTGTCCGCCGGGCAGCGTCTCGGTCAGGTCGGCTGACTGATTGGCGAAACCAATCGTTCCCGACGAGTCGATCGGCACGTTCTGCTGTCCGGAGCCGAGCTCGGTGGTGGTGGCGATGTGCGCGCTGCCGGCGGCCACGGTCTTCTGGAACGCACCCGCGACGGCCGCGGTGTCGGCCGTGCTGCCCGGGGTCGACGGCGGCGTTGTCGTGTCGGGTGGGGTGGTGGCCGCGCTGCCCGGCGCCGTACCGCTTGACGCCGTCGGCGAGCTGCTTGCCGACAGTGAGGTGCCGCTGCCCGCTGCCGAACCGCTCGGCATGCAGGCGGCCGTGGCCAGGCCGGCGGCCGTGACCACCGCACCGGCGGCGATCCCCGTCGCTCGTCGCATGCTGCCCTCCTCGTGTGGAGTACCGGGCCGGGTGCCCGGCATCCAGGAGGTGTTCCCGCCGCGAGCCCAGGATCTCACCCGAGTGACCGCCGTCACACCAGCCCGCGAGGCGCACCGGCCGTGACCTGGCATGCTCCACTGTGGACTGTGGTGGGCCGGTCGCCGATCTGGCAGGGTGGCGCTGAACCGCATTCGGTATTCGGTGGAAGGAGCTCAACGGTGAGCGAGGTGGAGACGATCCTCGGGCCGGTGGCGACGGCCGACCTGGGCCGGACCTTGATGCACGAGCACGTGTTCGTGCTGACCAGCGACATCCAGCAGAACTTCCCCGACGAGTGGGGCGACGAGGACGCCAGGGTCGCCGACGCGGTGGCCAAGCTCGGCGAACTGCCCGGCATCGGCGTGCGCACGGTCGTCGACCCGACGGTGATCGGGCTGGGCAGGTACATCCCGCGTATCAAGCGGATCGCCGAGCAGGTGCCGGACCTGAACATCATCGTGGCCACGGGCGTCTACACCTACACCGACGTGCCCGGCTTCTTCCTGCACCGGGGACCCGGGCTGGGGGAGGGGGTGCCGGATCCGATGGTCGACATGTTCGTCTCCGACATCACCACCGGTATCGCCGGCACCGGCGTGCGGGCCGGCCTGCTCAAGTGCGCCATCGACCACGCCGGGCTCACCCCGGGCGTCGAGCGGATCCTGCGTGCCGTCGGCGAAGCGCACCTGCGGACCGGTGTGCCGATCACCGTGCACACCCATCCCGGCTCACGGACCGGTCTTGAGGTCAAGCGTGTCCTGGCCGACGAGCTGGGCGTGGACCCGCGCAAGGTCGTGCTCGGGCACAGCGGCGACACCTCCGACGCCGACCACCTGACCGAACTGGCCGAGGCCGGGTTCCTGCTCGGCATGGACCGCATGGGCATCAACACCGAGCGCACCTTCGAGCAGCGCTGCGACATCGTCGTGGAGCTGTGCCGGCGCGGCTTCGCCGATCGGATGGTCCTGTCCCATGACGCCGCCTGCTACATCGACTGGGTGGACCCGAACGTCAAGCCGCTGCTCACCCAGTGGCACTACCTGCACATCGAACAGGAGGTGCTGCCCTACCTGCGCGAGCACGGCGTCACCGAGGAACAGATCACCGCGATGCTGGTGGACAACCCGAGGGCGTACTTCGAGAAGTAGCTCCTCAGGCGGTGGCGGCGTCGACCAACATCGCT
>DASUJK010000231.1:0-20686 GCA_036279295.1 Pseudonocardiaceae bacterium | reverse complement strand
CGGTTCGGTGCTGTCGCCGGACGTGTCCGTGGAGAGCGGTGCCGTGGTGCAGGACTCGGTGCTGCACGACGGTGTCCGGATCGGCGCGGGTGCTGTGGTGCGGCGGGCGATCCTGGACAAGAACGTGGTGGTACCACCGGGTGCGCACATCGGCGTCGACCTGACCAGGGACCGGCAGCACTACCACGTCACCGAGTCCGGGATCGTCGTGCTGGGCAAGGGAGCCTCCGCGATCGCGTGAGTCCGCGCGATGGCTGTTCCCGGCTTTGGACCGGCGGCCGAGGGACAGACCGGACAACGGTCCAGACCCCTCCGCTCCCTCGTCCATGGCAGCCAAGCACCTAACCGTGAACCAGCTCAACAGCCGACTCGCCCGGCGGGATCGGCCTGGGCGTGCTGTGAGGCATCTGTCAACTGGTTCGTCGGTCGAACTAGTTTGCTATGGTCGAGGTATGACCCAGCCGAACGCCGTCGAAGCCGTGCGCGCACTCGCCCGCGCGTCCCGCATCCTGGAGCGCGTGTCCGGTGAGCTGAACCTGGCGCACTACCGGGTGCTGTCCGCGATCGCGTCCGGTGACGAACGGGCCTCCCGGGTGGCCGCCCGGCTGGCGATCGGCAAGCCGACGGTCAGCGCGGCGGTCGACTCGCTGAGCCAGCGCGGCCTGCTGACCAGGACCAGTGCCGACACCGACCAGCGGGTCGCCGTGCTGCGGCTGACCGACGCCGGGCAGGCGCTGCTGGACGGTGTCGAGGCCGAGATGGTGAACCGGATCGAGAACCTGGCCGGCCGGACACCGAACGGTGATCAGCTGATCGAATCGCTGGTCTGGCTGGGCAGAGCCATTGACGAGTCCGTAGCCGAACGGATGGCCGCTCGGCGCGGGAGTGGCCGGTGAGCGAGACAACTGAACAGGGTTGGATCCGCAGGCTGCTCGGCCATGTACTGCACCATCGGCGGGACGTGATCTTCGCGCTGTGCGCCGCCGCGCTGGGCAGCGCCTGCCAGGCATTCGTGCCATTGATCGCGCGGCAGATCGTGGACGGCGTGATCATCGAGCACACGTCGGCGCTGTGGCCGTGGCTGGTCCTGCTGGTCGTGATCGGCCTGGCCACGTTCGGCTTCTCCTACATCCGGCGCTACCGGGGTGGCCGGGTCGGCCTTGCCGTGCAGTACGACCTGCGCAACGCCATGCACGACCACCTGCAGACGATGGACGCCGACAGCCTGTCCAGGATGCCGACCGGGCAACTGGTGGCGCGGGCCAACTCCGACTCGACACTCGTGCAGGGTCTGCTGAACTTCATGCCGATCATGAGCGGCAACGTGCTGCTGATGCTGCTGTCGCTCGGCGTGATGATCTACCTCGCCCCGCTGCTAGCCGTGGTCAGCATCATCGTCGTGCCGGTACTCGTGGTGGTCTCCTACCGGATGCGGTGGCGGGTGTTCCCGGCCACCTGGGACGGCCAGCAGCGCGAGGGTGATGTCGCGCAGATCGTCGACGAGGACGTCAACGGTGTGCGCGTGGTGAAGGCGTTCGGCCAGGAGGACCGAGAACTGGACCGGCTGGTCGGCGCCGCGAAAGTGCTCTACGGCGCCCGGATGCGGGCGGTCCGGCTCCAGTCGCGCTACCAGCCGCTGCTGGAGGCGATCCCGGCCATCGCGCAGGTCGCGATCCTCGCGCTGGGCGGCTGGCTGGCGCTGCACCACGACATCACGCTCGGCACGTTCCTCGCGTTCTCCACCTACGTCGCCCAGTTCGCGGCACCGGCCCGCCAGCTGGCCGGCGTGCTCACCGTCGGCCAGCAGGCCAGGGCCGGTGTCGAGCGGATCTTCCAGCTGCTCGACCTGAAGCCTGCCATCGCGGACGCGCCTGACGCCGTCGACCTGCCGACGCCGGCCGGTGAGATCACGTTCGACGACGTGCGCTTCGGCTACCCGGACGGCGAACCCGTGCTGCGGGGCATCGACCTGACCGTCGCGGCAGGCGAGCGGGTCGCGTTCGTGGGGCCGAGCGGCAGCGGCAAGTCGACGCTGGCCATGCTGGTGTCCCGCTTCCACGACCCGGACTCCGGCGCGGTGCTGGTCGACGGGCACGACGTGCGCACGCTGACCCTGCACTCGCTGCGCCGCCAGGTGGGCATCGCGTTCGAGGACAGCTTCCTGTTCTCCGACACGGTCCGCGCGAACATCGCCTACGGCCGACCGGACGCGACGACCGAACAGATCGAAGCGGCGGCGGAAGCGGCCAAGGCACACGGTTTTGTCACCGAGCTGCCGGCCGGCTACGACACGATGGTCGGCGAACGCGGCCTGACCCTGTCCGGTGGGCAGCGGCAGCGGATCGCACTGGCCAGGGCGATCCTGGCGGACCCTGCCATCCTGATCCTGGACGACGCGACGAGCGCCGTGGACGCGACCATCGAGGAAGCCATCCACGACGCGCTGCGCGGTGTGCTGGCGAATCGCACGACGCTGCTGATCGCGCACCGCCGCTCCACGCTGCACCTGGCCGACCGGGTCGTCATGCTCGACGGCGGCTGGATCGCGGAGATCGGCACCCACGCCGAACTGGTCGAACGCAGTGCCGCCTACCGCACGCTGCTGTCCGGATTGGACGAAGAAACCGCGGAACGGGTCGGCGACCGGATCGAGGCCTTGGCCACGATCGCCGCCGATGTCACCCCGTCGGCATGGACTGCTGGGCCCCGGGCCGAACCGCACAACAGCGGCACGGCCCGGATCGTCGGTGCGCCGAGCATCGGGCCGGGCCTTGGCGGCAGTGCCGGTGGCAGTTGGCGGCTCAACCTGGCGCCGACACCGGAACTGCTGGCCAGGGTCGCAGCGCTGCGGCCGGTGCGTGACTTCCCCACCGTCGACCTGGCCGCCGAATCCCGCCACGAGCGGGTGTTCGCACTCCCCAAGCTGCTGCGCGAGTTCCGCCGTCCGCTGCTGGTCGGCCTGGTGCTGGTGGTGATCGACGCGCTGGCCGGACTGGCCGGGCCGATCCTGGTCAAGACCGGAATCGACAACGGTGTCGCGACCGGTTCGGCCGTCGTACTGTTCGGCGCGTCAGCCGTGTTCCTGCTCGTCACGCTCACCGATCTGGTCGACCAGATCGGTGAGACGTTCGTGACCGGCCGGGCCGCCGAGCGGATCATGCTGTCGCTGCGCATCCGGATCTGGGCCCAGCTGCAACGGCTGTCGCTGGACTACTACGAGCGCGAGATGGCCGGCCGGATCATGACCAGGATGACCACCGACGTCGACCAGTTCGAGTCGCTGATCGAGAACGGCCTGCTGTCCGCACTGGTCTCGTTCGTGACGTTCGTCGGTGTCGGGGTGGCGCTGGTGCTGATCAACCCGGTGCTCGGGCTGTGCACGCTGACCGTGGTCGTGCCGCTGGCCGTGGCGACGGTGATCTTCCGGCGCAAGGCGGCCCGGCTCTACGACCAGGCGCGGGAACGGATCGCGATCGTCAACGCCGACTTCCAGGAGAGCCTGTCCGGCGTCCGGGAGTCACAGGCGTTCACCCACGAGGAGGCGACGAAGGCCCGGTTCCACGGGCTGGGCCGGGATTATCTGACCGCCAGGATGTCGGCGCAGCGGCTGGTCGCCATCTACTTCCCGTTCGTGCAGTTCATCTCGGCAGGCGCGGACGCGATCGTGCTCGGGGTCGGCGCGTGGCTGATCGGCACCGGGCATCTCACGTCCGGCGCGCTGATCGCGTTCCTGCTCTACATCGACATGTTCTTCTCGCCGATCCAGCAGCTGTCCCAGGTGTTCGACTCGTGGCAGCAGACCAGGGTGTCGGTCGGGCGGATCGCGGACCTGATGCGGTTGGACACGCTGACGCCGGCAGCGTCGGAGCCTGAGGAGACAGGCCGGTTGCGTGGCGAGCTGAGGCTGGCCAACGTGCGGTTCACGTATCCGGCGGCGATGGCCAGGTCGACCGAGCTGCGGGGTCCCCGGGATGCCCGGCCTCTGCGCCGGGACACCCGGCCGACCCGGCCACCGGAGGCGCTGCGTGGAATGGACCTGCTGGTGGCGCCGGGTGAGACGATCGCGATCGTGGGTGAGACCGGGGCCGGCAAGTCGACCGTGATGAAGCTCCTGGCCCGTTTCTACGACCCGGACAGCGGCAGCGTGCGGATCGACGGACACGACCTGCGGGCGGTGGACCTGCGTGGCTTCCGGCGGCAACTGGGCTACGTACCGCAGGAGGGTTTCCTGTTCACCGGCACCGTGCGGGACAACATCGCCTACGGCAGGCCGGACGCCGCCGATGCCGACGTGGAGGCAGCGGCACGGGCCGTCGGTGCGCACGACTTCGTCGCCGCGCTGCCCGGCGGCTACCTGCACGAACTGGCCGAGCGCGGCCGATCGCTGTCGTCGGGCCAGCGTCAGCTGATCGCGCTGGCCCGTGCCGAACTGGTTGATCCGGCAGTGCTGCTGCTGGACGAGGCCACGTCCAATCTCGACCTGGTGACCGAGGCCAAGGTGGCGGCCGCGATGCGCCACGTGGCCCGCAGCCGGACCACGGTGGTCATCGCGCACCGGTTGCAGACGGCGCGGTCGGCGCACCGGATCGTGGTGCTCGACCACGGCGAGGTGGCCGAGATCGGCTCGCACGACGAACTGCTGACGACCAACGGCAAGTACGCGGCCATGTGGCAGGCGTTCGAACTGGTCGGCGGCGCCGGACCACGGGGTGCGACGACGGTCGCCTGATCGGGCAAAAACCCGGCATCTACGCTGCTCGCATGGCCAGGTACTTCGACGTGCACCCGGACAACCCGCAGCGACGGTCGATCGCGCAGGTCATCGACATCGTCCGGAACGACGGCCTGATCGCGTACCCGACCGACTCGTGCTTCGCGCTGGGCAGCCAACTGGGCAACAAGGACGGCATCGACCGCATCCGGTCGATCCGACACCTGGACGACCGACACCATTTCACCCTGGTGTGCGCCGACTTCGCCCAACTGGGCCAGTTGGTGCTGCTGAACAACACGGTGTTCCGGGCGATCAAGGCGTCCACGCCGGGTAGTTACACGTTCATCCTGCGGGCCAGCAACGAGGTGCCGAAGCGGTTGCTGCACCCGAAGAAGAAGACCGTCGGCGTGCGGATCCCGGACCACACCGTCACGCAGGCACTGCTGGCCGAACTCGGCGAACCGCTGCTGTCCAGCACGCTCCTGCTGCCCGGCGAGGAGGAGCCGATGACGCAGGGCTGGGACATCAAGGATCGCCTGGACCACGTGGTGGACGCCGTTGTCGACTCGGGCGACTGCGGCACCGAACCGACCACGGTCATCGACTTCTCCGACGACGAACCGGTCATCATCCGCAGGGGCGCTGGCGACACGACCCGGTTCGAGTAGTCCACTTCGGACTAATTCCGGCCGGCTCAAAAGCGCACCACGATGCGATTCGATAGTCCGCTTTGGACAAGTTCAGCTCAGCAGCCGGACGTGCGGCTCGTCCGCGGCCACGTACAGCGCGAGCAGGTGGCCGGACACGTTGAACATCAACCCGTAGTGTCTGCCGGACGGCTCCACTTGCCCGATGTACGGACGTACTCCTCGTTCTCCGGCGACAGCGGCCCGGCGAACGTATCGACCCACGGTGCGTCCTCGGTTCGCAGGGTCTCGCCGTCCGGGCCGGACTCGCAGAACAGGGTCGCGCCGCTGCCGAACGTGAACTCGACCGAGCCCTCGTCGACGTCGGACACGACATTCGACCCGATCTGGTACCGCAGCCTGCACACCCGCGACACCGTGTCACCGACGTACCGCACCAAGCCCGTCTCGGTCATGGCACGAACGTGGACGCGGGGCACCGGGCGCAAGCCCGGTGCCCCGCGTCGGGGATCAGATCAACTCAGCCCGCGGTGTAGCTGTACGGGATACCGGCCAGCTCGGAGCCCTGGCCAGCGAAGTTGTTCCACGTGTCCACGTAGACCGTGCCGTGTACCACCGTGCCGGCCGCTGCGGTCGGCGTGATGGTCAGCGGAATGGTCGCGGTGCCACCGGCCGGAATGAAGACAGCGTTCCCGGCGGAACCGTTCAGCGCGGTCAACCAGAAGTCACCGGTGGAGGAGGTGACGTCCGAGTCGAACGGCTGCATGTGCGCGCTCAGCGACAGCGTCGCCGTGCCCGCGGGCGCGGTGGTCGGGAACGGCCCGACCTCGCCCACGTCGGTGAACCAGGTGCCGAACGCCAGCTGGTCCGCCGTGATCGAGTTGACGCTGCCGGTGCCCGAGAACAGGTACGGGCCCGGGTTGCCGTCGCCGAACTCCAGGTAGTCGTCAGCCGGCACCGTCGAGTTGAACGTCTGCGACAGCGTACTGACGTGCGTCGGGACGTTGTAGATCGGCGGTGACGTGTCGGCCTGGTCCTCGGGCAGGTCGATCGTCGAGTCACCGGCGACCGGCGGCAGCGTGACGTCGGTTTCCGCGTTCAGCCTCGGGTCGAGGAAGAAGAACGCGCCGGCCGCGCTGGTGTTCTTGACCGTGACGGACGCCGTCGCCGGGTGGGCTGCGGACACCTTCCTGGCGGCGCTGTTCGGCAGCCCGGTCGCACTCGCCTTGACCGTGTTGAACCGAACCGTGCCGTGGAAGGACTGGCTGAACTCGGTGCCGCTGGACGGACTGGCCAGCAGTGCCATCAGCTGCCACCGGCCCTTCGCCGGCTTGTCCACGACCATCGACGACGTGTCGGTCGTGTTGCCGCTGAAGGTGTTCCAGGCATCCTCGACGGCGTTCTCGTCACCGGAGAGGATCTGCCCGTCCGGGCTGGACAGCAGGAAGATCACCTGGGTCGCCGGGTCGATGCCGGTGAGGTTGACGGTCATGTCCTTCTCGCCGGCCGGCACGTCCAGATACCAGGCCTTGTACTGGTTCAGGCCACGCCCGACACCACCGGTGAGGGTCGCGGTGAACGAACCGGCACCGGTCGGGATCAGCACCCGGCGAGCCAGCGGAATCGACTCGTGCGTGCCACGGTCGGAGTCCAGCTGGATCGACGCGGGCGCGTCACCGGCCTGGTTGGGCATCGGCACGTTCAGCTTGAACGTGGCCGAGCCGCCCGCCGGAATGGTCTTCGTGACCTTGTTGACCCCGGCACTCCTGTACTTGCTGCCGACGATCTGCACCATGACGCCACCCCGGAACGTGCCCGGCGCGTCCAGTGCCTCCTGGAAGTGGTCACGACCGTTGTCCCAGAGGATCTTCTCCGTCCACGCGCCCGCTGCCGGGTCGTGGATGCCGACGTGCTGGAAGTCGGTGAACCCGAAGTCGTAGGACTCCTCGACCAGGTCACCCTTCGGGTCGAACAGCTCGAACGCGAGCTGACCCGATGTCGCGGTGCCCGGCCATGCCATCTCCGCCGTCATCCACTGGGTGTTCTTCGCGACGTTGAACGTGAACGAAGGAGCAGCCTGCGGACTCTCGCCAGGACCGCCCGGTGGGTTGGCGGGCGGCGGGGTGGCGCCGGTGATCTGGACGGTCTTGTTGAACGAGAACGTCCGAGGGCCGACCTCACGCGAGCTGGCGGTGACGGTCTGCGGGTGGTCGGACTCGTTGGTCACCGTCTCCGACGCGTGCTGGGTGCTGCCGGCGGCGCCCGTCAGATCCAGTTGGGTGTGTGACGGAACCAGCGCGTTGCTGTCACTGTCGCGCGTGTTGCCGACGGCCTGGGCGGCCTGCACCGCGGCCAGGCTGTTGAGCAGACCGGCACCCTGCTGGTCGGACGGCGCGTTGATGTCGGTCGCCGTGCCCAGCAGCAGATGCTTCACCAGCGCCGGGGTCGGCCGGGCACCGTGGTGGCTGTCCGCGTAGGCCTGGATGACCAGCGCGGCGGCACCCGCGACGAACGGTGAGGCCTGGCTGGTCCCGCCGAACGCCTGACTGTTCTGGGTGCACTCGGGCCATGGATCGCCCACCGTGCAGTCGGCCATGCCGCTCACCGAGGGGGCGACGATGTCGACGTACTTGTTGTCCAACGTCGGACCACCGGAGGACAGGCCCGAGATGTTGTTGCTGACGAACGTCGGGTAGCCCTTGTCCTGCGCGTTGAGCCGGTAGGACGTGGTGCCCGCCGCCGCGATGACGTCGGGTGCGCTGGCCGGCGTGCCGACGGTGCCGGACGTGCCGGAGTCCCCGCTGGACGCGACGACGGTCACGCCGGCCGCGATGGCGGCCTCGTCGGCGATGGCGACCGGGTCGGCTGCGCCGTCCGGGAAGTCGAAACCACCGAACGACTGGTTGATCACGTCCACCTTGTCCACGTTCACCGCGTAGTCGATGCCACGCACGAACGCCGACTCTGGCGCACCGAACTGGCCGAACACCTTGATGCCGACGAGCGAGGCACCGGGTGCGAAGCCCTTGATGCGGAACGTGCAGCCCGCCGGCAGGCCCGCGTTGGGCAGCGCGGTGGACAGGTCGAACACGGTGTTGCCCTGTGCCGCCAGCGAACTGGCGTCACCGAATGCCTCAGCACCGCCACTGGCGTCGTTCTTGCCGTCACCGGAGAAATCCTGGTAGTCGGCGAAGACCGGGGTGCCGTCCGGACGGATGTAGTCCGGGTTGTCGATGTCGATACCGTCGGCCATGAACGCGATCTTGACGCCCTTGCCGGTGGCGATGTCGTGTGCCTGCGGCACACTCGGATTCGGGTTCTCGGTGTTGGTCAGGCTGAGTGCCTCAGGTTCGAGTTGCGGCTTGCTCGGGTCGGACGTGCACTGCGCGCGACCACCCGGCTGATCGGTCGGGCGTGCGTTCGTCCCGGCCGTCGCGGGCAGCGGGATCATGCGGTCCGGCACCACGCTCGCGATCTGCGGGTTGGCTTCCAACCTGCTGATCTCGCTCTGTGTCGCGGTCGCGGCGACCGCGCTCACCGTGTTGAGTTGCTGGACGTGCGTCGCGCCGTGGCTGCGGAGGTCGGCCACCACCCCCGCCTGGTCGGCACTGACCGCTTGCTGTCGTTGTTTCGCGTCTGTCTTCGGCTTCAGATCGGGATGTTGAGCCCGCATCAGTACGATGACGGCCTCACTTTTTCCGTTGCCCTGTTGGGGTGCCGCGGTGGCCGGGGCGTTCGACAAGGCGGTCGCCAGAAGCGCCGCCGTTGTCGTCGCCAAGACCACGCGGAGATGACGTCTGCCGCTCATGCCCGTGAGCATTCGTCAGGTTGAGTGACGAAACAATCTACTTTCGGCCATATCTTCACGGCAATTCAACTGATAAAGGAGGGTGAAGATGTTCAACCGGACAGAGTATTGACAGCACCATCTTACTCGAACCGTGACCTCGTTCTCCTCCATCATACCGGGTGTCGACGGAACAACGGAACGAACACGACGACGGCGACCAACAATGGAATGCACCGATCAGTGGCGGTTGCGTTCCACCAGTTCCTCGGCGGTGCCGGCGTTGATGACACGTTCGGTCGGTATCGAATTGAGCTCGGCCCGCCGACAACCGTCGTCCAGCCAGTCGAGTTGACCGGGTGCGTGCGCATCCGTGTCAATGGCGAAGACACAGCCCAGTTCCACAGCCGTCGCGAGGAGCGGATCGGGTGGATCACGGCGTTCCGGCCGGCAGTTGATCTCCACCGCGACACCGTGATCGCGACACTCGGTGAACACCTTGGCCGCGTCGAACGTGGACTCCGGTCTGCCCCGGCCGGTGATCAGCCTGCCGGTGCAGTGGCCGAGCACGTCCACGTGCGGGTTGCGCACCGCGGCGATCATCCTCGGCGTCATCTCGGCGGCCGGCATCCGCAGGTGCGAGTGCACGCTGGCCACCACGACATCCAACTGGTCCAACAGTTCCGGCTCCTGGTCCAGCGAACCGTCGTCCAGGATGTCCACCTCGATGCCGGACAGGACGCGGAACGGAGCCAGCTCGGCGTTGATCTGCGCCAGCAGCGCCAACTGCTCGCGCAACCGGTCCGGCGACAGGCCCCTGGCCACGGTGAGCCGGGGCGAGTGGTCGGTCAGCGCGACCCACTCGTGGCCGAGCGCACGGGCTGCCTCGGCCATCTCCCGTGGTGGCGACCCACCGTCCGACCAGTCCGAGTGCGTGTGACAGTCCCCGCGCAGCTCGATCCGCAGGCCCGTTCTCGGCTGTTCAGGCACCTGCTCGACCAGGCCGGCGAGGTAGTCCGGGGTCCGACCCTCGGCCGCCTGCTCGACAACTGTCGCCGTGGCCTTGCCGATGCCGGGCAACTGTTGCAGTGTGCCGGCCCGGATGCGGTTCTCGATCTCACCGGGCGGCAGCTCGTCCACCACCGCGGCGGCTTTGCGGAACGCGCGGACCCGGTAGGTCGGCGCGCCCGCCCGTTCGAGCCGGAACGCGATCTGTCGCAGTGCCTGTGCCGGATCCACACGTCATGCAATACCCCATCGGCGGCCGGACCGCACCCGGTGTGGTCAGTCGTTCGATCCGGTCGCCGGCCCCACGATCCGCACACCGGACGGGGACAACAGGAACCAGATGTTCATCAGACCCTCGCCGTTGGTCTGGCCTGCAGCGGTGTCACCTTCGTAGTAGTACAGCGGGTGACCCGCGTAGGTGATCTGCGTCGTGCCGTCCGACCGCGTGATGGTGCCAAGATCGGCTGCCATGGCACCGCCCGATGCCGACACCATGTCGTTGCTGGTCACCGGCGGCCACAGGGTCGCGCAGGTGCCGTTGCAGTTCGACATCGTCGTCGTGTCGGGGGTGTACACGTACAGCGCCTTGCCGGTCTGGTCGGTGAGGAAGGTGCCGATGGCGTTGTGCTGCGTCTCGACGGTCACCAGGCCACCGGTCACGATGCTTGGCGCAGAGCCCTTGCTCGTGGTGGTGGTAACGGTACTGGTACCACAGGCAACCGTCAGTACGCCGACCGCAGCTACCGACAGACCGATTCGGATGGCCAACGGCAGCTTACGAAACGAAGCCTCACCTAACATTGTGGTCCCTTTCCTCACCGTGCGGACTCAGTCGCTGGCCAGCTAGTCAGTCGCACAAGTGGGATACGGGTGAGGTGGCCGAAAGGTTTGTGCCTTCGTCGATGTGACGTGTATCGCTACGAGTTCGGACCATCGGTCGGGACACCGTCCAGTAACTGCCGGTCGGCGAGCAGGTGTAACACCCGTGCAGCGGCTACCGTGGCGTCGATGTCCGTGGTATCCAAGAGAAGATCGGGCGTCGACGGCTGTTCGTAGTCGGCGCCGACCCCCGTCAGCCCGGTCAGTTCACCGGCTAACGCACGTGCATAAAGACCCTTCGGGTCGCGCCGCACGCACTCGGCGACCGGAGTCGAGACATACACCTCAAGAAAATCGGTGCCGCACCTGCGGTGGTGTTCGCGAACGGCGCTCCGCGCATCCGCCAGCGGCGCGATGACCGGTACGAGTGTCAATATCCGATGGCTGGCCAACAATTCCGCGATAAACCCGACACGACGTACATGAATGTTCCTGTCCTCGGCGGAGAACCCGAGTTCGCTGGAGATCGTGGCGCGCAACTCGTCCCCGTCCAGCACCTCGGTCGGCACGTCGTCGCGGAGCATCGTCGCGACGGTGGTGGCGATGGTGGACTTGCCCGCGCCGGGCAGGCCGGTCAGCCATACCGTCGCGCCTCGGCGCAGTCGCGGGGTGCCGCACACCGACATTCGTTCGTTCGCCTCCAACTGGTCACCGGCAGTGATGTCACTGTAGGTGCGGCGTGACGGTGCACCCGACCGACGGGTACCCGTGCGGCCCACTTCTTATCGTTTTCTGAGCTGACCTTCGGTCCAATGCCAGGCGACCGGCGAGGGCCGGCAATTAGGGTCTGCTGGCTATGTCCTCCCCCCGTCGCATCTACCTGCACATCGGCCTACCCAAGACGGGCACCACGTTCATGCAGGAGGTCCTGTGGCGTAACCGGACAAACACGGCAGCGCAAGGACTGCTCTACCCCGGCCGCGACCCGGCCGCCCATCACCGAGCTGCGGTCGACCTGCTGCCCGACCGCTATCAGGGCTGGATCGAGCCGCACACCGCGGGCGCGTGGCACTGGCTGTGCGAGCAGACCTCGGTGTGGTCGGGCGACGTGGTGATCTCCAGTGAACTGCTCGCCATCGCGAGCCCGGCCCAGGCAGCCGAGGCGCTGACCGCGCTGACCTTCGCCGAGGTGCACATCGTCTGCACGGCACGGGACCTGGTCCGGCAGATCCCGTCGGTGTGGCAGGAAGACGTGAAGAACAAGCGCACCACCGGATTCACCGAGTTCGTCGGGCAGGTGCGCGACGGCCGGCAGGCCGAATCGGCTGAGATCTTCTGGTCGTACCAGGACCTGCCACAGGTGCTGCGCACGTGGGGAGCGGGCCTGCCGCCGGAACGGGTGCACGTGGTCACGGTGCCGCCCCGCGGCTCGGCCACCGATCTGCTGTGGCAGCGGTGCACGTCCGTGCTCGGCATCGACCCGACCGGCTTCGACATGACCGAGACATCGCGCAACTCGTCACTGGACCTGGTGCAGACCGAGCTACTGCGCAGGCTGAACACCGAACTCGGCGACAGCATCGCATGGCCGGAGTACATCCGGGTGGTCAAGGGTGAACTCGCCGACGAGATCCTGCCCGCGCTGAGCAGGCGGACCGCCATCGTGCTGCCCTCCGACGCTCGCGAGTGGGCCACCGAGGTCGCCGAGCGGTTCGCGGCGGGGATCGGCTCGGCGGGCTACGACGTCGTCGGCGACCTGGCCGACCTGATCCCGGCGGCAACCGGGTCCGCGCCAGGCCCGCAGGAGACCACCGACTCCGAGATCGCGGACATCGCCGTGCGGGCGATCGCCGAACTCATGCGGCGACACACCCGACCCGCCGAGGAACTGGTGGTGGGCGGCGTCCGGCGCCGGCTGGTGGATCTGTCCGAACAGCACCGGCAGCTGATGGCCATGCGGCGGGCGTACTGGCGGACACGGGCGCGCCTACACAACGCAACCCGACGCCGCTGAGGCCAACAGCCCTGCCGCGCAGCTGTTCCGGCGTAGTCTGACGCGTGATGACAGCGAGCACAGCGGTCACCCCGTTCGTGCACGCGGCGCTGCTGTATCGCGGTGACACCGAGTATCTGACCGGCATCGTTCCGTTCGTCACCGCCGGGTTGGCGGCAGGCGAACCGGTGGCCGTGTCCGTGCCACCACGACAGCTCGCGCTCCTCCGTGCCGAGCTGGGTTCGGCAGCGGTCGACGTGCGCTGGCTGGACATGACCGAGGTCGGCCGCAATCCCGGTCGGATCATCCCGACAGTGCTGCTCGCGTTCGCCGACGCCCATCCCGACCGGACCGTGCGGGTGATCGGCGAGCCGGTCTGGCCGCTGCGCACCGCCCACGAGTACCCGGCCTGCGTTCAGCACGAGGCACTGATCAACCAGGCGTTCGCCAGCCGGAGCGCCACGATCCTGTGCCCGTACGACGTGGCCCGGCTGCGCGAGGACGCCGTGGTGGACGCGGCCACCACCCACCCGATGATCGCCGACGTGACCGGCTCGTGGCCGAGCGACCGGTTCGCTCCGGACGTGGCCGTGGCCTCGGGCAATGTCCCGCTCGCCGCGCCTGCCGACGCGTCGGCCTACACCGTGGACTCCCCGGACATGACCGGCCTGCGCCAGTTGGCTGCCGAGTTCGCGGTCGGCCACGGGCTCGCCGACGAGCGTGTCGCGGATCTGGTGCTCGCACTGACCGAACTGGCCAGCAACAGCATCGAGCATGCCCACTGCGAGGCCACGGTGCTGTTCGGTCGCGACCGCGCCGGGCTGGTGTGCCAGGTGCGCGACCGTGGCCACATCACCGACCCGCTGGCCGGCCGCCGACCGGCGACGACCTACCAGTTGCGTGGCCGAGGCCTGCTGCTGGTCAACCACCTGGCCGACCTCGTGCGGGTGCACACCGTCGCCGAGGGCACCACCGTCGAGATCTGGTTCCGGCTGGCATGATCGATGCCGTGACCGGCACTGGGATCAACACTGGGATCGACGCGGTGATCTTCGACATGGACGGTGTGCTGGTCGACTCCGAACCGGTGTGGGAGGACGTCCGTCGCGCCGTGGTGGCCGAGCACGGCGGCCAGTGGGCACCGGACACGCAGTGGCGGCTGATGGGCATGAGCACGGGAGAGTGGGCGCGGTACCTCAGCGACGACCTCGGCGTGCGGCTGCCCGCCGGCGACGTCGCCGAACTGGTCGTCGCGCGGATGGCGGCCGCCTACGCCGAGCACCTGCCGCTGCTGCCCGGTGCCGTCGACGCGGTCCGCACGGCGGCGGAGCACTGGCCGCTCGGCCTGGCCAGTTCGTCCCCGCCGCTGCTCATCGACACCGTGCTGGACACGGCCGGCATCGCCCCACTGTTCGCGGCGACGATGTCCACCGAGGCCGTCGCGCACGGCAAGCCGGCACCCGACATCTATCTCGCGGTCGCCGAGCGGCTCGGCGTGCCGCCGCACCGGTGTGCCGCAGTCGAGGACTCCAGCAACGGCCTGCGCTCGGCCACGGCGGCAGGCCTGCGGGTGGTGGCGGTCCCCCGCCCGCAGTACCCACCGGACGCCGACGCCCTGGCCGGCGCCCGGACCGTGTTGGCCGGCCTGGCCGAGTTGACGCCCGCCGTGCTGGCCGATCTCTAGTCCTCCGCGGGTGCGTCGGCGCCCTCCAGCAGTGCTGGCGCGTTGACCAGCGCACGCGGCCGGACGATGCCGAGCACGATCGCGTAGACGACGCCGACGGCGAGCAGCACGATGGTCAGCCACGGCAGCGCGTTGTACGGCGCCGCCTGGCCGGGCCGCAGGTCACCCCAGATCGGGATGGCCAGCACGGCGAGCCCGATGATCGGCACCACCACCCACAGCAGCGGGTTCTTCCGGGTACCGGCCCTGCGCAGCTTCACCCACTGCACGATCAGCGCGAAGTCGGCGACCACGTACATGATCACCAGGCCGAGGATGCCGAACGTGCTCAGGAACCCTGATGCCGTACCGGGATCGGTGAACGCGGTGGACACGACACCGATCGCGATGCTCGGCGCCACGAACACGATCGCGGCCACCCACGGCGTGCGGAACCGGCCGCTGATCGCGGTCAACCCCTTGGGCCACAAGCCACCCCGCGCGCCCGCGAACAGCACCCTGGAGGTCTGGGTGTTGGCGGCCACGTAGGAACTGGTCACGCTGGACAGGAACACCCAGGTGATGACCGGTGCCAGGAAGCCGATGAACGCCTTTGTCGCGGTGTGGAACGGGTTGCTGTCACCGGCGAACACGTCGGCGTGGCCGGCACCGAACGCGGTGACGATCGCGTACGACCCGAAGACGTAGATCAGACCGCTGATGATCACCGAGCCGAGCACCGCGATCGGCACGTTGCGCCGTGGGTTGCGGGTCTCCTCGGCCAGTGGCGCGGACGCCTCGAACCCGCCGAACGCGAGCACCGCGAGGCTGAACGACACGAAGATGTCCTTGGCGCCGCTGCCGTGCGGCCAGGTGAACGGGGTGGCGGACAGGCCGTCGTGGCCGCCGTGCACCAGGATCGCGATGCCGATCACCAGCAGCAGCACCACCTCGAACAGGTACAGCACGATGGTGGACCGGATGCCGACCTTCAGGCCGATGATGACCGGGGCGGTGACGAGCACACCGTAGAGGATCGTCACGATCTGCGTGACCCCCCAGAGGTGCGGATCGCCGAGCACGTTGTCCACAATGTACTGTCCGACGAAGATGTAGATGCCGCCGAAGGCGATCATGTAGCCGAGCACGGTGATCACACCCACCGCGGTGGCCACGCGGGAGCCGATGGCCTTGGCGATGTAGGTCACGAACGAACCGGCGCTTGGATAGATGCTGGAGAACTGCGCCAGGCTGGACCCGGTCGCGACCATGCCCACCATGCTGATCAGGAACACCAGCGGAATGGACGCACCGGCCAGCGATGCCATCACGCCCGCGGTGAAGAACAGGTTGAACGCCGGCGCGATCTGGGCCAGCCCCGGCATCATCACACCGAGCAGGCCGAGTTTGCCGGATGCCTTGCCATCGCCGAGGAACTGGCCGTCCACCGTGGGTCTGATCTCGGTTGTCATGACGCCACCTCCTGGTGTGCGCGCAGGAACTCGACGAACGTCGCGTTGAACGGGTCGGGGTGTTCCCAGACGCAGCCGTGGCCGCCTGGGGTGGCGCGCCACTCGGCACCGGGAATGCCCTTGCACAGCTCCTCGGACAGCGCGACCGGGATCAGGATGTCCTGCTCCCCCGCCAGTACGAGGGTTGGTGTGGTGATGCGCGCCAGGTCGGCTGTCGTGTCGTGCTGCTGGATGACAGCCAGTTGCGCGAGATAGGCGTGCACCGGCATGTCCAGGTAGCGCATCGCGGTCTCGAACTCGGCCAACTCCGCCTCGCGCCGCTGGAAGAAGTCGAGCGTGAACGCCCACAGCGTCACGTCCCGCATCACGAACGGCACGCCGAGTACCGGCGCCAGATCGGCCCACATGGCGAACATCCGGCCGCAGAACGGGCCGGGTGCCGCGTAGGTGCAGGCCAGGGTCAGCGAGAGCAGGTCGTCCGGATGGGCCAGCGCGTACGTCTGCGCGATCATGCCGCCCATCGACACGCCCATCAGGTGGAAGCGCGGGACGCCGAGCTGGTCGACGAGCCCTTTGGCGTCGGTGGCCAACTGGGCGCTGCTGTACGGGCCTGCGGGTTTGCTGGTCGAGCCGATACCCCGGTTGTCGAAGCGCAGCACCCGGTAGCCGGCCGCCAGCAGAGCGGGCACCTGGAAGTCCCAGGTGGTCAGGTCGTCGGCCAGGCCGTTGATCAGGACGACGGTTTCGGGTCCGTCGCCCTCCAGGACGTAGTGGATGTCGATGTCCCCCACGGAAACAGTGGGCATGATGCCTCCGATGCAGAGAGCTAACCGTTGCTGCCTGGCGTCTTGAGGACGCGGTCGTGCAGCGTGCGGAGCGTCTTCTCGGTCAGTGAGAAGTGCTCGGCGGCAAGGCGCGCCGCCAGTTCGGGCTCGTGATCCAGGATCGCGTGCGCGAGCAGGGGATGTTGGTGCAGGGCACGTTCGCGGACCGTCGCGTTGTACGGTTCCGCCTCGAAGCCGAGACTGACGTCGTGCCGGACGCGCAGGCTCAGGTCGACCAGGTGTGGGTTGTGCGCCGCGAACGCGATGGACTGGTGCACTTCGAGATCCGCGACCCGAGAGGACTCGCGGTCGGTGCCGGCCTGCTCGTAGGCCAGCAGCGCGTTCTTGATCCGGCGGCTGTCGTGTTTGGTGCACCGGTGGGCGGCGGTGCGGGCGATCTGCTGCTCGATCAGCGACCGGAAGTCGAGCAGGGACTCCAGCCTGGCCCACTCCGGTTGCAGGGCGCTGCGCACCATCGCGTCGGACTCCGGCCCCCACTGGTCGGTGACGAAGGTGCCGCCTGCCCTGCCGCGCCGGACGGTGACGTAACCGAGTGCGGACAGTCGGCCCAGTGCTTCGCGGACCGTCGTCGGGCTGACTTCCAGCAACCCGGCCAGTTCCCGCACGTTGGGCAGCTTCTGGCCGGGCACGAACTGGCCGAGCGCGATCGCCGTGACGAACCGAGCCGCGATGCGTGCGCCCGCCGTTTCCGAGCCCAGCGGGCGGAGTGCTCCGATCGGCCCGTTCATGCGTAGTACCCGGCCAGGAAGCGGGCGACCGTGCGCGCGGTCGCGACGATGCTGGCCAGTTCGACGGCCTCGTCGGTGCCGTGAATGTTGCGGGTGGTCGGCCCGTAGGCGACGGCGGGCATGTCGAACTGGTTGAGGTAGTAGCGGGCGTCGGTGGTGCTGCCGAGGGTGATTCTGGCCGGTTCGCTGTGGTGGGCCGCGCGGTGGGCCTGGGCGAGTTGCTCGGCCAGTGGCGCGTCGGGTGGCAGCGCGTGGCCCTGCACGCGGTAGCCGGAGAGTTCGATCCTCGGTGGGTGTTCGGCCAGCCAAGGATCGTTGGCGCATGCCTTGCCGACGACGTCCCGGACCTTGTCCAGCGCGTCATCGGCGGTCCAGTCGCGGGGATGCCCGACCCGGACGCCGAGCCGGGCGACAGCCGGGACGCTGGAGGACCAGTCGCCGGAGTGGAAGGTGCCGACGTTGATCGTGTAGGGATGGGTGAGGGCGGCGAACGCGGGATCGGTGTTGTGGTCGTTGAGTTCGCGCTCGACATCGCGCAGGGCGTCGAGTACCGGTTGGGCGGCCAGCACCGGGTTGACGACGGAGGCGGCGACGTGGGCGTGCGCCGCTCGGCCCTCGACCTCGATGTTCAGCCAGATGATGCCGACACCGCCGAGCAGGATGTCCAGATCGGTGGGTTCGAGCAGGAGGGCGGCATCGGCGGTGTACCCGGCCAGGCCAGCGGCGAGGGTGCCGTTGCCGGTGCACTCCTCCTCGATGGCGGAGACGATGGTGAGGCGGCCGTTCTGGTGCCAACCGACGGCGTCGAGGGCTTTGATGGCCAGGATGCCCGCGACGAAACCGGCCTTCATGTCGCCCGATCCGCGGCCGCGCAGCCAGCCGTCGGCGCGCACGGGTTGGAACGGCGGGTGGGTCCAGCGGGAGGTGTCATCGGCGGGGACGACGTCGATGTGGCCGTTGATGAGGAGGGATGGTCCTGGTGCGTGGCCGCGCTGGCCGATGAGGTCGTAGCGGTTGGTGTAGGGCCGTTGCTGAAGGCCGGCGGCCGGGTGATCGGCGA
This sequence comes from Pseudonocardiaceae bacterium, assembly GCA_036279295.1. Classification (GTDB taxonomy): domain Bacteria; phylum Actinomycetota; class Actinomycetes; order Mycobacteriales; family Pseudonocardiaceae; genus DATEPR01. Next base: position 1,950 of record DASUJK010000231.1, on the reverse strand, counting down.
TGCCGTCCGGGATGGGCAGCCGGGTGATCGTGCAGCCGAGGTCGGTGAGGGCTTCGGCGAGCACTTCCTGTGCGCCTGCTTCGTTGCCGACGGTGCTGGGCTGGGCAACGAGCCGTTCGAGCAGCTCGAAGGCGTCCTCGGCGCCGTCGGCGACCGCGCGGTCCACGTCATCCCAGTTCACGGATACCTCTTTTGTGCCAGACATTGGCTCTTTTGTTTGGGACACTGTAGGCCGCCCGTTGCCAACGGGGAAGATGCCGAAGTCAGCCGACCTGGGGAGTTTGGCTGTTCGGGCGAGTCGACCACTCCGACGCGCGAGTCGACCGTTCAGGCGGGGTGTCGACCCGTCATGCTCGGTGTGTCGACCCTTCGCGCGGCTGTGTTGACTGATGTCGTGCTGACCATCGAGCCGCTCGCGGACCGGCCGGACCTGCTCGCCGGTCGCCGAGCCACGTAACGGACACCGCGCCCGGCGACTACGGCCCGATCACCATCCTGACTGCCGACCGGCCGACGTGATCTAGGGTGGCGGCATGCCACAACGTGTTGACGCACAACGGTTGGACTTCGGAATCGGTGTTCTCGGCGGCCCCACCACCGTCATCGACATGGGCGGGCTGCGGCTGGTCACGGACCCGACGTTCGATCCGGCCGGTGAGCACGCCTACCTGACCAAGCTGAACGACACGTCCGTGCCGGCGGCCGAACTCGGCCAGGTGGACGCCGTGCTGGTCAGCCACGACGTGCACGCCGACAACCTGGACGACGCCGGCCGCGAGTTCGCGCTGGCGGCCCCGAACCTGATCACCGGCCCGATCAGCGCCGGCCGGCTCGGTGTGACCGCCACCGGTGTGGCCACCTGGGAGACCACGACGATCCCGCGCGGTGACGGCCACGGCGACCTCACCGTCCGTGCCCTGCCCGCCATCCACGGTCCGGCCGACGCCGAGCGCGACGACGACGGCCACGTGCTGTGTGAGGTCACCGGGTTCCTGCTGTCCGGCGACAACCTGCCCACCGTCTACGTCAGCGGCGACAACGCGTCCATCGGCGTCGTCGCCGAAGTCGCTCGCCGCTACGGCCCGGTCGACGTCGCACTGTTGTTCATCGGCGCCGCCCGCGTGCCGGTCCGGGAACGCGGCCGCCCGCTCACCCTGACCAGCCAGCAGGCCGCGGCAGCCGCAGCCGTGCTCGGTGCGTCCAGGGTCGTGCCGGCCCACTACGACAGCTGGGCCCACTTCAGCGAGAACGGCGACCAGGTCGCCAAGGCGTTCGACGACGCTGGCCTGGCCAACCTGCTGCACATGAGCGCGCCCGGCGAGTGGGACCTGAGCTAGTCACAACCCCAGGTAGGCCGCGATCATCTCCGTGACGAAGGCGTGGTCGTCGGCCTGTGGCAGGCCGGACACGGTGATCGTGCCGACGACGCCGACGTCGCGGATGCGGATCGGGAACGCGCCGCCGTGCGGGGCGTACCGGATCGGCTCGACGCCACCGAACTCGTTCAACGGGTTGCCTGCTGCCGCGAGGCGCCGGCCGACCAGGTAGGACGCCGCCGAGAACCTGTCGACGACGTTGACCTTCCTGTCGATCCACGCGTCGTTGTCGGGTGTCGTGCCCGGCAGCGCCGCGTGGAACAACTGGTGGCCGTGCCGACGGATGTCGATCGTGACCGGCAGGCCGCGTTCGGTGGCCTCGGCGACCATCGCGCTGCCCAGTCGCCACGCGTCGTCGTTGTCGAAGCGCCCGAACACCAGGTGCTCCTCCTGCGCCTCCAACTGGGCGATCAACGCGCGCAGGTCCCGCGGCTCGGTCACTAGGGCACCATCCTTCCTACGAGGTTGTTAGATGACCTTGTAGGAGCTCGGCGAGGGCCGGGAGATGGCCTGGGTCGGTCGCCCTTCGAGGGCCAGCATGACACCGCCACTCCCAGCTCTTGCCGGGGCTGCC
>DASUJK010000230.1:0-2827 GCA_036279295.1 Pseudonocardiaceae bacterium | reverse complement strand
TGACCGCCAAGGGGGTGTTCTGGCTGCTGCACGTGGTGGCCGTGGTCGTCTTCCCGCGGCTGTCCGATCCGGACCGGCGCAAGGGGCTGCTGCGCCGGGCGTTCTGGTTGGTCTGTGGCACCGCCGTGGCGGCCACGCTGGGCGCGACGCTGACCGGCCCGACGGTGCTCCCGTTCGTGTTCGGCGCCGACTACCAGACGCTGGGCATGGTGGTCGGGGTGTTCGCGCTGGTGGGCAGCCTGGTGGCGCTGGCCGAACTGCTACTGTACGCCAACCTGGCCGTGCGCGGTCACCGGATCTCCTGGGGACTGTGGGCGGCGATGACCGCCTTCGTCGGGCTGGTGTACGCGGTCGGACACCGCACCGTGGCCGGCATCGCCTGGCTGGACGCGCTGTGCCTGGCCGCGCTGGTCGGGTTCGGTATCCTGGTCGAACGGCCCGCCCCGGCCCGCGTCGCGAAGCCCCGACACGCCGACGCGCCGGAATCCTGACCCTCTCTGTGAACCGACCGGGACCGATGCCGCGGTCCACGGCCGGGGAGCGGCGCGCCATCCGGAGCAGGACAGATCAGCATCCAGATTTCTGCGACTGAGCCGTTCGCGGGTGACCACACTCCGTGGCACGGCCGGGCTCCACGGCCAGGGTCTGTGCGGAGAGAGACAGCCGAATCACGCTGTGTACACGGATCCAACGAACGGTGTCGCATCGACACCGTGATCGGGACCTACTCGCATCCCCGCGTGTGAGAACAGTACTCCAATTGCCCGTCTGGATCACCGGCTTGGCGGTGTACTGCCTAGGATGAGCACTTGAAGAATTCGCCCGTCTCTGAATCGATGCCGGGCGGCCGACCATTACGACGTGGAGTTCGCCACGAGAGCTGGAGTGTTGATGGCACCTTTCCGCGCGCTGGGAAGGGTTGTGGTGGACATCCGTGGCTGGGGCCGTTCAACGATCGTGCTGTACGGCAGTTTCGGCGTCTCGCTGGTGGCGTTCCCGCTCACCGCACTGGTGAACACCGACCTGACCCGCGCCGTCGCCGGTAGCTTCATGCAACTCTTCGAGATCGTCGCGCTGGTGCTCGGCGTGCGGGTCAGCCGACATCCCAGGTTGGACCAGCGAACGCGACGGGGCTGGCGCATTGTCGCGATGAGTTTCGCGCTCCTGGCGATCTCCGGTGTCCTGTTCATCGTCGGCGGACCCAACCTGGCCGTACCGTCCGCCGCTGACGCGTTCCGGTTGGCGTTCGTGCCGGTCCTGCTGACCGGCCTGCTGTCACTCCCGCTTCGGCTGACCAGCACGAACGATCGGTACCGGCTCATCCTCGACATCGGCACCGTGGTCGCCGGCAGTTTCATGGTGCTGTGGTACACGAGCCTGGGTCCCGCCCTGTCCGCGCACGGCGCGTTGGTCGCGCCGCTGGCGGTCGCCGTGGCGTATCCGATCGGAGACCTGGTGCTGGTGTTCGGCGCCACGACCGTCCTGTTACGCGGTACCGCGACGTCGGTCCGCCGCCCGTCATGCATACTCGCAACGGCCGCCGGCCTTCTGGTGGTGGGCGACCTGGGCGTAACCCACGTGTGGAAACGGAGCCAGGAACAGACCTGGCCATTCCTGTTCTGGATGTCGGCGGTGTTTTTGATGGCCGCCGCGGCGCACGAACAGCACCGGCAGGCACACCGGCACCGCCTGGACCGGAACGGGGAGACCACCGACCACACGCCACGCCCGGTCACGACCCTGCCCTACCTGGCCATCGCGCTGGGATACAGCCTGTTACTGGTGCGTGCGGTCCGGGAGAACCTGTACCCGTGGGGCGGACTGGTCGCCGGCGCCTTCGTCATCACCGGCCTGGTGGTGACCCGGCAGATCCTGGTCCTGAGGAAGAACCACGAACTCGTCGCCACCGACAGCCTCACCGGTCTGGCCAACCGCGTCCGGCTGCGGGAGAACCTCCAGCGGGCCATGGCCAGGGCGCAGCGATCCGGGCGGCACGTGGCGGTCCTGCTGGTCGACATGGACGGCTTCAAGCAGATCAACGACACCCTCGGACACGACGCCGGTGACAGCATGCTGGTCGCGTTCGGCCACCTGCTCACCCACAGCGTTCCCACCACGGACTGCACGATCGGGCGGCTGGGCGGTGACGAGTTCGCCATCGTGCTGAACGACATCGACGGTTACGACGCCGCGGTGGCGGTGGCGCGGCACATCGTCGCCGGGATGACCAGACCGATGACCGTTCTGGACCGTCAGATGGTGGCTCACGCGAGCATCGGCATTGCACTGTCCCATGCGGACTCCGATCAGCCCAGTGAACTGCTGCGCCGCGCCGACATGGCGATGTACCTGGCCAAGCGGCACAACACAGGTAGCTGGCGGCTCTACGCCGACGCCCAGCCCGAGCCAGCCGGCGGCACTCCCTGCCGGCTGGAGGAGGATCTGAGGCTGGCCCTGCGGGACGGCCAGTTGGGCTTGCGGTACCAACCCATCGTCACCCTCGGTTCCGGCCAACTGGTCGGCCTGGAGGCGCTGGTCCGCTGGGAACACCCCGAGCACGGGCAGATACCCCCGCAGACCTTCGTCACCGTCGCTGAGCAAACTGGCCTCATCACCCAACTCGGAAACTGGGTGCTGCAACGGTCCTGCCGGCAGGTACGCGCCTGGCAGCGCGACCTTCCCGCCGGCCAGCGGCTCCAGCTCAATGTCAACATCTCTCCGCACCAACTGACTGAGCGGGGATCCCTGGTCGAGGACGTACTCACGACCCTGCGGCACACGGACTTCGACCCGCGCGACCTCACCTTGGAGATCACCGAAGGGGCAC
>DASUJK010000229.1:0-4026 GCA_036279295.1 Pseudonocardiaceae bacterium | reverse complement strand
GCGGCACTGGCCAGGCCGGACCGGCTACCGGTGGCCGCGCTCGGCGACGGCGGTTTCCACATGGCCATCGCGGAGCTGGAGACCGCGGTCCGGCTCGGGTTGCCGCTGGTGATCGTGGTCTACAACGACGCTGCCTATGGTGCCGAGATCCACCATTTCGGCCCCGACGCCGACCTGGGTACGGTCCGCTTCCCGGACACCGACATCGCGTCGATCGCGCGTGGGTTCGGTGCCACGGGGATCACTGTCCGCGCGCCTGCCGATCTGGCCCCGGTGCACACGTGGCTGGCCGGTACTCGCGAGACACCGCTGGTGATCGACGCGAAGATCGCCGATGACGGCGGATCGTGGTGGCTGGCCGAGGCGTTCCGTTAGTTCTGGAGGGGCAGTAGTTCGGTGGCGAAGCGGTCCAGGAACTCGGTGTAGTCGGTGTTCGGGGTGGCCGGGCGGACGACGAACTTGGTCAGGCCGGCGTCGACATACCGATTGAGAAGGTCGCGGGCGTGTGCCCAGCCGTCCGCGACCAGCTCGGTCGGGTCGGTACCGGGGCGGCGTTCGTGTGCGGTCTGGATCAGGGCAGGCGGGATGCCGTCGGTGGCCACGGCGAGGCTCAGCCCGAAGTGGTCCGGTTCGATCTCCCGGCCGGCGGCGTGTGCGGCGGCCTGGATGGCCTCGCGGCCCTTGCGGGCCTGGTCGGGGGAGAGGAAGCTGCCCAGCCAGCCGTCCGCGAGCCTGCCGATCCGCTCCATGGCGGCCGGGGCGGCGCCGCCGAGCCAGATGTCCAGCGGCTTCGCCGGTCGTGGCCCGACGGTGACGTGCTCCACGGTGTGGAACTCGCCCTGAAACGAGACGTCGTCCTCGGTCAGCAACAGTCGGAGCAGGCGCATCCCCTCGTCGAACGCGGCAGCCCGGCGCCGGGGCGGCACGGGAAACACCTGCCGCTCACCGCGCCGGGCGGGTTGCAGGCCGAACGCCGGCAGCACCCGGCCAGGCGCCAGCCCGGCCAACGACGTCAACTGCTTGGCCACGAGCACCGGATGCCGACCGGGCAACACGGCGACCCCGGTTCCCACCTTCAGCTTCCGCGTCCGCCCCAACGCGTGCGCCATGCCGACGAACGGCTCGACCTGCGATGAGAACACGATCTCCGAGAGCCACAGCGAGTCGACCCCGGCCGCCTCCAGTTGGTCGACCATCGCCCCGAACGTCGCGGGCTCACTGCCGCCGCCGAGCCCGACCCCGATCCGTACCTTCATGCCCCCATCTGACCACGAGACCCACGCAAATATACCTTTGGAGTCATTCTGTCGCTCCCCGTAACATCAGGACAGTTGTCGCCGACATAGCCCGCGCAGCACTTCAGTCAAGGAAGGCGTCGGTTATGGACATCGCGGATCGCGCTCAGGATCTGGCCACGAAGATTCGACAGCACAAGGCCAGTATCGTGACAGAGGAAGCCACCAAGAACGCATTTGTGATGCCGTTCATCGGTAGCGTGCTCGGTTACGACGTCTTCAATCCGACCGAGGTCATCCCCGAGTTCACTGCCGACTACGGCATGAAGAAGGCCGAGAAGATCGACTACGCGATCGTTCACGACGGCCAGGTTCAGGTGCTGGTCGAGGTCAAGAAGGTCGGCGAGCAGCTGCGTATGGAGCACGCTTCCCAGCTCTACCGGTACTTCTCGGTGACGAAGGCGAGAATCGCGATCCTGACCAACGGCGAGGTGTACGAGTTCTACACCGACCTCGACGCGCCGAACCTGATGGACAGCAAACCGTACCTGGTGCTGGATTTCTCGGACATCGACGAGACCCTGCTTCCCGAACTGGCGAAACTGACCAAGGAGGCGTTCGACCTCGACTCCGTGGTCAGCGCGGCTGGTGAGCTGAAGTACATCGGGCAGATCAAGCGGATCCTCGCTGCTGAGTTCAAGGAACCCGATGACGAGTGGGTCAGGTTCCTGACGGCACGGGTGTACGACGGGGGATCGATTACGCAGAAGGTGCGTGACCAGTTCCTGCCGCTGGTGGAAAAGGCTGCGCGCCAGTTCCTGAACGACCAGGTGAAGGGCCGCCTGAACAGCGTGCTCGACGGCGCGGACTATGCTGGTGGCGCCGTCGAAACCACCGAAGAGGTCGTGCCAAACCCGGATGACGCCGAGGTCAACGACTCGGCGGAGACCATCAGTGACGTGATCACCACGGAAGAGGAGATCGAGGCCTACCGGATCGTCCGCGCCATCGTCTGCAGTGAGGTGGCCGCCGCACGGGTCGTCGCTCGGGACAACAAGAGCTACTTCGGCGTGTTGCTGGATGACAACAACCGGAAGCCGATCGCCCGCCTCTGGCTCAACCGGTCGAAGAAGTACCTTGGCCTCTTCGACGAGAACAAGAACGAGACCCGCATCCCCATCGATGGTGTCGAGGACATCTACCAGCACGCCGACCAATTGCGGCAGACGGTGTCCAGGTACCTGAACGGACCGGCCGTCAGCGACATCGTCGTGGTCGAGGTGCTCCAGAGCTGACCACGAACGCCTGCCGCGGTGGATGCGCGCCTGGTCGGAGCGCATCCACCGGTGATTCAGCGGACCGCGCGCAGTGATTCCTTCAGCGACTTCATTGTCGCCATGATGGCGGTCGGCTCGTAGCCGCAGTGCGCCATGCAGTTCGAGCAACGCGGGTCACGGCCTCGGCCGTAGGCCTCCCAGTCGGTGGTGTCCAACAGTTCCTGGTAGGTCTTCGCGTAGCCGTCGCCCATCAGGTAGCAGGGCTTCTGCCAGCCGTACAGCGAGTACGACGGGATTCCCCATGCGGTGCAAGGGAAATCCACCTTGCCTTCGAGGAAGTCGAGGAACAGCGGCGAGTGGTTGATGCGCCACCGCTTGCGCCTGCCGTCGGCGAATGCCTTTCGGAACAGCTCCCGGGTCTCGGTCACGCCGAGGAAATGGTCCTGATCGGGTGCCTTTTCGTAGGCGTAGGCGGGCGAGAGCATCATCCCGTCCACCTTGAGATCGTTGTTCAGGAAGTCCAGTACCTCGATGACGGTCTGCGGGCTGTCGGTGTTGAAGAACGTGGTGTTGGTGGTGACCCGGAAGCCGCGGCGCTGCGCTTCCTTGATGTTGTCGACGGCCTGCGTGAACACGCCCTTCTTGGCCACCGACTCGTCGTGCCGTTCCTCAAGGCCGTCGATGTGCACGGCGAGCGCGAGATACGGCGACGGGCGCAGTTTGTCGATCTTTCTGGGCAGCAGCAGGGCGTTGGTGCACAGGTAGATGAACTTCTTGCGCTGGATCAGGCCTTCGACGATGTCCTCGACGTGCGGGTGCATCAACGGTTCGCCGCCGGCCAGGCAGACCACGGGTGCACCACATTCGTCAGCTGCCGCCAGCGCCCGCTCGACCGGCATGCGCTGCTTGAGCACGTCGGCCGGGTGCTGGATCTTCCCACAGCCCTCGCACGCCAGGTTGCAGGCGAACAGCGGCTCAAGTTCGAGGGTGATGGGGAACTTGTCCCGGCCTTTCAGTTTCTGTTTGAACAGATAGGCACCGATCTTGACTGCTTGACGCAATGGAATGCTCACTGTCCCCGGTTCCTTCCACGCGGCAGCTGCTCCTGCGGCGGGAGGCCGTAGGAGTCTGGTGATCGCGAGACGAGGGGCCGGCCCTTCTCGTTACGCCTACCACACATCAACCGGCGACGCGAGACTTATCTGCCGGCTACAGGTACATCCGGGTGGTCTGAGCTGCGGAAACGTCATCCGAATGCTGAACGTCCTTGTGTGTGACAGCAAGAAGGCCGACCAGTCCGACGATGAGCACGGCGAGCACCACGCTGACCACTCCGTCGCCGACGCCGAGACCGCCGACGTCCTTCGGTTTGCCCAGCCAGTCGGCGATCGACGCACCCAGCGGTCGGGTGACGACGTAGGCGAACCAGAACGCGAAGATCGGATTCCAGTTGAACCACCGGTAACCACCGGCCGGGATCAGTATCACCACGGCGAACAGCACGATGGAGAAGA
>DASUJK010000228.1:0-21939 GCA_036279295.1 Pseudonocardiaceae bacterium | reverse complement strand
CAGACACAATCGAGCCCATCCCGCCGAGGAGCGAATACGTCTGAGGTTGGCGCTGCACGCAGGCGAGATCACCTATGACGACTACGGGGTCACCGCATCGTCCATCACACACGCCTTCCGACTCGTTGATGCTGACGCGCTCCGGACTTCGTTCGCCAGATCCTCAGCGATCCTCGCGATCGTCAGTTCGGACTGGTTCTACGACGAGGTCATCCGACACAGCGAACGCAGCAAGGTTCGGTCGTACCGGGCGATCCAACTCGCGAACAAGGAAACGACGGCGCGAGCGTGGCTGCGACTGGTCAAAGCCACCCCGAGCGACAAGGCCAAGTGAACCGCTCGCGATCGGAGGCGAGTCGCTGCGAATGCCCGATCCGGCATGTCGATGATGGTTGGCTGGTCAGTCCAGTGGCCGCAACACCCGGCCCAGCCATTCACCGACCACCCGGCTGATCTCGGACACGCCCGTCTTCAGCGAGTGATCACCGGGCACCATCGCCAGCTCCCGGTGATGTGCGGGCTCAGGCCGCCCGAACGGGTCACGCTCGCCCTGCACGACCAGCGTCGGCACGTCCACCCCGTCCAGCTCACCCTGCCGGCTACGCTCCGGCCGCGCGGGCGGGACCAGCGGAAACGCCAGGCACAGCACCGCCACGGCCTGTCCCTCACCCGCCGTCCGACACGCCACCCGCGCACCGGACGACCGCCCACCGAACACCAGCGGCATGCCGGGGAACCAACGCTCGCCGAGCACTTCGGCCACTGCCAGCCACGCCGCGTCCAGCTGTCGGGCCGGTGCCGGCGCCCGCCGGCCGGCCACCCGGTAGGGCTGCTCGACCAGCGCGACATGCACGCCGGCTGCCGTGGCCGCCCGGGTCGCGGCGACCAGGTCGGGAGAACCCAGTCCGCCGCCGGCGCCATGACCCAACAGCACCGCCGCACTGCCCGACGCCGCACAGTGCAGTTCGGCACGGGCCTGCCCGTACGGCGTGTCGACCAGCAGGGACGTCATTTTTTCGAGGTGGGTGCGTCGAACAACGCCGGGTCGTCCAGATCGGTCGCCTCGGTCACCTGTGCCAACAGTTCGGGGCCGTTGTTGCGGACGCTGTTCACCTTGTCCGACACCGGCCGCAGCTCCAGCGCGTCGACCAGGTCCATGCTGGGCTCGCCGAGCAGGTCGGCGACATCCGGCCGGTCCGGGTCGAGCCAGTTCACCCAGTCCTCCGGCGCCAGCAGCAGCGGCATCCGGTCGTGGATCGTGGCGAGCTGACCGATCGAGTCCGTTGTCAGCACAGCGCACGTGACCAGCGGCGGAGCATCCTTGTCGGCCGCCGGGTCGCGCCAGGTGGACCACAGTCCGGCCATCGCGAGACTGCCGCCGTCGGACCGGGTCATGAAGAACGGCTGTTTGCCGTTCGCATCGCGGCGCCACTCGAACCAGCCGTCGGCCGGGATGATGCACCGGCGTTTGGTCACCGACGTGCGGAAAGCCGGCTTGGTGGCGGCCGTGTCGGACCGGGCGTTGATCATCTTCGAGCCGATGCTCTTGGATTTCGCCCAGTGTGGGATCAGGCCCCAGCGCATCACCCGCAGGCTGCGTTCGGTGTGGTCCGGGTCGGGGGTGCCTTCGTCGTCCCGCGGATGCCTGGTCACGACCGACATCACCTGTTTGGTCGGCGCGACGTTGAAGTCGGGCTTCGGCGCGTCCTCACCCGTCGTGTCCACGGCGTCGAACTCGGCGGCCAGCCTGGCCGGGTTCTTCGTCGACGCGTATCTCCCGCACACTCCACTCACCTCTTCTCCACCATCGTGACACGTGCCACCGACACGTGCGGGATCATTCGAGCATGACGCAGCACTGGGCCGCACCCACGACCGATACGCCGATCAACGCCACCGTCGCCGTCCCCGGTTCCAAGTCGATCACGAACCGCGCGCTGCTGCTGGCCGCCATCGGCGACGGTCCGTCCGTGCTGCGCCACCCGCTGGTCAGCAGGGACAGCCAGCTGATGGCCGACGCGCTCAAGGCGCTGGGCACCGAGATCATCGAACGCACGGACGACACCTGGCTGGTCACGCCCCATCGCCTGCGTGGCCCGGCCGATGTGGACTGCGGGCTGGCCGGCACCGTGATGCGTTTCGTGCCACCGGCAGCGGCCATCGCCGACGGCGAGGTCAACTTCGACGGCGACCCGCGAGCCAGGGACCGCCCGATGGACACCGTGCTCAACGCGCTGCGCGCGCTGGGCGCCGACATCACCGGTGACACACTGCCCTTCCGGTTGCACGGCACGGGCACACTGCCCGGCGGCCCGGTCACGATCGACGCGTCGGCCTCCTCGCAGTTCGTCTCCGGCCTGCTGCTGTCCGGCGCCCGCTACGACAACGGCCTGACCGTGCACCACGACGGCAAGCCGGTGCCCTCGCTGCCGCACATCGAGATGACGGTGGAGGCACTGCGTTCGGTCGGCGTCGACGTGGACGACTCCGAGCCCAACACCTGGCGCGTACCACCGTGTGCGATCGGCTCGCGGGACTGGCTGATCGAGCCGGACCTGTCCAACGCGACGCCGTTCCTGGCCGCGGCTGCCGTCGTCGGCGGCACGGTCACGATCCCGGACTGGCCGGCCAGGACCACCCAGCCGGGCGACGCGATCCGCTCGATCCTCGTCGAGATGGGCGCGAGCGTACGGCTGGATGACAACGGGCTCACCGTGTCCGGCGACGGCGCACTGTCCGGTGTGGACATCGACATGCACGACGTCGGCGAGCTCACGCCGACCGTGGCCGCGATCGCGGCACTGGCCGACGGACCGACCCGGCTGCGCGGCATCGCACACCTGCGCGGCCACGAGACCGACCGGCTCGCCGCACTGGTCGCCGAGCTCAACCGGCTCGGCGGCGACGCCGAGGAGACCGACGACGGCATCGTGATCCGGCCACGCGCTCTGCACGGCGGCACCTGGCAGGCCTACGCCGACCACCGGATGGCCACGGCAGGCGCGGTGATCGGCCTGCGCGTGCCCGGCGTCGAGGTGGACGACATCGGCACCACGGCCAAGACCCTGCCGGACTTCCCGAAGATGTGGGCGAAAATGCTGGGTCTCGACCAGCTGGCCGGGGCCTTCGCGTGAGTTCGCGGGACTGGCGGCGGCTCGACGAGTCCGACGTGCGGGTCCGGCCGGGCAAGAGCACCCGACCACGCAGCAAGAAGCGGCCCGACCACGCCGATTCCACGCCCGCCATGGTGATCGGCAAGGACCGCGGCCGCTGGACGTGTGCCGCCGAGTCCGACCCGGATCGACTGGTGATCGCCATGCGGGCCAGGGAACTCGGCCGCACGCCGGTCGTCGTGGGTGACCAGGTCGACCTGGTGGGTGACGTGAGCGGCACCACCGACACGCTGGCCAGGATCGTCCGGGTGGCCGAGCGGACCAGCGTGCTGCGCCGCACGGCCGACGACACCGACCCGTTCGAGCGGGTCGTGGTGGCCAACGCGGAACTGCTGGTGATCGTCACCGCGCTGGCCGATCCCCCGCCCCGCACCGGTTTCATCGACCGCGCCCTGGTCGCCGCGTACGCGGGCGGGCTGGGCGCGGTGCTGTGCCTGACCAAGTCCGACCTGGCCAGCCCGGACGAGCTGATCGAGGCCTACAAGTTCCTCGACCTGGACATCGTGGTCACCCGGCACGACGAACCGCCGTCGGTGTTGACGGCACTGCTGACCAACCGGGTGTCCGCACTGGTCGGCCATTCCGGTGTCGGTAAGTCGACATTGGTGAACGTCCTGGTGCCCGACGCCGACCGGACCATCGGCGTGGTCAGCTCGGTGGGCAAGGGCCGGCACACGTCGGTCACCGCGGTTGCGCTGCCACTCCCGGCCGGCGGCTGGGTGGTCGACACGCCCGGCGTCCGGTCGTTCGGCCTGGCCCACGTGTCGGCGTTCGACATCGTGTCGGCGTTCGACGAGTTCGTCGAGCCTGCCGAGGAATGCCAGCCCGGCTGCGGCCATCTCGGTGCGCCTCAGGACCCGGATTGTTACCTGGACGTGGTGGTCGAGGAGGGTCTGGCGTCACCGGGCCGACTCGCCTCGCTACGCAGGTTGTTGGCCTCCCGCGCAGGGGTCGAAGACCGCTCGGAGGCCGCCGACTAGCTGCTACGGTCACCCATACAGGTGACATTCAGCTTTCAGGGGGCGCGCTGATGCGCAAGTTCTCATTCGTGGTCTGCGGAATCGCGGCCGGACTCGTCGCACTGACCGGATGCGCGACGACGACGTCAGGTGTGGCGGCGCCGACGGTGACCACGGTCAACCAGCTGGCCGAACTGATGTCCAGCAAGACGTCGGCCGCACGCACCGCGCACATGAACCTCGACGTCCAGGCCGCGGGCCAGGACATCACGGCGACCGGGCAGGTCGAGTTCGCCGGCGCCGACAGCAAGATCGAGATGTCCATGCGGATCCCGTCGCTCGGCGCGATGTCCATGGACCTGATCGGCAGCACCATGTACATGAAGCTGCCGGCAGGCGTGCTGCCGACGGACAAGCCGTGGGTCAAGTTCGACCCGAACGGCACCGACCCGGTGTCCAAGGCGCTGTCCGCGATCGTGAGCCAGGAACAGCAGAACGTCGACCCGACGAAGGTGCTCAGCCAGATCGCGCCGGCATCCACGATCACCAAGTCCGGCAAGGACACCATCGACGGCCAGTCCACCACCCGCTACGCGATCTCGGTGGACACGGCGAAGCTGCTCAAGAGCAACCTGATCTCGCCGCAGCTGCGCCAGGCGCTGACCACCAGCAAGGCCAAGCTGCCGCCGCACATGAACTACGTCATGTGGATCAACTCCAGCAGCCTGCCGGTCCGGTTCACGCTGACCGAGACGATTTCCGGCCAGCAGGTGAACCTGGAGATGAACTACACCGACTGGGGCCAGCCGGTGAGCATCCAGGCGCCGCCCGCCGACCAGGTCGGGCCGCTGCCGACGCACTGACGGAACCCGATGTGGCACCCGGACGTCTCACTGAACCGGGTGCCACATCGTGACGAGACGAGGGGCTATGCGGAACAGGACACTGTTGGTGGCCGGCGTTGCCGTGGCAGTGCTGGCGCTGACCGGCTGCGCGCCGACCAGCATCTCCGGTTCGGCGGCCCCGGTCGGGGCTTCGTCGGGTTCGTCATCGCACACCGGCACGACGACGGTGCACTCCGTTGCCGACCTCGGTGCCGCCGTGCGGCACGGCGCGACGGCGAAGAACTCGGTGCACGTCCGGATGCGGATGACCGTGCCCGGCGCGGGCGCGATCACGGCGTCCGGCGACATGAAGTTCGCCGGCGCCAAGACCGCCATCTCGCTCACCATGAACGAGCCGACGATGGGCAACCTGCGGATGGTCCTGCTCGACGGCACGTTGTACATGAAGCTGCCAGCAGCGATGGCCGGCCTGGTGGGCGGCAGCGACGACAAGCCGTGGCTCAAGCTGGCCTTCGGCGCGGACAACCCGATCACTCAGGCCCTCGGCGCCAATTTCACCGACGAACTCGACCCGACCAAGCTGCTCGACCAGTTCAAGTCGGCCGGCACGATCACCAAGGTCACGCACGAGACGCTGAACGGCCAGCAGACGACCCACTACGCGATCACGGTCGATGTCGCCAAGCTGGGCGGCACCGACCAGAGCCTGTCCGGGCTCACCGCGTCGACCATCCCGTTCGACATCTGGGTGAACAGCGACAACCTGCCGGTGCGCATCGTGAGCAAGATGGGCTTCGCCAGTCCGGGCGGCTCGTCGCAGGAGGCGGTCCTCACCGCCGACTACACCAACTGGGGCCAGCCGGTGACCATCACCGCGCCGCCCGCCGACCAGGTCGGTACGTTCGGCGTCCACTGAGCTGTCACATTTCTGGGCCTGTCACGTTTCGGGCGGCTGTCCCGTCCACTCCCCGACGGAAGGGGATGGACATGAAGGTGTTGGTGATCGGGGCAACGGGGATGCTCGGGCGCCCCGCGGTGCGTCGACTGCTGGCCGACGGGCACGACGTCACCGGTCTGGCACGCAATGACGACCGGGCGGCGGCGGTCGCGGGGCAGGGCATCACGCCGGTGATCGGCGACCTGTTCGACGCATCGTCACTGCTGGGGGCACTGGCCGGGCAGGAGGCCGTGCTCAATCTGGCCACCAGGATTCCGACGCCCGGCAAGGCCGCGCTGGGCATGGGCTGGGCGGAGAACGACCGGATCAGGTCAGTCGGCAGCACAACGCTGGTCGACGCGGCGCTGCGCAGCGGTGACGTGCGGATCATCGTGCAGGAAGGCGTGTCCTTCTACTACGCCGACGGCGGCGACACCGAGATCACCGAGGAGTCGCCCATCGACGTGCCGGCCAATCTGCGCTCGACGATCGAGGCGCACGAGAACGTGGCCAGGTTCGCGGGCGAGGGCCGGATCGGCGTGCGGCTGCGGATCGGCGGCCTGGTCGGCGACGACCCGATGACCAGGACCCTGCGCAGCGGCGCCAGGTTCGGTATCCCGGTGACCTTCGGCGACGCGGCAGGCTGGACGGTCGCGGTGCACCCGTCCGACGCGGCAGCCGGCGCGGTGGCTGCCCTGGCCGCGCCGACGGGTGTGTACAACGTTGGCGCGACCCCGCTGCGCAAGCGCGACCTCGGCGCGGTGCTGGCCGGCACGCACAAGCCGCACTCGGTGCCACCGGGCCTGCTCCGGCTGATGGGACCGGCCGCGTCGCTGGGCAGGTCGCAGCGGGTCGTGTCCAGGAAGCTGACCGAGGCGACAGGCTGGCAACCGGCCCTGCCGACCGTGTCGGCCGAGTGGTTCAGGCAGTAGCGGGGTCGACAGCGGGTTCGGCTCGCCAGGGCTGCCAATCCACCGACGTCGGACGGGCGCCGGTGTCGGCGAACTCGTGGACGGCGCACCGCACCCGCTCGGCATCAACCTCGGCGTCGGACGGCAGTTCCATGTCCGACGTCATGTACATGTACAACAACGGCTCGCCGCCCGCAGGGGCGTTGCCCGCGGTGCAACTACCGTCTGGATCGTCATCACCCGAGTACACCAGTGCCCCCGCTCGACCCGAGCGCCCGCGTACGGCAGCGGACCCATCAGGTCATCGGTCTGCGTCACTTCGGCCAGCGCGGGCCAGTCGGCCCGGGAGTTGGCGGCGAGCCGGTCCAACGCGGTGTCCAGTTCCTCGTGGGTACACGACATCGCCATCGGCCTGGTCGTGCGAGTATCACAACGTCAACGAAATCACGTCTACGTGCCTCCGGTCAGTCGTCGCCGGTACATGAGTCACGTAGTTCGGCAGCGAGCTTCATCTCCATATGATCGGCTACGGCGAGCACGCCCCGGTAACCGCGAGCCTTCAGGAAGGCGAGCACCTTATGTACCGCTGGCGTCGTCACCGCTGACAATCGTGTGCGGTTTGCCGTCAGGTCCGAACCATCGGCCATGTGTCTTGCGCCCGGTCCCGCGATCGGCGGTGTTGGGTGGCGGCGACTGGCGTCCCGGACTCTCCACCATGCAGCGTCGACCGGACGGCGACGACCTGGAGAAATGCTCCGCGGACGCCAGTCACGACTTCCTCGATCGACGACACGCTGCGGCTGGACGGTGCGGCTCAGGCGCGGGTGGTCGCGAGGAAGGCCTGCCAGGCGGCGGGCGTGATCGTGATCACCGGACCGGTGGCGTGCTTCGAGTCCCGCACGGCCACCGAGTCCGCTGCGAGCGCCACCTCGACACATTCGCCACTGCCGCCGTTGCTGTAGCTACTCTTGTGCCATTCTGTCTGCTCAGGCATCGGGACCGGCTTTCGGCTTGTCGAAGTCGCTTGCCAGGTTGGCAAGCCACTCGCACGATTGTCCCGTATCCAACGCAACCAGGTCTAGCTGGCTGAGTACATCCTTGTACGCGGCGAGGTCCCTCGGCTTCTCCAGGAAGAGGCTGGTGGTCAGGCACTCGACATAGATCACCGGGCCATGGGTCTCATAGCCCATCAGCATGAACGGACCGCCCCAGGCGCCATGCGGCCCTGCGCTGGCTGGCACAACCCGGATGTCGATCTCCGGCCGCGCGGTGAGAAACACCAGTTGCAACAGTTGTTCATGCATAATCTGCGCGTTGCCAACCTGCGACCGCAGGGCGGTTTCGTGCAGGTAGAAAAGGCACTGCGGTGAGTCCGGCTTGCGCAGAACACTCTGCCGCTCCGCGCGCACCTGCAATGCGGCAGGAATCCTGGCTGGCGGCACAACCTGGGCGAACTCGAATAGCGCTCGCGCATAGTCGGTCGTCTGCAACAGACCCGGCACGTTCAGCGGCTGGTAGTAGGCCATGGTCGTGGCGGTGGTCTCGTGATAGACGAGGGTGCGCAGTTCGTCGGGCAACCGCTCCCCGTGTTCCTGCAACCACGTCTCGTTCTCGTCCCACCGCGCGAGGTCCAGGAGTTCTTCCAGTTCCTCCTTGCGTACACCGCAGAACGTGAGGTAAATAGCGGCGTCCACTTCGGACACGCCGCGCGCGCCGTTCTCCATCCTGGAGACTTTCGAGGCCGACCAACCCAGTTGGTGCGCGAGATCGTAGGCCAGCAAATTGGCTGCCTCACGCCGCCTGCGCAGCTCCACGCCCAGTTCCCGGCCGCGCGCCGATGACCCATGCCATGTCATTGCCGCAATCTAAACCCATTGGCCGACATCGGCCGCCGATCAGGCCGATCGCCACCCTGGCAATCGCATTCCGTTGGCCAGCTCGATCAGCGTATCCATGACTACGGCCGGGTTGTCGGTGATCGCCACCGCGCCCAGCTCCTCGGCCCGTTCGCTGCGGGCTCGGGAGATGTTGCCGGCGTAGAAAATCGTCGGGCCGTCATAGATGCCCTCGTCGTGGAGGTATTCCAGGTCATCGAAACCCGCGTTCGGATCACCGAATCGGGTGATGTCGGACAGCACCACGTCCGGTCGTTGCCGGCGGATTTCACGCACCGCCTCCTCGCGATTGGTGGCCGTGCTCACCACGACGCCTTGGCCGGACCACACGCCTGCCATCCCGGTATTGCCAGCGGGCACGTCGTCGATCCAGAGCAGCCGTAGGCCACGCAGGTTGTCCGGAGAACGCTGCCCGGAGGGCGCGTACGGGTTTTGTGCCAACGGCTTGCGCAACAGTCTGCGCAACCGGTCGGAGCGCAGCGGCTCACGCAGGCTCTCCATCAGGGACACGAAGTCGTGGTCGCGAAACAGCTTCGGGAAGTCGACCGGCAACTCTGGCTCCAGCTTGTCCAGGTAGCCGGCGAGCTGGTCGTCGGGTACGTCGGCCGGCGGCGCCTTGATGTCCTTGCCGGCGAACAAGCCGCCCCAGGCCGGATTCCAGTGGCGACCCTGTATCGCGGCGGCCCGAAAGTCGGCGTAGGACAGGAAATCGTGCACGACGTCGTCCACCCGTGGGTCGACCAGCATGCGGTAGAAATCCGGGTAGAAATGTTGCAACAGGATGATCCTGATCAGTTGCCGCGCGCCGACCTCGACCCAGTCCGGGGAGAGTTGGTATTCCAGGACAAAACTGTTGATCAACCGCTTGATACGACGTGGGTTGCGGCCGGTGCGCTCAATGACGAGGTTGCGCATGCTGTCGTCAAAGAACTGGCTCGTGCCGGACCGATCCAAGTAGCTCTGCACCAACGCACTCGCCCGCGATTCGCTCGGTGCCGGAATGCGGTAGTTCAGCTGAATGATCTTCTCCAGGTACTCGACCGCCTCGTCGGCGCCCGCTGCCTGACGCACCGCCTGCCACAGCACGGTCTGGTCGCACGCGAGCACGAACACCATGCCGGGCACGTCGAGGTAGAGCTTGATCGCCTCGCACACCTCGATGATCCGGCTCGGTGGGCATCGGTCCAGGTCATCGATGAAGACGACCAACAGCTTTGTCGCGTCCGGGCCGTCGGTGCGGGCCAGCCAGCTCTGTACGGCGTCGTGCATGACGCCCTTGATCTCGTTGCGGGACTTGGCATCCACGGCGAGTACCCGCCAGATGTCGTCCACCACGCGGCCGAGCCCGAAGAAACTGGCCGCCACCATGGCCGCGACCCGCAGGCCGCTGAGCAGTTGGGTGCGCCTGGCCAGCGACCGCACGGTCCTGCGGATGACGTTCCGGTCGAAGCGCAGCAGCACCGACTTGAGCAGGCCCTCCAGGGCGGAGGCGGAGCCGCCGGTCCACGCGTTGAACCAGACGCTCTCGACGCCACTCGGGTCCAACGCCTGCTTCAGCTGGCGCAGCAGGCTGCTCTTGCCCATGCCCCAGGCGGCGTCCACGGCCAGCGCGAACGGGGTCGACGCGCGGGAAGCCACGATCAGGTCGGCCAGCCGTCGAGCCGTCCGGGCCCCGTTCATCAGGTCCTCGTTGCCGCCCTCACCCACCGGGGCGTCGTTGAGCACAACAAACGGGTCGGCGGCCGACTCGCCAACCGAATAGCCTTCCGAGTCGAACTCCGTCACCGACCCTTTCTAGTGCACGGGCGTGCCGAACCGGTCGAGGATGGCCGAAATGGCGGCTGCCGACCCCAGGCCGGGAGGGTGTGTCAGTCGTCACGCCCATTTGTAGCAGTGCGTACGGCCAACCAGCCGCCGCCGTCGGCCGCTTCGCATTGTTCGACAATTTCGTAGCCGAGTTCGCCGCCATTTTTGATCTGCCGGCCGACGTATTTTCAGCCCAAGTTAAATAGCGCGGAACAGTTCGGCGTAACGGCCGATCTCGCTCCCGCGATACGCGGACGTATCACTCCAGGACGAACTTCGGGGATCGGCAAAATAAGCATGCTGACCGGTAGCCAGGCAGATTCGATCACGCTTACGGACGACGTTTCCGAGACCACACGGTATCCACTACCGGACCGCAACAGGACACTTCTGTTCGGCGCGGAAGTGGTTGGCGCGGTCGTTACCGCCTCGGTCGTGAGCGTCCTTGTCCAATGGATCATCAACCGGTCACCGATCCCGGTTCGGTCCAATGTGCCGACCGCGCTCATCTGGTCGGCCGTGTTCGTGCTGAGCTGCGTGGCCATCGCTCTGCTGTGGCGGCGCTGGTCGCGACCTGCCACGATCGCCGCCTGGATACTGCCTGCCGCGCTGACCTCGACCGTGCAGGCCCTGACGCTGTTCGGAACGTCGTTCTACCTCAACGGCACGAACGGCGATCAGTTCTTCCGCATGCAGTACTTTCAGCGGCTGACGGTTTCGCCTCGGCTGACCGATGGCAACTATGCCGGCCTGCCCCCGTACTACCCGGCCGGTTGGTTCTGGCTTGGCGGCCGATTCGCCAACCTCATCGGGCACCCGGCGTGGGCCGCGTACAAGCCGTTCGCGATTCTGACGATCGCCGCGATGTCATCGTTGTCGTTCGTCCTGTGGAACCTGGTCGTCTCACGTCGGAAGGCATTCGGCGTGGCCATGGTATTCGCTCTCGCGGGCACCATTCTCGGGCCGTACGAGCCGTACTCCTGGGTCGCGATGACTGTCATACCGCCGCTGGCGGTGCTGGCGTGGCAGCTTTTCCGGTCCATTCTGGAGCGGCGTGGTGCCACCGGTCTCGGGCCGGCAACCGTGCTGATCGGCATCGGGCTCAGCATCTCGGCGGCGACCTACACCCTGGTATTCGGCTTCGCGGTCGCGCTGGTGGTCGCCATGGCCGTCGCGGCGGTTGTCCTCGGCAGGTTCGACGGGAGTCTCGCCCGCACCGGGCGGACGGTGGCCGGCCTGGCCGGGACCATGGTGGTCAGGTTGATCCTGATCGGTGTCGCGGCGTTACCCATCACGCTGCTGACGTGGGGGCCCTACTTCTATTCCGCGATACGCCAGCCGACGGCGGGCAACGCGGCGGCCCAGTTCTTCCCGCTCGACATGGCCGAACTGGGCGACCCGGCGCTGGATCCCTCGGTCCTGGGCGCCATCTCCGTGATCGGTCTGGTCTGGATCATCTTTGCCTGGCGGCGGAGCCCCATCGCCCAGGCGTTCGGTATCGCCGAGCTGGCCTGTGTCGGCTGGCAGGCACTCTCGACGCTGGCCCTGGCCGATGACACCACGCTCCTGCCCTCGCACATCGCCAAGGTGGGCGAAATCGTCCTGTGGTGCGCCTGCGCGTTCGCCCTGGTCGATCTGGTGGCGATCGCTCCCCAGAGGTTCAAGATCGGCAGTCCGAGAAACACTCAGGTGTTGGTGTCGGTGTTCGCCGTCCTGGTCACGGTTCAGCTGACGCAGACAGCGCCGAGCAGCGTGAAGAATCTGCTCCCCGGCGCGTTCACGTCGTATGACGCCAACGGGCATGCCGCCGATCCGTCAGGTGGCAACCCGGCGGGTGCGTACAACAAGCAGTTGATCGACACCATCGCGCAGCTGGCCAACCGCCAGCCGCAGGACAACGTACTGCTCACGAACGACTATCAGCTGCTGGACTTTCAGCCCTACGACAGCTTCCAGACGAACAAGGAGCAGTACGCGAATCCACTCGCCCTGTATCCGGACCGGTATCAGGAGCTGGTGCGGTGGTCGGAGTCGGCGACACCGGCCGAGTTCATGTCGGACCTGAAGACCAGCAGGTTCAAGGCGCCGAACGTCTTCGTGTTCACTCGGGACAGCGCGGGGAACTACCCGTTCGACCTTGTCACCACACGCTTTCCCTACGACAACGCGACCCACCAGGTCACGTTCTCGGCCAGCTTGTTCACGTCGTCGCAGTTCAGAACGCGCGACGTCGGGCCGTTCACGGTCATCGTTCGACAGCTCAACGACAGCCCGTGAACGGCCGTACGGCGGTCAGCGCATGTGGGGGTAGGTGTGGTCGGTCGGAGGGACGAAAGTCTCCTTGATCGACCTCGGGCTGGTCCAGCGGAGCAGGTTCAGCATCGAGCCCGCCTTGTCGTTGGTGCCCGATGCCCGCGAGCCGCCGAAGGGTTGGCGGCTGACGACCGCGCCGGTCGGCTTGTCGTTGACGTAGAAGTTGCCGGCGCTGAACTTCAACGCCTGGTGGGCCTCTTCGATCGCGGCCCGGTCCGTCGCGAACACCGCGCCGGTCAGCGCGTACGGCGTGGACGTGTCGATCAGGTCCAGGGTCTTCGTGTAGTCCTCGTCCGGGTACACGTAGACCGACAGGATCGGGCCGAAGAACTCGTCGGTGAAGATCTCGTGGTGCGGGTCGTCGCCGGTCAGGATCGTGGGCGACACGAAGTAGCCGACGCGGTCGTCGGCGACACCGCCGGTCAGGATCTCGACCAGCCGCTCGTTGCGGACCCGCTCGAACAGCTCGCTGTGCTTGCTGAACGCGCGGGCGTCGATCACCGCGCCGCCGAAGTGCCGGAAGTCGGTGACGTCACCGAAGGACAGGCCCTCCGTCTCGGCCACCAGCTGGTCGCGCAGGCCGCCGTCCCACAGCGACCTGGGCAGGTAGGCCCTCGACGCGGCGGAGCACTTCTGGCCCTGGTACTCGAAGGCGCCCCGGATCAGGCCGGTGGCCAGCGAAGCCGGGTCGGCCGACGGGTGGGCCAGCACGAAGTCCTTGCCACCGGTCTCGCCGACGATCCTCGGGTAGGACCGGTAGTGGTCCAGGTTGTCCGCGATCGTGCGCCACAGGTGCTTGAACGTCCTGGTCGAGCCGGTGAAGTGCAGGCCGGCGAAGTCCTGGTCGGTCAGCGCGACCTCGCTGACCGCTGCGCCGTCGCCGGTGACCAGGTTGATCACGCCGGGCGGCAGGCCGGCCGCCTCCAGCAGGCGCATCGTGTAGTGCGCGGCCAGCATCTGGCTGGGCGTCGGCTTCCACACCACGGTGTTGCCCATCAGCGCGGGCGCGGTCGGCAGGTTGCCGGCGATGGCCGTGAAGTTGAACGGTGTGATCGCGGTGACGAACCCGTCCAGCGGCCGGTATTCGGTGCGGTTCCACTCGCCGGCGCCGGACGCGGGCTGCTCGGCGATGATGCGCCGGGCGAAGGACACGTTGAAGCGCAGGAAGTCGATCAGCTCACAGGCCGCGTCGACCTCGGCCTGCTGCGCCGACTTGGACTGGCCGAGGATGGTGGCGGCGTTCAGGGTGTCCCGCCACGGGCCGGCCAGCAGGTCGGCGGCGCGCAACAGGATCGTCGCGCGCTCGTCGAAGGGCAGCTCACGCCAGCCGGGAGCCGCCTGCCGGGCCGCTGCCACGGCGTCCGCCACATCGGCGTTCGTTGCCTGCGCGGACACCCCGAGGGCATGTTCGTGGTCGTGTGGCTGGACCACGGTGAACGGGTCACCGTCGGCCATCCGGCTGACACCGCCGATGGTCATGGTGAGTTCGTGGCTCTGGCCTTCCAGTTCGCCGATCCGTCGCTGTAGCGACTCCCGCTCTGCGCTGCCGGGTGCGTACCCGCGCACCGGCTCGTTGGTGGGGACCGGAACGGACGTGACGGCGTCCATGTGGTGATCGCCTCCTGCTGCTTGCTCGTGGCTACATCAGATCGAGCAGAAACGGTAGTTCCTGCGGTGCGTACCAGGCCAGTTCGTGGTCCTCGGCGTCACCGAGCGTGAACTCCGCGTCGGGATCGCCGAGATCGGCCTCATCCATCACGGCCGCCGCCGCACGCACTGCCGGCTCGGCTGCCTCGATGTCCACGTGCACGGCGGCCACGTCGCCCATCGCCACCGCACCACCGATCCGGACCACCGCGTGGTCCAGGTCGGGACGCAGCGTGACGTCGTCGACGTCGGCCGCGACCACGGCCCGGCGCGGGATCGCGTCCGGGTCGGTGTCCAGTTCGCCGGCCAGCAGCCGGACCGACGCGCGGCCCGCGTCGGCCATCGCGGCGTACTCCAGTTCCTCGGTGTCACCCGTCGCGTACGACTCACGCAGCGCCGGGGTGAGCGCGAACGCGGTGCCGTTGACCGGCGTGAACTCGCCCGTCTTCACCAGCGCCCGCAGCATCGACAGCGTTGCCGGGATGTAGACCCTCACCCGTACCATCCTTCACCTGGCCGGCACCGGTCGTCAGGCCGGGACGGTGGCCAGTAGCTCCTCGACGGACTCCTCGACCATTCTGGCCAGGACATCCACGTCCGGCATGGCGGCCCGATCCGCGTTGAGTCCGAAGTAGACGCCACCATCGTAGGACGTGACGCCGATCGCGACCGCCTGATTGCGGGCCAGGGGCACGACGGGAAACATCTCCAGCATCTTCGCGCCCGCCGCGTACAGCGAGACCTGCGGGCCGGGCACGTTCGTGACCAGGATGTTGAAGATCCGCTGCGAGAACGCGCTGGCCGCGCGGGCGCCCATGGCGTGCAGCGTGGGCGGGGCGAACCCGCCGAGCCGGACCAGCGCGTCAGCGGCCACCGGCTGACCGGCCTCGAAGCGGGAGCGCATGGCATGCGCGACGTGCTGCAACCGGACCACCGGGCTCGGCTCGCCGACCGGCAGGTCCACCAGGTAGGCCGACACCTGGCCGCCTGCCATGCCGGCCGGGGTGTCCGCGACGGCCTCGTCGCGCACCGACAGCGGCGCCATCGCGCGGATCGTGGTGCCCGACGTGACCACCTCACCGCGGGACATCAACCAGCTGCGCAGCGCGCCAGCCACGACCGCGAGCACGACGTTGTTCACCGTGCCGCCGTGTGCCGCCCTGATCTTGCGCAGATCGGCCAGCGAAGCCCTGGCCACGGCGAACCGGCGCTCGGCCGTGATCGGCACGTTCAGCGGGCCGCTGGGCGCCGGCCGGACCGCCGTGCTCAGCGCGGACACCACGCCGGACACGGCGCCGATCACCTTGTTCGCGGTGGACGTGACGTCGCCGACGGCGGAGCGCACGTTGTCCATCAGCGCCCCGGGCCGCTGCACGACCTCGGTCACGGCGTCGGTGAGCAGTTGCAGCCTGCCCGGCTCCGGCTCCGGCATCCACAGGTCCGGGTCGGCGTCCTGCTGGTGCGGCGAGACGTCCAGGATGACCTGGCCGATCTCGATCGCGCCGATGCCGTCGATCATCGCGTGGTGGGTCTTGGTGACCAGGGCGAACCGGTTCCGTTGCAGGCCCTCGACCAGATACACCTCCCACAGCGGCCGGTGGTGGTCCAGCGGCCGGGACATCAGCCTGGCCACCAGGTCGGCCAACTGCTGGCCGGTGCCCGGTTTGGGCAGCGCCGAGAGGCGCACGTGATGGGTGATGTCGAACTCGGTGTCGTCCGTCCACACCGGACGGGCCACGTGGCCGGGCACCTGGCGTACCCGCTGCCGGTAGCGCGGCACCAGGGCCAGCCGCTGCTCGATCAGTGCGATCAGCCGCTCGTAGTCGAACCCGCCCCTTGGCCGTCGGAAGATCGCGACGCCGCCGATGTGCATCGGGGTCGACGCGTCCTCCAGGTACAGCATCGAGGCGTCCAGCGCGGACAGGCGGTGCGGCATGGCACCGATACTGGCACAACCAGGCGGACGTGCGATGCTGCGCTGATGTCGGAGATTTCCCCCAAGGATCGGTTCGTGACCGTCTACGGCCGCAAACCGGTGCTGGAGGCACTGGCCGACCACGGCCTGACCGTGGACAAGGTCATCCTGGCCGACACCGCCCGCGGTCCGGCCGCCAGCGAGATCCTGCGCGCTGCCGGTGACCGGGGTGTCTCGGTCCAGCGGGCCAGTGCGCAGCGCGTGAAGGTGCTGGCCGGGAACGGCAAGCAGGACCAGGGTGTACTCGCGGACGTGGTCGCCCCTCGAATGCGCCCGCTGGCCACCGCGCTGTCCACCGGCCGGCTGCCCAAGTCGGTCCTGGTGCTGGACGGCATCACCACGCCCGCCAACGTCGGCATGATCATCCGGACCGCGACCGCAGCCGGGCTGGGTGGCATCGTGCTGCCCCGGCGTGGCGTGGCCGGGCTGGATCCGCTGGTGGTGAAGGCATCGGCCGGGGTCGCGTTCCGGGCGCCGCTGCTGCGGTGTGCCACGGCCGCCGAGGCCGCCACGGCACTGCGGAAGGCCGGCTACCGGCTGTTCGGGTTGGACGGGCACGCCAAACGATCGGTGTTCACCGGCGAGTTCCCGGAGCGGACGGCGTTCGTGCTCGGTGGCGAGACGTCCGGGATCGGGCCGGACGTGCGCGCGTCGATCCACGAGACACTGCACATTCCGATGGCGGGTGGGGTCGAGTCGCTCAACGTGGCCAGTGCGGCGGCGGTGTTGTGCTTCGAACTCGTTCGGCGCGCGGCTACTGAAAGGCCAGCCCGAACAAAGCGGTGAGCTCGGCCAGGGTCGTGGCCACGTCCTGGTGGTGCACGCCGACCATGCCGACCCGGACCGCGCCGCGCACGTTGGACACGACGTCGTCGACGAACACGCATTCCTCGGGCACCAGTCGGAGCCGCCCGGCGGCCAGCAGGTAGATCCGTGCGTCCGGCTTGCCGAACCCGACCTCGCCGGAGAGCAGGACATCGTCGAACAGTTTTGTCAGATCACCTGGCTCGTCGACGAGTTCGCCGACCGCGTCCGCGTTGGACAGCAGGCCGGTGCGCAGCCCGTGTCGCCTGGCCAGCGCCACCGCGGTGAGCAGTGGGCGGTCCTCGCCGGCACTGTCCCCAGGGTCGGTCAGCACACCACCGAAATCGACGATCAAGCCGCCCAGCATCAACCGAACTGTAGACCGCGGATCTTCCGAAGATCGGCCGGTCGCCCGATCGGGCGAAGATCGTCCGGTTCGCCCTGGCCATCAGCTCTGTGTCCCGATAAGTCCACCGCAAGTTTCGGGAACACACCCATGTTCGCTGTCTCGTCGGCGATTCGGCCACTGGTTCAACACCGCGTCACGCCCGGCCGCCACCTCACGTTGGTGCGAGCGGTGCCGCAGCCGTCACCTCCGGAGCCACCACGGGCGAAAGCGGTCGGCCGACTGCTCACCGGGGTACTCGAAGTGCTCGACGGTCGGCGACCGTCGAGCCAGTTGGCGACCCTGCTGCCGAGCCGCTACCAGCGGGCGCTGCTCACGTCGGCGCTGGCTGTCGGCGTCGGTCCCAGGACATTGCGGTCGGTGCGCCTGAACCGGACCACGGCCGACGCCGTGGACCTGTGCGCGCGGATCGAGCACCGCGGCCGGTCCAGGGCGATGACCGGCCGGATCGCGTTGATCAACGACAACCGGTGGGAGTTCACGTTGCTGTCGCTCGTCTGAAACGCCGCGTCGCCCCCTCCCGTTCCGGGAAGAGGCGACGCGGTATCGGTTTTGTGAGCAGCTGTCGCTCAGCGGCGGCGGGGCTTCTTGCTCGGCTTCGACCTGTTGCGGGCCTGCTCGCGGCGCGCCCGGCGGGTGCCGCTGGCAGCGTCGGCGTTCTCGCTGTGCGACTCGACGGCGCCGTCCTCGGCCGGACCGCTGTAGGTCAGCCGCTGGGCGCCGTTGCCCTGCTCACCAAGGCCCTTGCCACGCAGCGCGGGCGGCACGTGACCGTCCACGGCACGGGGCTGCGGCGGCGGAGGCGGCACCTGGCGGCCGCGCGGGACGGCGTCCTCCAGGTGGCCGTTGCCAGTGCCATTGCCGTTGGTGATGGCGCCGGCCAGTTGGCCGTTCGCCGCCCGGCCGTTGGCCTGCTGCCGGGCCAGACCCGGGATGTCGCTGGCCGAAGCCTGCACCGAGGGATCGGGCTGCGGCGCCGGCTCGACCTGGAGGTTGAACAGGAAGCCGACCGACTCCTCCTTCAACGCGTCCAGCATGCCGCCGAACATGTCGAAGCCCTCGCGCTGGTATTCCACCAGCGGGTCACGCTGCGCCATGGCGCGCAGGCCGATGCCCTCCTTGAGGTAGTCCATCTCGTAGAGGTGCTCGCGCCACTTGCGGTCCAGCACGGACAGCACGACCCGGCGCTCCAGCTCACGCATCGCGCCTTCGCCGACCCGGGCCTCGATCTCGGTCTCGCGGTCGGCGTAGCGCTCGCGGGCGTCCTCCAGCACGGCCTCCAACAGGGCCTCGGCGCTCATGTCCTCGCCGTTCTCCGGGTCACCGAGCGACTTGTAGTCCAGCTTCACCGGGTACAGCGTCTTCAACGCGGTCCACAGCTGGTCCAGGTCCCAGTCCTCGGCGTAGCCGTTCGCGGTCGCACCCGTGGTGTAGGCCGTGACCACGTCGGTGATCATGTGCTGCACCTGGTCGTGGATGTCCTCGCCCTCAAGGACCCGGCGGCGCTCGGCGTAGATCACCTTGCGCTGCTCGTTCATGACCTCGTCGTACTTGAGGACGTTCTTCCGGATCTCGAAGTTCTGCTGCTCGACCTGGGTCTGCGCGCTGCGGATCGCCTTCGTCACCATCTTGTGCTCGATCGGCACGTCGTCCGGCACGCGCAGGCGCGTCATCACGACCTCGACCATGCTGGCGTTGAAGCGCCGCATCAGTTCGTCACCGAGGGACAGGTAGAAGCGGGACTCGCCAGGGTCACCCTGCCGGCCGGACCGACCACGCAGCTGGTTGTCGATGCGGCGCGACTCGTGCCGCTCGGTGCCCAGCACGTAGAGGCCGCCGGACTCGCGGACCTCCTCGGCTTCCGCCTTGGAGTCCTGCGTGATCTCCTCGATCAGCGAGGACCACGCGGCCTCGTACTCCTCCGGGGTGGCCACCGGGTCCAGGCCACGGGCGCGCAGCTCGTGGTCGGCGATGATGTCCGGGTTGCCACCCAGCACGATGTCGGTACCACGGCCGGCCATGTTGGTGGACACGGTGACCGCGCCCTTCCGGCCGGCCTTGGCGACGATCAGCGCTTCCCGGTCGTGGTGCTTCGCGTTCAGCACCTCGTGCGGGATGCCCATCCGGAGCAGTTGCTTGGACAGGTACTCGGAGCGCTCCACACTCGTCGTACCGACCAGCACCGGCTGCCCGTTCGCGTGCCGCTCCGCGATGTCCTCGGCGACGGCGTCGAACTTCGACTCCTCCGTCTTGTAGATCAGGTCGGCCTGGTCCTGCCGGACCATCGGCCGGTTCGTCGGCACCGTGACGACACCCAGCTTGTAGATCTGGTGCAGCTCGACCGCCTCGGTCTGGGCGGTACCGGTCATGCCGGAGAGCTTGTCGTAGAGCCGGAAGAAGTTCTGCAGGGTGATCGTGGCCAGAGTCTGGTTCTCGGCCTTGATCTCCACACCTTCCTTGGCCTCGATGGCCTGGTGCATGCCCTCGTTGTAGCGCCGGCCGGCCAGCACACGGCCGGTGAACTCGTCGACGATCAGGACCTCGCCGTCGCGGACGATGTAGTCCTTGTCCTTGGTGTAGAGCTCCTTGGCCTTCAACGCGTTGTTGAGGAAGCCGACCAGCGGCGTGTTGGCGGCCTCGTACAGGTTGTCGATGCCCAGCTGGTCCTCGATGTAGGCGACACCCTGCTCGGACACGCCAACCGTGCGCTTGCGCTCGTCCACCTCGTAGTGGACGTCCTTGCGCATGTTCGGCGCCATCCGCGCGAACTCGGTGTACCACCGGGACGACTGGTCCGCCGGGCCGGAGATGATCAGCGGTGTCCTGGCCTCGTCGATCAGGATCGAGTCCGCTTCGTCGACGATCGCGAAGTTGTGGCCGCGCTGGACGCAGTCCTCGATCGACCACGCCATGTTGTCGCGCAGGTAGTCGAAGCCGAACTCGTTGTTCGTGCCGTACGTGATGTCGGCGTTGTACGACTCGCGGCGCTGCGCCGGGGTCATCTCGTTGAGGATGACGCCCACGGTCAGGCCGAGGAAGCGGTGGATACGGCCCATCCACTCGGCGTCGCGTCGGGCCAGGTAGTCGTTCGTCGTGACGATGTGCACGCCGTCGCCCGCGAGGGCGTTGAGGTAGGCGGGCAGCACACAGGTCAGGGTCTTGCCCTCACCGGTACGCATCTCGGCGACCTGACCGAGGTGCAGCGCAGCACCACCCATCAGCTGCACGTCGTAGGGCCGCTGGCCCAGGGTGCGCTTGGCGCCCTCCCTGGCCACCGCGAATGCCTCCGGGAGCAGCTCGTCGAGCGTCTCACCCTCGGCGTAGCGCTTCCGGAACTCCACGGTCTTGGCACGCAGCTCAGCATCGGAGAGCTCGACCAGCCCGTCTTCCAGGGAGTTGATGTGCGCTGCGATGTTACGCAGGCGTTTGAGCATCTTGCCCTCGCCTGCGCGGAGCAGTCGATTCAACACCATCCGGTCCCGACCTCACTAGCTGTTCGTCACGCGCCCGCAGCCGGACGCCCTACGCTCATCGTAGGCAAGCCCGGCTGCGCGGTGCACCGGCACAGGGGTTAGGACGGAGTGGTCCGTCCGTCGTGCCAACGAACGGACCACTCCGTCAAGTTCCTGAATGCCGAATTTGTCGGTCCGGTTGATCAAGCAGCTCTGATTGGGCAGGTCAGGCGAGCCGGATCACGCCGTAGTCGAAGCCTTTTCTGCGGTAGACCACGCTGGGCTGCCCCGAGTCGGCGTCGGCGAAGAGGTAGAAGTCGTGTCCGACCAGTTCCATCTCGTAGAGGGCCTGGTCGACTGTCATCGGCTTGGCAGGATGTTCCTTGCTGCGAACGACGTGGCCGGGGCGGTAGCCCTCCTCGTCCTCCAGCCGCTGGGTCGGGATTCGGGCGTCGTCCACCGGGTAGTCGGGCCGGTCCTCCTCCAGGAGCGCGACGGGTGTCGCGAGCTGGGCCGTGGAACGGGCGTCGAACTCGGCGGGATGCGGCGCCACCTCGGGGAGCACGCCGGCCGTGGCCTCGCCAACCGAAGCCGGGCTGCGTCGCCCGTAGTGCACCCTGCGCCGGTCGTGCATCCGGCGGAGTCTGCTCTCTAGTTTGCTGACCGCACAGTCCAGGGCGCCGTAGAAGTCGGCGGCGCACGCCTCGGCCCGCACAGCCTGGCCGCGCACCCTGGTGGTGATCTCCACCCGCTGGCAGTTCTTGTGCTGCCGACGGTTCGGCTCGTGGAACAACTCCACGTCGAATTGGAGCAGTT
>DASUJK010000227.1:0-2764 GCA_036279295.1 Pseudonocardiaceae bacterium | reverse complement strand
GGCGAGAAGACGGCCGCGAAGCTGATCACCGAGTTCGGCTCGCTGCACGGCCTGCTCAGCGCGGCTCGGGACGGCAAGGTGCCGACCAAGATCACCGCGCGACTGGTGGACGCCGCCGACTACCTCGCCGTGGCGCCGACCGTGGTGCGGGTGGCCACCGACGCCCAGATCGTCATGTCCGGCCCGGACACCGTCCCCGCACAGCCGGCCGACCCCGACCGGCTGGCCGAACTGGCGCAGCGCTGGGGCATCGAGTCGTCCGTGCGGCGCCTGACCGACGCGATGGCGGCCAACTCCAAGCGCGGCTAGGCCAACCGCTGGGCCAGTATCTGGCCCGGCCAGTCGCCGACCGTGAACCGCTCGGCCGGGGTGAACCCGGCGCCGACGTAGTACCGGACGAGCTTGCCGTCTGCGCCCGCGAAGCAGTCCACCCGCAGCAGCGCGGTGCCGGCCGCGCGGGCCAGCGTCCTGGCGTGGTCCAGCAACGTGGTGCCGATGCCGAAGCCCGCGTGCTGCCGCGCGGTGACCAGCAGGTGCACGTAGGTTTCCGGCTCGGCGATCGCCGCCACGTACGCGGGTGGTGCGTGGCCGATCACCAGGACGCCGACCGGCTCGCCGGCCAGCTCGGCCAGCCAGCCGCCACCGCTGGCCAGCATCTCGGTGAACCTGGGCGCCGAAGCCGGTCGCGCCGACCACGGCTGGTGACCCCACTGGGCCGTCCTGCCCCGCGCGACCAGCCACGCGACGGCGTCGTCCAGCAGACCGAGCA
Organism: Pseudonocardiaceae bacterium; assembly: GCA_036279295.1. GTDB lineage: Bacteria > Actinomycetota > Actinomycetes > Mycobacteriales > Pseudonocardiaceae > DATEPR01. The sequence goes on along the minus strand of DASUJK010000227.1, from coordinate 1,995 downwards.
CGGCCGGCAGGTCGGCGACGTCGGCGGGCCGCAGCGTCACGGGCTTCATGGTGCCGTCAGCACGAGCGGGCCGTCCTCGGTGATCGCGATCGTGTGCTCGACATGCGCGGCCCTGGTGCCGTCCACGCTGCGCAGCGTCCAGCCGTCGGCATCGGTGCGGTACTCGTCCCGGCCGCCGATGATGAACATCGGCTCGATGGCGATCACCATGCCGGGCCGCAGCCCGATCCCGGACCCCGGCCTGCCCTCGTTGGGCACGCCGGGGTCCTCGTGCATCGCCCGGCCGACACCGTGGCCACCGAAGCCGGCCAGGATGCCGTAACCGGCCGCCCTGGCAATGGGCCCGACCGCGTTGCCGATGTCGCCGATCCGGTTGCCCGGCACGCAGGCGGCGATACCGGCTGCCAGTGCGCGCTCGGTGGTGGCGATCAGGTCGGTGTCCGGCTCGGCGGGCGTGCCGACGGTGAAGCTGATGGCCGAATCGCCGCACCAGCCGTCCAGGTGCGCACCGCAGTCGATGCTCACCAGGTCCCCGTCCCGCAAGCGGTAGTCGGTCGGGATACCGTGCACGATCGCGTCGTTCACGCTGGAACAGATCACGGCCGGGTAGGGCGTGGCCGCGAAGTGCGGCCGGTAGTTCAGGAACGACGGCACCGCGCCGGCGGCCGCGATCACCCCGGCCGCGATCGCGTCCAGCTCACGCAGCGACACCCCGACCACGGCGGCGGCCCGCACCTCGGCCAGCGCGCGGGCCACCACCTGGCCCGCGGCACGCAGGGCGGTGAGCTCCTTCGGGGACTTCAGTTCGATCACGACTCGCTCCAATACCGGTCCAATAACTATACCGGTATTACTATCACATCATGGTGCGAGTGCCATTGACGATGGCCGAACGGGAACGCGGCGAACGGCTCGGCCACCTGCTGCGTGCCGCCCGAGGCGAACGCAGCATGGTGGACGTCGCGATCCACGCAGGTATCTCGACCGAGACACTGCGCAAGATCGAGACCGGCCGCATCCCCACCCCGGCCTTCTTCACCGTCGCGGCCCTGGCCGGCGCCCTGGAACTGGACCTGGAACTGCTGGCCGAGACCGTGTGCGGGGATGCTCAGAAGAACGTGCCGCACCAAGGTGCGCCCGCCACCGCGAACAGCCGGTCGGCCACCCGTAGCGCCTCCGCCTTGGCCACGTCGATCCGCCCGACGCTGGCCAGCAGCGACGGCGCCACGTCGCCGAGGTAGAGCTCAGCCAGCACGTCCACGTCCATCGTCAGCTCAGCGGGCTCGGTCACCGGTCGAGCGGGCCCGTCGCCGAGCAGATAACACCCGGAGTTGGCCGGCAGGAACGGATCCCGCACCTCGATCACCACCGAACCGGCACCGGCGGCCAGCTCACCGAACGTCCGGGCGGCCAGCGCGGCCGGCACGTCGGCCAGCCGCAGCCAGGTCTCGTCCTCGATCTCGGTCACGGCCAGCGCCCTGCGATCGACGAAAATGTGCTCCATCGCCTCGTCCAGCGGCCGGTACTGCGCCTTCACGTGGCTGACCAGGTCGATGCGGAACAGGAATCGCCACAGCGCGAGCGCGGCGGCCTGGCTGTCGCCCCACAGGTCGTGCACGTTGAGGAAACGCTTGTCGTCCTTGCGTTCGACCTCGTAGATGGCGAAACCGTCGTCGCCCTCCGGCCCGGTGTGCACGGCGGCCAGGGTGTGCGACTTGCCCTCCGCGCTCCACATGCGCACGGCGTCCCACCAGGTCGTCGGCCGCGCGGACCAGCCCGGCCGCCGCTCGCTGACGTCGTCGTAGAGCGGCGGCAGCAGTGTCGCGGCGTCCGCCATCGGCATGACCCGAACCGTGCCGCCACCGGGCGTACCGGGCCGGATGGCGGCCCGCTTCGTGTCCACCTCGACGGTCCGGCCCCGGCTCGCCACACCGTAGCCGAAGCGGCCGTAGATGACGGCCTCGCTGGCCCGCAGGGTCGCCACCGGTTCACTCA
>DASUJK010000226.1:0-6036 GCA_036279295.1 Pseudonocardiaceae bacterium | reverse complement strand
GGCCGCCGTTGTAGACGACCTGGGGGCCGCCCCAGGTGAGCTGGACCAGGGCCTCGGTCACGACGGGGTTGGACTGCTGCCACAGGTGGATGTCGGCTTCGGGCACGTCGTGGCCCCGGTGGCGGTCCATCCGGGCCAGCCGGTGGCGCACCTGGGCCTGGGCCGTGGCCAGGATGTTCTCCGGATAGCCTGGATTGTCGCCGGCGAGGAAGGCCAGCCACGGTTCTTCGTGCCCGGCTTCCTCCTTGCTGCGGAACGAGCGCACGGCCCGGCCGTCGTATCCGGTGGCGGCGCGCAGCCGGTCGATGCGCTCCCGGTCACCGGGCGACGCACTGTGGTGCCACAGGGCGGTCGGCACCGCGAGCATCATCGGGTTGTAGTCGAACCAGCCCTGATCGGCGTACCGGTGCGGCACGTGCAGCGTGGGGGTGCGCACGTCGGGGCCCAACTGGGCGACCCACCGGGAGCGCAGGCTGGAGTCGGCCTCCACGAAGGCCATCACCTTGCCGTGCCCGATGACGGTGTCCAGCGCGGGACGCACCAGGTCCAGGTAGGCGTCCTCGCCGGTGGCGGTGGCCGCGGCCAGTGCGGCCACCGTGGCCGCCTGGCCGACGCTGTACCAGCCATGCGGCCAGGACCAGCCGTAGTGACCGCCGTACCAGCGGCCCTCCAGCAGCCCGCCCACGATGCCGTCCGGTGCGACGTTGTCCGGCACGATGCCCTCGTTGCACACCGCCCGGTCCCGCCACGCGCCGACATAGTCGGTGATCCAGTCCCGGTAGCGGCGTTCACCCGAGAGCAGCCACGCGTTGAGCACCAACCCGGCCGCTGCCAGGTTCACCGCCGTGTCGCCGACCCCCATCCGGAGGCGCATCTGCTCACCCAGCCGGGGATCCACGCCCTCATCGTCCACACCGGACAGCCAGTCCAGCGGGAATCCGTACATTGCTGCCTCCTGCGGCAGCCACGGATAGGACTCGCCGTCGAACAGGCCTGCCCGGCCCGGGTCGCTGCCGTTGTGAGCCGCGCGGATGATCCGGTGTGTCGGGTCGTAGTTGCCGTGTGCCGGGTCGACGTAGAGTTCGGCGAACCGCAGTGCCCGCATCGCCCACCGATCCGGTGCCGCCATGCACAGGAAGTAGAACATCAGCATGCTCTCGCCCTGGTGGAACCAGTCGTATCCGCGTTCGTACTCGTCGCGCAGCATGCCCAGTTCGGTGAGCTGCCGGGTGACACCCGCCCAGTGCCGTTCGGACTGTGCGAGCAGGTCGTCGGCACCACCGAGCAGATACAGCTGCGGCCAGTTGAAGAACGTCTCGTAGAAGTCGTCAGCGCCGTCGCGGGAGGAGAGGCGCCCGGCGTAGGTCAGGCTGCCGTCCTGATCGGTGAACTCGTGGGCGAACTGGCGCCAGGCGTGGTCCAGCAGGTCGAACAGGTCGCGCTGGGCGATGGCCCAGCCCGGTGGTTCGAGCAGCGGAACCGAGGCGGTGACGACGGGAATCATCCTCGAACACTCCATTTCGGGGCAGCAGGCACCACGGCTATCCCTTTGTCGCGCCAGCCAGCATTCCGGCGACCAGAAACCGTTGGGAGAACAGGAAGACGATCAGCACGGGAATGATGGCCAGCAGGGTGGCCAACGCCAGTTCCGGTCGCTGGACAGCCAGATCGCCGACCGTCGGGTTGAACTGTGGCACGTTGTCCAGCAGCGTGCCGAGGCCCACCTGGACGGGGAACTGGTCACTGCCCGGCAGCAGGACGTAGGGCAGGAAGTAGTTGGTCCAGTTGGCCACGAAACTGAAGAAGCCGACGAGCGCGACCACCGGCGCCGCCAGGGGCAGCGCGATGTGCCGGAACACCCCGAATTCCGAGCAGCCATCCAGCTTCGCCGCCGCGATGAGCTCGCGCGGCAGGGCCGTGTTGAAGTAGATGTACGTCAGGTACACGCCGAACGGGTAGCAGGCGTAGGGCAGGATGATCGACCACATGGAGCCGATCAGGCCGACCGCGTTCACCTCCAGGAACAGGGGCACGACCAGCGTCGCGTTGGGCATGAGCATCACGACCAGCGTCGCGATCAGCAGTGTCCGCCGGCCGCGGAACTCCGTCATGGCCAGCGCGTATCCGGCGGGCACCGCCACGCACAGGGTGATGCCCAGTGCGACGAACGAGTACACGGCGGAGTTGCGCAGCCACAGGAAGATCGCGTCGTTTCCGAATCCGGTCAACGCGTTCCAGTTGGTCCGCAGCGCATGCCACGATCCGATGGACAACGGGTTGGAGTGCACGAGCTGGTCGTCGGTCTTCGTCGCGGCCAGCAGCAGCCAGAGCACCGGGAGCACGAAGAACACACCCGCCGCGCAGGCGACGAGAAGAACGAGTCCGCTCCATGCGGGTCTCCTGGTGTCAGTCGGCATCGAAGAATCCCGATCGGGCGACGAACAGGCCTGCGACGACCAGACCGACCAGCAGCAACTCGACGGACACGGCCGCAGCGGTGTTGACGTTGTTGTTCTGGAAGGCGAAGTCGTAGGAGAGCTGGTTGAGCGAGTAGTCCCGCCCTGCCACGCCCACACTGGCCTGGGAGAGCAACTGCGGCTCGACGAACAGCTGGGTACCACTGGCGAAGGCCAGGATCACCATGTAGACGATCCACTTGCGCAGCAGCGGGATCTGGATGCGCCACGCGGTCTGCCAAGCGCCCGCGCCATCGATGCGGGCAGCTTCGAGCAGGTCGGTCGAGATGTTGTTCAGTGCCCCGTACATCACTACGATCCAGCCGCCCGCGCCGGTCCAGAACGCGATCAGCGTGAACAGGATCGGCAGGTGGGACGGGCCGATGACCTGGCCGAACGTGTCGAAACCCAGTGCCCGCAGCAGAAAACTCACCGGGCTGACCGTCGGGTCGAGCAGGAACAGCCACACCAGCACGCTCGCCGCTCCGGCAAGTGCGCCCGGAATGTAGTACAGGAAGCGCAACACCGTGCTCACGCCACGAGCGGTCAGCCGGTGCAGCAGCAGGGCCAGCGCGACCACGAGCACCACCAACGCGACCAGCCAGCAGACCAGGTAGAGCCCGACGTGTTCGACGGCGGAGGAGAACCGGAAGTCGCCTGCGGCGCTGACGAAGTTCGACAGGCCGGCGAAACGGTTGCCCACGTCGGTGAACGCGAAGTAGACGGCGTAGCCGGTCGGTACTACGCCGAAGGCGATCAGCAGCAGTGTGTAGACGACGACGAAGCCGTGGCCGGCGCGGCCGGGCCAGAGCGTTCGCCGCCGGGATGACACTCCGACCCGCCCACCGGTGATGGCGGGCGCGCTCATTGCTTGACCTGGTAGCCGTCGGATCGTGCGTAGTTCACGATCGCGTCGTGCCACGCGGGCAGCAGGGATGTGATGGTCTTGCCCGCGTTCAGGCCGGGTGTCACGGTGGCGGCCCAGATGGCCTCCTGGCTGAACTGCCCGTAACCCCAGTTCGGCCAGACCTGGTTGGCGGCCTCCTGCAGCGGCGTCGTGATCTGGCCCTGGTAGTACCTGGACGCCTCCTGGTCGGCCAGCCACACCGTGGCCGCGGGCGCGTAGGCCGGGTAACCGGGGGCGAGCTTGGCCTGGTAGTCGTCAGCGGTGGTCACCCAGGTCAGGAACGCGGTCGCGGCCTTGAGATTCGCGCTGTGCGCCGAGAGCAGCCAGGTGCCGCCGCCGACGTTTCCCACCGACGGTGTCGAGTCACCTGGCCACTGCGGTGTCGGCGCCACCGCGATCTGCCCAGCCGGGGTCTTGAAGGTGCTCTGGAACAGTGCCCCGCCATACCATGCCGGACCGGGCAACATCAGGATCTTGTCGGCGTCGTTCTTGTCGAAGTCGGAGCTGAAGACGCTACTGGTGGCCAACGTGTGGTTGCCGATCAATGTGTCCAGCAGTGCCGCCATCCGGGTGCAGCCCGAGTCCGTGGTACTGACCGTGACCGCCTTGGGCCCGGTGATCTGGTTGGCGCCGCACTTGCTGGCCCACAGGTAGATCTCGGGGGTGAAGACGTCACCCGCGGTCCCGACCAGGTAGCCGGGATGCGCCGCCGCCACCTGCTTGCCCAACGCCTCGTACTGCGGCCACGTCGTCGGGACCGTGTAGCCCCACTGCTTCATCAGCGACGCGTTGTACCAGAGCACGGTTTGCGCCAGGTCGTTTCGCAGGCAGTAGAGGGTGCCGTCGACCATGCACGGGTCGTTGGCGCCCTTGGCCCACCCGGCCAGCGTGGCCTGCGGGATCATGCCCTTGTTCAGCGGGGCAGTGAAGCCGGCCGGCACCGCCCAGGAGGTCTCGTTGTTCTGCGAGCTGAACACGACGTCCGGCCAGCCGCCGCGGGTGCGGTTGAACAGGCTGACCTTGGTCTGCAAGTAGCTCGATCCGTTGGCGTCGCCGTCGTAGGTGACGATGTTCAGCTTCGCCGACGGATGTTCCTGCTGGTAGAGCTTGGCGGCGGCCAGCCGGTCGGAGTCGACCCAGACGGTCAACGTGCCGCCGGTCTGGGCAACCGGGTGGAATCCGCTCTGCGCGCTGGTGGTGCCGCCCCCGCTACCGCAGGCGGCGACCGCCAGCGCCAGCGCCGCGCCGAGCGTCAGCAACGCGGTTCGCCGGCGGCCGCTACCTGGTGTCCTCGCGCCGCTGGCGCCGACGTTCGCTGTCATGTGCTCCTCCACTGAGTCGTGGTGGGCCCGCTGTACGATGTGTACTACTCATCACAACCGGCGCGGAGCGGTAAGTCAAGGTTGGTGACAGAGGACGTGCCCCTGAGCAACGATATATCTTACTTATCGAGTCACCCGAAGAGTGTTAAGTACTGCCTCGCGGCTGCCGAAGGATCAGCCATACTACGAGTGTGGCTCGTGATGAGGGAGGTAGACCGGTGGACGGCACGGCGACGTCAGTGGTGAGCGGTCCGTCGACGCCGGAACAGGACGGCAGTTCGCCACCTGTGCCGTACAAGCCGGGGTACGAGGTCGTCGCCGAGCAGATCCTGGAACTCATCGCCGCGCTGCGCCTGCGACCCGGCGACCGGATGCCGACGGAGCACGAACTCGCCGCCCGGCTGGGTGCCAGCCGAACCGTCGTCCGCGAGGCCGTCAAGATCCTCTCGGCACTGGGCAGGGTACGCGCCCAGAAGGGCCGAGGCCTCTACGTCGCCGACGACGAGGGCCTGCTCGGCTCGGCGAGGTGGGGTGGCTTCTTCCTGCCCACCGACCTCGACCACGTGTTCATGCTGTTCGAATTCCGCCGGGTGCAGGAAACGGCCGCCAGCCGGCTCGCGGCGACCCGTGCGACCCCGGCGGAGCTGCGAGCCATCGAGACGGCGGCCGAAACATGTCGGAACGGCTACCTGAGTGGGGAACGTGACCTGTTCGACCGCGGCGATGACGACTTCCATCTGGGCATCGCCGTCGCGTCGCACAACCCGTTGCTCGTCACCGCGGTGCGTGAGGCGCGTCGGTTGCAGCATCAGTCCAGCACGATCGGCCTGCACGGCACGGTAGGCGGCCACGCCGAGGGTGCGGTCGACGAACATGCCGCGATCTATCAGGCCATCAGGGACGCCGACCCGGAGGCGGCAGCCCTGGCCGCGGCGCTGCACCTGGACAACACGCTTGAGGACTACCGTCGCGAGATCCAGCGCCGCGTGTTCGGCTGACCCGCAGCACCGGCCGGCCACCCGGTTCCTCACCGCCTGTTACCGCCCGGCAGCCCTGAGGGCGCGCTCCTTGGGTCGGATGGTTCGCCGGGTGGGGCGAGGGATGGCAGCACAGGAAGATCAGCTCCAGGCGTTCGTCGGCGATCGTCGAGGTCTCCGTCTCGGACACCTCCAGCGGTGGTTCCAGCGGCGGTGGTTCGAGCATCCTCAGCTTCGCCGCCAGCCGCTGCTCGCGGCGCAGCCGGTCGATCGCGCTGTTCCGCTCGACGGTGACCAGCCAGGCGCTCGGAACGTCAGGCACGCCGTCGACCGGCCAGCGCCGCGCGGCGCTGGCCAACGCCTCCTGCGCGGCG
>DASUJK010000225.1:0-24460 GCA_036279295.1 Pseudonocardiaceae bacterium | reverse complement strand
TGTCCACTGTGGACGCGGCATTGACCGGTTGCGGACACGACGGGAGAAGCCCACCGCACCCGCTCATCACGCTGATCGCGGCTCCGCTACACTCCGCCGAGAGCGATTGGAGCCGATCATGAAGGTTGTGTTGTTAGCCTTAGGTTCCCGGGGTGATGTGCAGCCGATGGTCGCCCTGGGCCGGGAACTGGCCGTCCGAGGCCAACCGGTGACAGTTGTCGCGATGCGCGACTACGGCGGCCTGGTCACAAGCGCCGGGTTGGACTTCGCACCAATTGAACGTTCGATGACGGAGTCGGTCCTTTCGGCAGCGGGGCCGAGTGGCCGGGTCTCCACCAATCCGATCGCCTTCGTCCGGGGCGCGTCCCGGTGGCTGGCCGGTATCGCGCCGCAGGTCATGGCCGCGGAACTGGCCGCGGTGGAACCCGATGACCTGATCGTGGCCGGACTGCTGTCCATCGACGACGGCGCGGCGTTACGAGAAATCACCGGCTGCCGCGTGATGAACGTGCTGTTCGCGCCGATGCTGCCCACTGTGGCCGGAAACAGCAGCGTGCTCGGCCCTCGACACCACACGGCCAGCAGCCGCATCAACCGGATGGCCGGTCGGATCGGCGTCGCCGCGGCGACGACCATGTGCACGTCGACCGGCCGCGTGCTGCGTGCCAGCCGTGGCCTGACCCGCACGTCAGCGGGCCGGTTCGTCCGTCTGGTGTGTGACACACCGACTCTGTTGGCGTTCAGTCCCGTTCTCGTGCCGCCCGCGTCGGACTGGCCGGAGCACGTCTGCCAGACCGGTGCATGGCTGGACCCGGAGCCGGATTCCACGTGGCAGCCGCCGGCCGAACTGGCCGCGTTCCTGGCCGCCGGCCCGCCCCCGGTGTTCATCAGTTTCGGCAGCGTGCCGGGCACCGATCCCGATGTCGATCTCATCGCGCGCGGGGCCGCGCTGTCCGGACACCGGGTCGTCCTCGGGTCCGTCGGTCCCGAATTGCCTGATCTGCCACCGGAAGTGCACGTGCTGACCGACGCGCCGTACCGATGGCTGCTGCCTCGGATGGCCGCGGTCATCCACCACGGCGGGGCGGGGACCACGACCGAGTCCCTGTTGGCCGGAGTGCCGAACGCCGCGGTCTCGATCGGTGCTGACCAGCCCTTCTTCGGCCGTCGGGTGCACGAACTCGGTGCTGGCCCGTCGCCGGTACGACGCGGGGCGCTGTCCGCGCAACGACTGGCCGCGCTGATCAACGACCTCACCGGGGACGCCGCCCCGGGTTACCGCGCCGCGGCGAACACCGTGCGGGAACAACTACTGGCCGAGCGCGGGGTGCAGATCGCAGCCGATCGGCTGATCGAGGAAATCAAGTCGTAGCGGTCGTAGCACGTCAAGGCCTGCACCATGGTCCACGGTGCAGGCCTTGCGTGTGGTCCACCTACGACTTGGTGTGCTGCGTGATCCAGACCTGCGCGGCCGAGAACCACTGCGCCGCGTTCGGCGCGTAGTTCAGGTCGTGGCCGGCACCGGGCAGGATGAAGCCGTCGACCTCAGGCACACGACTGCCGAGGTGCGGCTTCTCGGCACGCACCAGGGCCGACGCGGACGAGCAGTTGGCGCCACCGAGACCGCAGAACAGCGGGTCGGCGGAGCCGTTGGCGACCAGCACCGGTACGCGGATGTCCAGCGGGTGGAGCAGGATCAGCGGAAAGTCGTCGATCTCACCGACGGTGACGGTCGACTTGTGTGTCTCGTCATAGGTGACCAGGGTCGGATCCACCCGCTCCGGATTGTGGAACATCTCGTCCCGCATGCCCGGTGGCGTAGTGAGATAGGTGGGGTCCGCGTAACGGCTGCCCAACTCGGGATCGATCATGGCCGGGTGCAGCAGGATGGGAGCCAGCCGCAGTGTCGCGGTCACGTTGACGCCATGGCTGACGCCGGAGAGGACCACCGCGTCCACGTCGTGGTAGCTGCTGGCCTCGTACCAGGTGGTCCAGGAACCGTAGCTGTGCCCGACGAGCACCACCTTGCGGAAGCCGTCGGCACGCATGGCCTGGATCGCCTGATGAGTGGTGGCGGCGTCAGTGTTGATCGTCACCAGGAGACCGTTCGGATGGGAACTGCGGCCGATGCCGATCCGGTCCAGGGCGAGCGTGGCGAAGCCGGCGGCGTTGGCATGTGCGACATAGCTGTAGTGCGTGGGATCGGCGGACGATCCAGGCAGATCCCAGTAGGTGTGGTCATAGGTGATGCCACTCAGCAACACCTGTAGAGCGGTGGCTCCCGGCGGCGTGCACAGTCTGCCGTAGAGCTGATCGGTGGTGGGCCCGGTCCCGGTGAGACTGACCGGGATCGTCACGTCGCGGCACACCGCCGGAGCGGTATTGACAGCTTCGTGTGGTTCGGCACCGCCTGGAGCCGCCGTGGCAGCGACAACCGCCAAAGAAGCGGCCAGTGCTACCAGGAGTCGTCGGGGCACGATTCTCCTCCAAGAATGGGAACTTTTCTATGCGCGTGCATGGAGTGAATGATGGCGGCGGAGCCTAGCAGCGGTTCCGAACCATGGAATAGGGGGATTTTGCCAGCCCCGCAGCGTCCCACCAGCATGTTTCCACCGCGCACTAGAAGCGCATTCTAGGCCTTCAAGCTTTCGCTACCGCTCGTGACCTGCGACGAGGAACTCACCACAGCGGGCGCGCACGCCCCGCGTTGTCCCCATTGGCGAGGAATCCCCTATCTTGGGCAATAGGGGATTACACTCGGCAACCACGGTGGACAGTGACCTGACCACCTTCGAGCTGACGGTCTCCGGCTATTCAGGTGCGCGGAACATGTTGAGCCGAAACAGATTCTTACCAACTGGATGCAGCACCGGCATGGCGATCCGGACGCCGACGGGCAGTCGGTCACGCACGTCCCGTGGCGGCTTGGTGATCGAGGTCGAGCTGACCAGCGTGAAGCCCATCGACTCGAATTCGCGCGGGTCCTCGCAGGACCACTCCAGCCGAGCGTCCATCTTGCCGTCGTCGGACATGCGGTTGACCCGCCGGTAGGTCCGGCGGTTGTACGTGTCGAAGACGATCGTGGCCCCGGGGAACGTGCCCGCGATCGTGACCAGCGCCTTGTCGACGTCCGCCCGCGGCAGGTAGGCCAGCACTCCCTCGCTGACGAACAGGTATGGCCCCGGCAGCGCGGCCACGGTGTCGTGCCAGCCGCTGTCCAACGCCGAACCGGCCAGCATCCGGCGCCGATCGGTGTCGGCGAAGAACTTGCGGCGCACCTCGATCGCGTCGGGCAGGTCCAGGTCGACCCAGGTGACCTGGCCGTTGTCCACCCGTTCGAATCGGGTGTTCAGGCCGCTGCCGATCTCGATCACGGTCCCCGCCGGGTGCTGGTCCAGGAAGCCGCGCACCAGCGAGTCGTAGATCGCGGTGCGCGTCACGGTCCCCTGGTGCATCCCGCCGGACTGAGCCATGGGGTGGTCGATCGACTCAAGAATCTGAACAGCTTTCACGTCCCGCAGAATCGACCGTTTCTTACGGGCGTCGACCGCCCGGTCAGCCAGTGTGAGCAGCATGGTTTCCTGGATCGCACCCAGCTCAACCCTATGTGTGTCGGTCATGCCGGCATTCTTCCGTACGCCGCAAGTACCGTTGGGACATACCACACGCCGCAGTGATCGGTGACCGAACGGTGAGGTCCGAATGTGACAGTTGACCGTACACCCGGTATGTAGTTGTATGCATACGCCTATACTTGGCCGAAACCGGTCATGGTTATACGTTCCGTAACGCCGCCACTGCCAGCACTAACGTCGATATTGCCTGATGAAACACCCTGCTGTCATGACGGTCTGTCGCTGCAATAGAGTGGACATACCGCTGATTGGGGGTACCGGCAAGTCACCATCTCGGTATATCAAATGGCTGTCATCTGGGCGTGATTCACGTCGGCCGTAACGGAAGAAAGGTGGGGTGACGGGTGCCTGTCGACACCACACGTAGCAGGTCCGGCGTCGATGTGCTGCTGTGGAGCCGCAGCCTGGTGGTACCGGCACTGCGCGCGGCGGTGGAGCGCCTGTCGGACCCGGTGCGACAGGTCGCGCTCTACCATTTCGGCTGGTGCGACGCCGAGGGCCTGCCGATTGAGACGGCCGACTCGGGCGGCGGCCGGGCGATCCGTCCTGCGCTGGTGTTGCTGTCCGCGCAGGCGGTCGGCGGTACGGCGCAACAGGCGGTGCCCGGCGCATCCGCCGTGGAGCTGGTGCACAACTTCAGCCTGCTGCATGACGACCTGATGGACCGCGACCCGACCCGCCGCAGACGGGCGGCCTGCTGGTCGGTGTTCGGCGCGAGCGCCGCCATCCTCACCGGAGACGCGCTGCTGGCATTGGCCTTCGACGAACTCGGCCGGTCCGGGCTCACCGAGACCGGGTTGCTCGCCGACGTACTGCTGAGGATGGTCGACGGTCAGGGCGCGGACATTTCCTTCGAGGAACGGATCGACGTCGACCTTGCCGAGTGCACCCGCATGGCGGCGGGCAAGACCGGAGCGCTACTGGCCGGAGCGTGCGCGCTGGGCGCGTCCACCGGTGGCGGCACCCCCGACCAAGTGGAACACCTGCGCGGCTTCGGTGAACATCTCGGCCTCGCCTACCAGTGCCTCGACGACGTGCACGGCATCTGGGGCGACCCGCTGGCCACCGGCAAGGCGGCCCGGTCCGACCTGGTCAATCGCAAGAAGACGCTGCCCGTCGTGGCCACGCTGTGCTCCGGCACCGCGGCCGGACGCGAACTGGCGCTGCTCTACGACGGCGAAGGGCCGCTGCCGGCCGCGGATGTCGCCCGTGCCGCGACTCTGATCGAGACCGCTGGCGGCCGGGACTGGGCCGAGGCACGGGCTGTGGAGCACCAGGAGTTGGCGATGGAGTGCATCCGGTCGGCGGGCCTGGCCACGGCTGCCGAGGCCGAACTGGCCGAACTGGCGCGATTGGTGACCACTCTTGGCGACCTGCCGCGATCGAACGGGGCGTGGTAGTGGTCGACACCAACGAGCGGGTGAATCGACTGTTGGCCGACCTCGGGCGGCGCCCGGTGGCGGCCATGGCCTACGCCACAGCGTGGGCGGGCGGACTGACGGCTGAGGACGGCCGGCACATGTTCCCGCAGGCCCGCGAATGGCTGCGGAGCCACCAGCACGCCGACGGCTCGTGGGGCGGTGTGGTGCCCAATCCGTACGACCGGTTGGTGTCCACTCTGGCTGCGGTGCTCGCCCTGCACGGAGCCGACGACCGGTGGGCTGCCGCCGCGGTCCGTTCCGGCGTGGACTACCTGCGCGGACACGCGACCGACTGGCAGGGCGCGGTGGGTGAACCGATCGGCTTCGAAGTGGTGGCGCCACACCTGGTGGAGCAGGCCGAGGCGGCGGGCCTGCTGTCCCTGGCCGGGCTGGACGAGCTGGCCGCACTCCGCGAGGACAAACTTTCCCGTATCCCGCCCGGGGCCCTGACCAGCCGGCCGACGCCGTTGTTGTACTCGTTGGAGGTCCTCGGCGAACTGGCGCCGCCGCGCGAGGTGGCAGCGTTCGCCGCGGTGAACGGCTCGATGGCCAACAACCCGGCCGCGACCGCCGCGCTGTGGTCGGCGACCGGTGAGCCGGCGGCACTGGACTACCTGCGGGCCGCCACCCTGTCCACAGGGGATGGTGGAATGCCGGAGATCTACCCGATCTCGGTGTTCGAGCCGGGCTGGGTGATCTACCTGTTGCACCGGGCCGGACTGGCCGGCGTCGAGGCGAAACGGCACGTCGAGCAACTGGTGGAACTGGCCGATGGCGTCCGGCTCGGACTCGGGGTCAGCGCGGAGTTCCCGGTCCCCGACTCGGACGACACCGCCATGGTCGCGAACGTGGCACACGCGTTCGGCCACGACAACACCGCGCTGCTGGAGTCGCTGCTGTGCTTCGAGGCGGACGACCACTTCGTCGGTTTCCAGCACGAGCGCGGGGTTCCGGTCAGCGCGAACGCCCGGGTACTGGAGGCCCTTGGTCAGCAGCCGGACCGGTTCGCCGTCCAGGTGGCCAAGGCGACGTCGTTCCTGCTGGACAGCCGCCACGACGGCGCGTGGTGGTACGACAAGTGGCACCTCTCGCCGCACTACGCCACCGCACAGGCCGTCTTCGCCCTGGCCGACACCACCGCACCGGGCACGTTGGCCGGCACCACGCGGTGGCTGCTGGACGGTCAGCACCCGGACGGCTCCTGGGGCATGGCTGGCGGTCTGCCCGAGGAGACCGCCTACGCGGTGCTGTCGCTGGACGCACTCGGCGACCGGCACGGTCCGGTGCCCGCCGACAGCATGCGGCGTGCCGGTGACTATCTCGGTGCGCACCTCGACGACTCGGACTTCGCCGAGTTGTGGATCGGCAAGGGTCTCTACACCCCACCCGCGGTCGTGCGGGCCGCGGTGCTCGCGGCCCACGTGGCGAGCCGGGCGGCGCGGCCGTGACCGACACCCCGTACCCACCGGCGTCCCAGTGCCCCGGCATCGGGATGCTGACCCTGCGGGTGCTCGGCGACCTACAGCGCTGGACCTCGGCCGAACTGCCCGGCCACCCGGACCTGCCGTTGACGTTCGTGGCCCTGGGCGAAGCGGTGATCCATCCCTGGGCGACCCCCGATCAGCTGCGCCTGTCCGGACGGATGGCCGCATGGGTGTGCGCCGCGGACGATCACGTCGAGCGGGACGTCACCGAGCTGACCGAACTGGACGAGCTCATCGACCGGTGCGCCACCGTGGTGCGGACCGGCCGGCAGGACGACAGCAGCCCACTGCTGGGTAGTCTGTCCCGCTGGCAGCGGGAACTGACCGACGAGCCGCTGTACCCGAAGCTCGCCGAACTGTGGGAACACAAGTTCGCCGCCTGGCTGCGAGCCATGCGCTACGACTGGCTTGTCGGCGCGAACAGAGCCGAGGGCACGGTCACGGCTGCCGGGGTCGACGAATACCTCGACAACGCGGACAGCATCTCGGTGTGGCAGGTCCACCTGCCACGGTGGATCAGTTCCGGCCATGTCGAGCTGGTGGACAACCTGGACGTGCTGGTACCAGCCCTGGACGACATCGCCGTGGTGGGCAGGCTGGCCAACGACCTCGCCGGTTACTCCCGGGAACGGACCGACCCACGGGAGAACAACGTGCTGATGTACGGCGTCTCGCCCGAGTGGGTGCGCACGGAGATCGACAATCGCATCGCGGCGGTTCGTGGCCGGCTCAGTGAGCTGGTGGCCAGGGACCACCCGCCCGCGGTCGGCCTGGTGCGTCTCGCCGAGTGGACCGTCGGCATCTACGCGCAGACCGACCCCCGCGTGCCGCCGACCGAACCGCCATACGACCTGAGTGGAGTGTGAGCTCACGATGAACGCGGCGGACCCAGACATTCGTGTCCCGGTCCGGAACTTCAACCACCACAAGGATCCCGCGCTGCGCGTCGACCCGTTCACGGCGTTCGACCGCTTCCGCGACGAGCCGATCTTCTGGACCCCGGAACTGGACGGCTTCTGGGTGCTCACCCGCTACACCGACATCCGCGACGTACTGCGCGACGGGGAGACGTTCTCCAGCCGGCACACCCTGATCCCGCCCATCGACTGGCCGAAGGGCCGGAAGAACAAGGGGCAGCGAGCCTCGGCCGAGTGGGCCAGTTACCGCAGGCTGTTGGTGCACAGCGTGACCGGCCCCGCGGGCACGGCGGTCGCATCGGGTATCGAACGCGCCTGCGTCCGGCTGGTCACCCGGCTCGCCCCGCTCGGGCGGTGTGATCTCGTCGCCGACTTCGCCCAGCCGCTGCGTGACGCGCTGTTCGCGGCGCTGTTCGACGTACCGGAGGCGGAGACCGAACGGTGCGCGCGGTGGGCGTCGGACCTGTTGCAGGACATCGACCCGGACCGCAGGGTGCGGGCCGCCCAGGACTTCAAAGCCTATGTCGGGCAGGGAATCGCGGCCTGTGCCAACGGTGAGCGCACGGGCACGGGACTGTTGCGGGCGCTCGCCACGGCCGACGTCGACGGCCGGCGGTTGCGCGAGGACGAGGCGGTCGATCTCGCGTTCAAGATGGGCATCGGCAGCGTGGACACCATCACCAACTCGATCGCCTTCAGTTTCCGTTACCTCGCAACACGTCCTGATCTGCACCAACACGTCGCCGAGGACAGTGCCGCGGCGGCGGACGAGTTGCTCCGGCTGCACTCCGTGGCCTGCGTGGCCAGGGTCGCCACCCGCGACACCGAGATCGCCGGCACCCGGGTCCGGGCCGGCGAGCGCGTCCTGCTCAGCCTCGCGCTGGCCGACCGCGACCCGCACCGGTACCCGGACCCCGCGACAGCGGACTTCGACCGGCCCGACCGGACCAGCCACCTGGCCTTCGGCTCAGGTGCGCACCGCTGCGTCGGCGCCCGCATCGCCACCCAGGCACTCACCGCCGCACTGCGCGAGTGGCATGCGGTGATCGCCGGCTACGCCGTCACCGAGGACGCCGACCCACGCACAGCGGGCGGCGCCGTGTGGTCGCTGGACACGTTGCCACTGACCTGGCCGGTGCACGACATCCACGAACGACATGATCTTCATCAGGTTCAGTCACAAGGAGGCACGTTGTGAGGCGCCCGAAAGCAGCGGGCCGCGTGAGCAGGAGCATCAGGGCGCGGATGCTCGCCATCGTGCTCATCCCCAGCGCGGCACTGCTGATCATCGGAGTGGGCGGCGCGAGCTACCTGGTTCGGCAGGGATACGACGCACAGTCCTGGGCCACCACGACCGGTGAGTCGTCCGTCGTCGACGTCGGCATCGTGTTCACCCAGGAACTCGGCGAGGAGCGCAGGCTGAGCCTGCAGCGGCTGGGTGACCCGTCCGTCGCCAAGCAGCTCGCCAACCAGCGCAATCAGGTCAACGCCTCGCTGGTCAAACTCCAGACCCTCGGCGCGAGCCTGGTCAAGTCGAACCCGGGTGCGCTCAAGCAGGCCAACGTCGCGCTGGTGAAGCTGCTGAGCCAGTTGCAGCCGCTCCGGCAGGGTGTCGACACGGGCAAGACGACGCTGCAGGCCGTGTACACCTACTACAACCAGCTCATCCAGATCATCTCGTTGAGCCTGCAGGGTGTCGCGAAGACGGCACCCGACCCGGTCACCGCGGTGGAGGAGACCGCGGCGGCCGACCTGTTCAACGTGGCCGAGGCGATGTCCCGAAGCAACGCGCTCGCCGACGGTGGCGTCACCAGCGGTGCGTTGAACAACCATGACTACCAGGAGCTCTCCAGCCAGATCGGTTATTACCACACCGAACTCGCCTCGTTGATCACCACGCTGAACCCGGCGGAGCAGGCCAGCTACGCGCAGCTCATCGCAGGCCCGGACTGGCGCGCGGTGAACACCATGGAGAGTTTCTTGCTGCTGCGCGGGCCGCAGTCCGCGACCGGTGATGGTAACGGCAACGGCGGTGGCTCGCTGCCGATGACCGTGCAGGACTGGCAGAGCACGGCGACCCAGGTGCACAACCAGTTGCTGGGCCTCTATGCCGCCCAGCACCAGTACGCGTCCGGATTCGCCAAGGACACCGGTCACCGGACCTTCGTCAACTCGCTGATCGGCGGCGGGCTGATCGTGCTGCTCACGCTGATCGCGGCGTTCGTCGCCGCCCGGCTGTCCAACCGGCTGGTCAACCGGCTGCGGGAACTGCGCGCGAAGACGCTCGAACTGGCCGACACCCAGCTGCCGCACGTGGTCAGCAGGCTGCGCAGCGGTGAACAGATCGACATCGATCACGAGGTTCCACCGCTACGGTTCGGTGGCGACGAGATCGGCCAGGTGGCCGACGCGTTCAACAAGGCACAGCACACCGCGGTCGCGGCCGCCGCGCAGGAGGCCAGGACCCGCGAAGGTGTCAACGCGGTGTTCCTCAACATCGCCCACCGCAGCCAGGTGGTCGTGCACCGCCAACTGGAGGTGCTGGACCGGGCCGAGCGCAAGCAGGAGGACCCGGACGAGCTGGAGTTGTTGTTCCAGCTCGACCACCTGGCGACCCGCGCGCGGCGCAACGCCGAGAACCTGATCATCCTCGGTGGCGAGCGACCGGGCCGGAAGTGGCGCAACCCGGTACCGCTGAACGAGATCGTGCGCAGTGCGGTCGGCGAGACGGAGCAGTACAAGCGGGTCGACGCCGGGCGGCTGCCGGAGGTGTCCGTCGCGGGGGCCGTGGTGGCCGACCTCGTGCACCTGCTGGCCGAGCTGGTCGACAACGCGACGTCGTTCTCCCCGCAGGACTCCCGGGTCGAGATCCGGGGCAACATGGTCGGCAAGGGCGTCGTGGTCGAGGTCGAGGACCAGGGTCTCGGTCTGGCCGACAAGGAACGTGAACTGATCAACGGCCTGCTGCACGAGCCACCCGACTTCGGGGTGATGGCGCTGAGCAACGACTCGCGGCTCGGCCTGTTCGTGGTGTCCCAGCTGGCCGCACGGCACGGCATCAACGTGACGTTGGTGGAGTCGGTCTACGGCGGTGTGCGGGCGATCGTGCTGGTTCGCGCGTCGCTGCTGGCGCGGGAATCGAACGGCGACACACCGGAGAACGGTGCCGGTGACCCGAGCGTCACGGCGGAGCTGCCCCGGCAGCGGCACCAGCCGGGCAGGCTGCGGATCGCGGACCCGGTGTCGACGGCCAAGCCCGCGCACAAGACCGGTGAACTGACCATTCAGTGGCCGACCAGCGAGCACACGAGCGAGAAGCCGCCCATGAACGGCAACGGGAACGGCGTGATACCGCAGAAGCACCAACAGCAGGGACACCAACAGCAGGCGGGCGGGCGGCACGGTAGGCAACAGGACGCCAGGCAGCCGGACAGCACGGTGCCGCCACTGCCCCGACGCAGGCGGCAGGCGAACCTCTCACCCCAGCTGGTGGGTGACGCCGACCCGGGCCCGAGCAACGCCGTACCTTCGGACGCGGAGTCGGTCCGGATGGCCGAACAGGCGCGCGACACAATGGCCGCGTTCCAACACGGCACCCGGCAAGCCCGGGACGCTCGGTAACATTCAGCGATTTCAACTAGTGGGGTAGGCATGGATCGACCGGACGTGAGTGAGCTGAGCTGGTTGCTCGATGACCTGGTGACACGGGTCACCGGGGCCGAGCGCGCGGTGGTGTTGTCCTCGGACGGGCTGGTCGTCGGCCGATCCAGCGGTCTGTCCAGAGAGGACAGTGAACACCTCGCCGCGATGGCATCGGCGTTCCAGAGTCTGGCCAAGGGCGTCGGCCGGCACTTCGCGAGAGGCGGGGTCCGGCAGACGGTCGTGGAACTCGAACGGGCCTACTTCGTCGTCACGGCGGCCGGCTCGGGTACCTGTCTGGCCCTGCTGGCCTCGGAGAACGCCGACATGGGGATGATCGCGTATGAGATGACCCTGATGGTCAAGCAGGTCGGCAACCACCTGGTGGCCGCACCCCGTAATCCGAACGGTGTGCCGGGTACACACCACCCGTGATGAAAGACCGTCGGGAGTCCTGGTACGACGACAAAGCCGGCCCCATGGTCCGGCCTTATGCGGTCACTCGCGGCCGTACCAGGTCGACCCGGCCCGACCTGGACATGATCACGTTGGTGATCGCCATTCATCCCGACAACGGCGTGCTGGACCGTGAGTACGCCGAGATCTTGCGACTGTGTCAGCGCCCGCAGTCGGTCGCTGAGATCAGCGCACAGGTGGACATGGCGCTCGCCGTCGTGAAGATTTTGATCGGCGACCTGATCGAGCAGGGTTACCTCCTGTTCCGTGCTCCACCGACTGCTGTGGAC
Source organism: Pseudonocardiaceae bacterium (assembly GCA_036279295.1). Classification (GTDB taxonomy): domain Bacteria; phylum Actinomycetota; class Actinomycetes; order Mycobacteriales; family Pseudonocardiaceae; genus DATEPR01. Next base: position 12,618 of record DASUJK010000225.1, on the reverse strand, counting down.
AACCCGGACATGGACATACTTCAGGCGGTACTTGATGGCATCCGTAGGCTTTGACACATCCGGCCAGCCGGCCTTCGCCACGTCAGCGGTGAAACTGCTGATCGCTGGCGGCTTTGGCGTCGGCAAGACCACCTTGGTCGGCTCGATCAGCGAGATCGCGCCGCTGCGCACCGAGGAGGTGATCAGTGAGATCAGCGGCAACACCGATGATCTCGCGGGCGTCGAGGAGAAGACGACGACCACGGTGGCCCTGGACTTCGGACGCATCACCATCAATCCGTCGCTGATCTGCTACCTGTTCGGCACGCCTGGGCAGCACCGGTTCTGGTTCATGTGGGACGAACTCGCCCAGGGCGCACTCGGTGCCGTCGTGCTCGCCGACACCCGCAGGCTGGACGCGTGTTTCCCGTCGGTGGACTTCTTCGAGCGGCGCCAGGTGCCGTTCGTGCTGGCCGTCAACTGTTTCAACGGCGCCCAGCCCTACACCGTGGACCAGGTCCGCGATGCGATGGACCTCGATTCCTACGTGCCCACCGTGCTGTGCGACGTTCGGCGGCGCGAGTCGAGCAAGCAGGTCCTGATCACCCTGCTGGAACACCTGATCTCGGTGCGGAACCTGGCCAGGAGCTGACCGGCGGCGCCGACCCGCGGAGGTGCTGCTCCGCGGATCGGCGCCGCCATCGGCTACATCAGGATGAAGTACGGCGAGTACGCCGCGCCGTTGTGGTCCTTCCAGTTCTGCCCCTGGACGACCTGGCCGTTCTGCGGCTCGATGACCTGGACGGTGCCGCTGGTGTCGATGAAGACGTTGACGGCATGGCCGCCGCTCGGTGCTCCCCCGAAGATGATGCCCACCGCGTAGCCGTATTCCGGCTTGGCGACGTACGCGTCCTTGGCGGCCTGCCCCTTGTACACATAGCTGAAGTCGTCGCAGTCGAAGTACCTGTCGTTCCAGTTGTATGCCGCGAGCCCGGAGTTCTGGTAGGTCAACATCGCACGCCCGGACGTGATCGCCTCGTAGTACTCGTCACCGGTGTTGACCTGCAGGTCGTAGTCCGAGTTCGGCCACGTCGCCGAGAACAGGCTGGCCAGTTTCTGCTGCTGCACATAGAACTTGTGGAACGTGAACATGGCGGAGGAGTCCGAACTCGACAGATACGCCCAGTTCCACGAGCCGGAGTCCGAACACAGGTACATCGGTGTTCCGCTGTTCTGCCACACCAGACGGTAGAACTGGGTGCCGTCCGGGTTGGTCTGCGTGAGGTGCGCGGCGAGTGGTGTCACCGGATTGGAGCTGCTGTAGTTGGACGGCGCCCAGAAGGCGTACTCCCACGAGGTTGCCGTGCCGTTCGCATGCAGCGGCCAGTTGAGTCCCTGCGCGATGAGCGACGCGGGCGCGTCGGCCGGGTTGCCCGAGAAGGACAGCGGCAGCACGTCGGCCGAGTAGCTGTCGTAAGCCCCGAAATATGCCCAGTCCCAGGAGCCGCTGCCCGCGTTCTCGACGCACATCGCCCGCCCGTAGTTGTCCTTGATCACATAGGGCGTGTTCGCGTCGATCTGGTCCACGGGGATCGGAGCACTGAGCACGATGGGCGGGCTGTCGCCTGCGAGGTCGGAGCGGTCCTCACCCCTGCGCGGAGCGTGCGGGTGGCCGGCCAGCTGGTCGCCCGGAACGCCGTGCGGCTCAGGCAGGGGCAGGGTGAACAGTTCCGTCGTCTGCGTCGGGGTGATCTGCAAGAGCGTCATGGCATCCTCGGAAGGGAGCGGCACTGGGACGTGTCCAACGCTGCACCGGCCGCCGCCGCACGACAAGATATCCTTCGGGGAATCGCGTGGCGCCTCTGCGTATACCGGCCCGAACAATGCGGCTCGGATTTCACCCGGACGTGTTTCTTCGCTGGATGAAAATCATCCTTACCAGTATTCGCCTACGATCTGACCATGACGATCACCGTCCGCATGGCCACCGACGACGACGTCGCCGCGATCATCGATGTCGGCCACCGCACCTGGCCTGCCACGTACGAGCCCTTCACCGGCCCGGAGTACGTGGCCGACGGCCTGGCCCGCTGGTGGTCGGCGGAGGCCATCCGCCGCGGCATCACACGGACCGTGGTCGCGGAGGACCCGACGGGCGCCATCGTCGGCATGGCCAGCTACGCACCGAACGACGACATCCTGATCCTGTGGAAGCTCTACGTGGTGCCCGAGGCACAGGGCACCGGCGCGGGCTCCGCGCTGATCCGCAAGGTGATCACCGACGCGAGCGGCAGGTACCGGGCGGTCCACCTGGAATACCTGGACGGCAACAACCATGCCGCGGAGTTCTACGCCCGCAACGGCTTCACCTACCTCAAACGGGAAACCGACCCCGACGGCGGGCCGGACTCCATCTGGCTGGCCCGCCCGGACAGCTGACCCCGCTGTCGCTCAGCGCACCCGCACCGTCCGACCGCAGCCGGCCAGCGTTACCACTGCCGGACCGTCCGACGTCACGTGCACGTCGGCGTCGCAGCCGAGACGGGCTCGCTTCGGGTCGATCGTGACGGTGGCGATGTTGGTCAGGTTGACGTCGAGTTCCCGGCTGGGCGTGACCCGCCGCGGCTGCTGCCAGGTGCGCACCTGGCCGGTGAACGGGATGGCGTTGCTGGTGCCGCTGGTCACCTGCTCCGGGTTGACCGTCGGGTCGGCGAGGCCGAAGCCGTGCGAGAAGGCGTCCACCGTGCCCAGGTCGTTGGCGACCGACGGGTCACGGACCCGCATGCCGGACAGCCAGTAGGCGTGGTTCGCGGTCAGGCCCCACTTCGGCTCCTGCATGGCGGCGTCCAGCACGTAGGTCACGTGCTGCGGGTTGGCGTCGACGTGCGCGTTGCCCAGGAACCGCGCCGACTCGTCGTTGGTCGGGTAGTAGGGCCCGTGCGTGCCGACGTACTCACGCCAGTCATAGCGGTAACCGAGCGCCTGGAACCGGTTCAGCACCTGAAGTTGGCTGCTGGTCAGGCACAACTCGTCCTGGTTCGCGTTGGCCGACAGGATCGGCACGTTCCGGAACGAGGGCACCAGGTTGAGGATCTGCGCGTCCTCGCCGCTGATCGACGGGGTCGGCTCCCCCGGCCAGCCCGTCTCGGCGCTGACGCAGCCGATGTCGGGCAACGCCGCGGCGAACAGGTCCGGGAACTCGGCCACGTACTTGTACGCGCCGTAGCCACCCATGGACCACCCGGAGATCGCGTTGTACGTCGGGTCGAGGTGGAAGTGCCGGCCTGCGTCGGCCCACGCCTCGAACGTGTCGGCGCCCGCTTCGCTCCAGTACCAGAAGCACCCGCCGCGGCCTTCCGGTGTCAGCACCAGCGAGCCGGTGCCCCGGTCGGCCAGTTGGGCTGCGTCGGGCGGGCCGTCGTTGTAGTTGCCGCCGCAGAAGTGCAGGTTCAGGGTCATGCCGTAGCCGCTTGGCGGGGCGGGCTTGTCCGGCACGTACACCGAGTACGGCTGTAGCTGGCTGGTGTAGTCCGGCACGGCGAGCGCCCCGCTGACGCACGGTTCGTGGCAGTACGCCAACGGCAGCTGCGGGCCTCGGCCCTGCGCGTCCTCGAAGTGACTGGCGTAGATGCGGTCGGTCTGGCCGCTGGTCGGCACACCGTCGGGTTGGCCGCGCAGGTCGTCGGTCCTGCCGGAGCGCAGTTCGCCAAGGTCGACGTCGGCGTGGAACGAGCTGAGGTCGCCGGTGGCCAGCGCGGCGGCTTGGTCGGCGTCGCGCCACTCACCGGTCTCGCCGTAGCGGAACGCCACGTTGAACAGCGCACCGCCTGCCGTCCCGCCGTTGCCCGGCCGGGTCGGCGTCGCCGCACCGGTCACCGGTTGCAGGTACTCGTCATGCGTGGCGTCCCACAGCCCGGACGCGGATGCCACCCGCAGTGTCGAGCGGCCGCGCGTGTCGAACACGGCGCTGGGCACGGTGATGGTCACCTGGCGGCGGGTCAGGTCGACACTCGCCCGCGCCGACGACCGCACCCGCGCGCCGGTGGCGGCGTTGGTGACCTCGACCGTCGAACCGTGCACGGTGAGGAACACCTGCGCCGGTTCCCGCGCGCCGGCGTCGAATGGCAGCGGCCGGGCCGTCGCCGAGTCACCGAGCGCGACGGTGGTGGCTGCCAGCGCCGGGTCGATCATGGCGTTGTAGGTGAGCCTGACCAGCAGACCGGACCGCTGCGGCTTGATCCGGAACTCCACCAGGTCGGCGGCATCCTTGGCGTAGCGCGGATCGGTCGGATAGGTGTACGTGCCGCCGGCACCCAGGTCGTCGAACAGGTAGTCCTGGTAGAGGAACTCGCCCTGCCGGTAGGCGCTGACGCCGGACACCAGGATCGGCGCGGCGTGCCACTGGCTGCCCGGCGCGTTCTCCAACTGCGGCGCGCGCGGCGGTGGCGCGTAGAGGATGGCCGGACCGGGCCGGGGATCGGTGGCCTGCGCCGATGTTGCCTGCGTCGATGCGCTCGCGGGCAGCGAGGCGGCGGTCAGACCTGCCGCGACGCCGAACGCGAGTGCGGTCACGACGACACGATGGCGGTGAGCACGGCCGCTGTGGCGTTCGATGAACACGGGGCACCTTCCCTGCGAGGTCGCGGTGCCGCCGAGGGCACCGGTCGACTGGATGGGTGCAGCGCAGTCCACACTCCCGTGGTCCGACCCCGATGTCAACCGTTATCGATAACGTTATCGGTCGCGCTAGGCTCCATCCTGTGACCGCTGCGGATCGACCGCCGGTGCACCCGGCGTGGTTACCGGAGGAGGCTTTCCGGGCACTCGGCTCACGGCACGTCGTCGTGCGCGGGCACGGCCCACTCTTCGAGACCGTCGCAGGCGAGGTCGACGCGGCCTGCGCGCGGTTCGGTGGCGACACGCCCGGGGAGCCGGATCTCGTGCTGACGCTCGGGGATGCCGGCCAGTTGGGCGCCGAGGGGTTCACGCTGGCCCGGTCGGGCGGCGTCACGGTCGTTCTCGCCGATCAGCCAACTGGGCTGCTGTACGGCTTCTTCCATGTGGTCCGGCTCGGCGAGTCGGCGTTCGGTGTCGATGTCCCGACCCGGGAGTACCGGCCCGCGATGGCGTCGCGCATGCTCGATCACTGGGACAACGTCGACGTGCACCCCGTGATGGGCCAGGTCGAGCGCGGCTATTCCGGTGGGTCGATTTTCTGGGCGGCCGGCCGACAGCACCCGGACCTCGCTCGCGTGGAAGCCTACGCGCGACTGCTGGCCGCCGTAGGCGTGAACGCCGTGTCGGTCAACAACGTGAACGTGCACCGGACCGAGGCGCACCTGCTGACCGACCGGCTCGACGAGGTGGCGGCGCTCGCGGAACTGTTCCGTCCCTACGGGATTCGCGTGCACCTCTCGGTCAGCTTCGCTTCCCCCGTGATCCTCGGCGGCTTGGCCACCGCCGATCCGCTGGCCCCCGACGTCCGGGCGTGGTGGGAACGGGCCACCCGCGACGTCTACGACCGGATTCCCGACTTCGGCGGCTACCTGGTGAAGGCGGATTCCGAAGGCCAGCCGGGGCCGTTCGACTACGGACGTACTCACGCGGACGGTGCGAATCTGCTCGCCGACGCGCTGGCCCCTTTCGGTGGTGTCGTGCACTGGCGTGCGTTCGTCTACAACCACCGGCAGGACTGGCGTGACCGGTCCACCGATCGCGCCCGCGCGGCCCACGACCATTTCGCGCCACTAGACGGGCAGTTCCGGGCGAACGCTGTCCTCCAGGTCAAGCACGGCCCGTTGGACTTCCAACCACGCGAGCCGGTCTCCCCGGTGATCGCCGCCATGCCGCACACTCGCCTGGCGGTCGAGTTCCAGGTGACCCAGGAGTACACCGGGCAGCAGCAACACGTGTGCTATCTCGGTCCGATGTGGAGCGAAGTGCTTCGCTTTCGTCCCTGGGGTGACGACCGGACCACTGCCGCGGTGGCCCAGGGCCTGACTGCCGTGTCCAACGTCGGCGACGACCCGTTCTGGGCCGGGCATCCGCTGGCCCAGGCGAACCTGTACGCCTTCGGACGACTGGCCTGGGACCCCGACGGTGATCCAGCAGCGATCCTGGACGAGTGGATCTCGCTCACCTTCGCCCCCGAACCGACGGACGAACTGCGCGACTCACTGCACGCGATCATGGACGACTCGTGGCACATCTACGAGCAGTACACCGCGCCCCTTGGGGTCGGGTTCATGGTCCGCCCCGGGCACCACTACGGCCCGGACGTGGACGGATACGAGTACACCCCCTGGGGCACCTACCATTTCGCGGACCGGGACGGCGTGGGCGTCGACCGGACCGTGGCCACCGGGACCGGGTTCACAGCACAGTTTCCCCGGCCCTGGTCGGACGTGTACGAGTCACTGGAGCGGTGCCCGGACGAGTTGCTGCTGTTCTTCCACCATGTGCCCTACGACCACGTGCTGCACAACGGCAACACCGTCATCCAGCACATCTACGACACGCATTTCGCCAGTGCCGAACACACGCACGAGCTGCGGGCGCGGTGGCGGCGGATCGCCGATCTGGTCACCGAGGACGTGTCAGCGAGGGTCGCGGAACGGCTCGATGAGCAGGTTCGGTGTGCCGAGGAGTGGCGCGATCAGGTCAACGCCTACTTCCACCGGAAGTCGGGTGTGCCGGACGCGCGGGGTCGTCCGCTGTACTGAGCCGCAGCACCAGGACACCACGGGGTGGCACATCGAGCGACGCACCCTGCTCGATCTGGTTGCCGGACAACAGATCCAGCCCACCCTGTTCGGCCGGCACAGCCACCACGTCGTCGCTGTGGTTGAGCAGGAACAGCGCCCGGACACCGTCGGGCGTGACCCGCTCGGCCGTTTCGAGATCGGGCAAGTCCGGGTAACGCCGCCGGATGTCGTGCCGCGCGAGTACCTGTCGCATCACCCAGGACACGCCCGGCTGGTCCAGCCCGGCTGCCACGTACCAGCCGTGGCCTGCGCCGAAGCTGTTGCGGGTGACCGCCGGGGTGCCGGCGTAGAAGTCAGCCTGATAGGTGCCAACGGCCTCGGCGCCCTCCGGGATGACGAGTTCGAACAACAGCCGCGCCTCGACGTCGAGATCGCCCAACCGGACCGGGTTCACCGACTCGGGGCCACGCGCGTCCCATTCGTCGACGCGCACGCCCATCAGTGGTTTCAGCGGACCGGGCACGTCGGCCAGGAACACGTTGTCGTCGGCGTCGACGCGGCCGGACAGGTACGTGGTGACCACGGAGCCACCCCGCGCGGCCACGTCCTCGAGTCGTCGCGCCAGGTCGCCCTTGACCATGTGCAGCACGGGCGCCACGACGATGTCGTACCAGCCGAGGTCGGCGGTGACCGGCACGACGTCGACGTCGACCCCGGCCTGCCACAGTGCCGTGTAGTGGGCAAGCACGATCGGTTGGTAGCGCACCAGGCGGGACGGACCGTCCGACATCTCCAACGACCACCAGCTGTCCCAGTCGAACAGCAGCGCCACCCGCGCGGGTGTGCGTGCGCCGAGCACCGCGTCGCCGAGCCGGTCGAACTCGGCCCCGAGCACCGCGGTCTCCCGGAACACACGGGTGTCAGCTCGACCGGCATGTCCGATCACCGCGCCGTGGTACTTCTCGCACGCCCCTCAACCAGAACGGCCTGCCGTCCCGCATACCTCGGATCAGGTCGTGGGTCAGCGCCATTCTGGCCAGTGACGTGTCGTCGGGCGGGTAGTTGTCCCAGGGCACGAAGTCCAGGTGCGGCGCCCACCGGTGGTAGTCCACGGGCTGGTACATGCCCATGAAGTTGGTGGTGACCGGCTTGTCCGGACTGGACTCCCGGATGGCGGTCCGCTCGGCGAGGAAGTTGGCCAGCAGAGCGTCCGAGAAGAACCTGCGGTAGTCCAGCGTGATGCCGTGGAACGCGGTGTGGTCGGGACCGCACCAGTGCTCGGTGAGCGCGGTCGGCGGCTCGATCTCGTCCCAGTTCGTGAAGGTGTGCGACCAGAAAGTCGTGTACCACGCCGTGTTCAGGGCGGCCAGGCTGTGGTAGCGGCTGCGCAGCCAGTCGCGGAACGCGTCCGCACACAGTGTGCGGTAGCAGGCCCGCCGTACTCGTTGCCGACGTGCCAGGCGATCACCGCTCGGGTGTCGGCGTACCGGCGGGCGACCCGCCTGGCGAGCTCGGTGGACAGCCTGCGGAAGACAGGCGAGTTCGGGCAGGCGTTGTGCCGCTGCCCGCAGCGGTGTCGTCTGCCTTCGAAGTCGGTGCGGTTCACCTCCGGATGGGCACGCGCCAGCCACGGCGGCAGTGCGGCGGTGCCGGTGGCCAGGAGCGTGAAGTCGTACACGTCGGGTCCGGGCTGGAGCAGTGCCCAGTCGAAGACGCCCAGGGTGACCGTGTCGATCCCGGCGGCGTCGAACAGCTCGTAGTCCTGTTCCCAGACCGACGCCGGCCACTGCTCCGGGTTGTAGTCCCCGCCGAAGAGAACTTTCCGGGTCCTGGGTGGACTCATGCCGTGAAGTCATCGGTGACCTGGCGGATCAGCGGTCCTGCGACCCGCAGCAGCGCGCCTGCGAACACCACAGCCAACATGGCGAGCGCGGCTTCGGATGCGATGTCGACCACGCCCAACGCGATCACCAGCAGGCTGAGGCTGCCCAGCGTCACGCCCTTGGTGCGGCCGAGGAAGTAGACCGACAGTCGGGCGACGTCCACGGTCCGGAACGTGAACAACGACGTGATCACCAAGACGTCGGCCATCCACAGCAACGCCACGACGGCGATGACCACCAGCACCGCCACCCACCACCCCGGCACACCCGCGGCCGCGCGGTGGGTGATGATCTCGGTGATCACCGCCAGGCCCGCCAACCACGGCACCCACAGCCGCAGCACTCCCCCGGCGTTGAGCCGGTAGCCGCGCCAGAACTCGGCCACCGGCCGCAGGTCGGCCAGGTCACCGGTATGTCGGCGCAGCGCGAACAGCGCGGCGGACAGCGCCGGACCCACCGGCAGCAGACACGCCAGCTCCAGGGGCACGTTGCTCGCGTCCCGATCCAGCACGACCAACACGACCAGGCCGGGCGCCACGGCCAGCAGCAACTGCGATTCCACCGCCAGTAGGCAGTAGATCGCTGACGTAACCCTGGCGAGCGGGCCGGCACCGAACGTTCTCACCGGCTCTCCTCGGGGTCGCGGCCGAGCAGCCTCCGCCCGTCCCACCATGGCGGGGTCCGATCGGTCACGGCGGTGATCTCGGCGAGGGTCACCTCGTGCCGGTCCAACGTGAGAGTGAGCGCCACCCGACCGGCATTGACGGGCAGGCTCGCGTGCCGGCGCAGCGGTTGCGCCGCCTCGCGCAGGGCGTCCAGTTCGCGCGGGCGGGGGGACTCGGGTCGGCCCAGTTCACGCCACGCCGCCCACGCGTTGCCGGCCTCGTCGCTCACGGAAGACCGCAGCAAGAAAGCCGATCCGAACGGCGAAGTGACCGGAATGGACAGTGCCACGGTGTGCCCGGCCGGCGCGGGCTCGCGGCCGGTGACGTCCACGGGTGCCCAGGCGAGCACGGTGATCCGACCGTTCGCGTCCCGGGTGACCAGGTGGTCGTCGCCCCGGGCCAGCACGTCCGGTCCCATCCTGGCCATGAACGCGTAGAGATGGTATGTGGGTTTCTTGATCTGGCGGTGCGTGAGCAGGCCGAACCCACCGTGGAACAACGTTGTCGGGACACCGACCTCCTCGAACATGTCGCAGCAGGTCCAGTACGAGAACGAATCGACGTGCTCGCCGCCGGCCGCCAGCACCGGCGCGAGGTAGGCGGCGTGGAACGCGGTGTCGTGGACCGGGTTGTCCGGCCGGTAGGACGAGTTGAACTCGGTGATGTGCACCGGCAGATCGGCCAGTGCCGTGTCCCGCAACAGTTCCCTCGGTGTCGCGAACTGGTCGAGCAGGTCGGCCGCCGGGGCCAGCGTCTGGTGCACACCGAACGGCACGTGTTGGGCCGGCCCGCTGGAATAGGCGTGTTTGCTCACGAAGTCGACCGGAATGTCGTGGTGCGCGGCGAAATCCGCGAACGGCCGCAGCCAGTCGTCACCACCGGGCGAGAGCGCCGGACCGCCGACCTGGAGCCCGGCGTCCACCTCCTTCACCGCGCACGCGGTCGCCTCGTACAGCCGGTGATAGGCCGCTTGGTCGGCGGCCAGCCAGAAGTGCTTGAGGTCAGGCTCGTTCCACACCTCGATCGGCCACTGCCGGACCACGTCGATCCCGTAGCGGTCGACCAGGTGCGACATCGTGGCCCGGACGAGGTCTGCCCACTCGGTGTGCGAACGCGGCGGGGTCACGTTGCCCTGCCACCAGAACACGGTCTGCTCCGCCGAGGCCAGGCCCGACGGCATGAAACCCAGTTCCAGGAAGGGCGCGATGCCCAGCGCGAGGTAGGCGTCGATCACCTGGTCGACGTACGTGTACGCGTACCGGACGTGTCGCTCGCCCCGGTATTCGTACGGCTGGTGCACGCCGACCCCGTCGGCGAACAGACCGTGCCCCCGGATGTGCCGAAAACCGATCTCCTTCTGAATCAGTGCCAACGAGTCACGGTGGTCGCAGCGCAGCGCCAGTTCGAACCTGCCGGTGCCGACGCAGTGCCGCCAGGCGTCGGACAGCCGTCCGCTCACCTGGTCACCGACGAGGACAGGGGTCGACACAGCATGCCTCCGGTCAGCCGTGGTTGCGCTGGTAGGTCTGGTGGGCCTTGTTGACGATGTCGACGTACCGGTCGCTGTTCTTGCTCCTGAGCTCCGAGACGTAGGCCCCCCATTCGCTCAGCGGCCGCTTGCCCAGGATGAACTGCAGCGTCTGCTGGTTCACGTAGTCCTGCAGCGTGGTGCCCCACAACGTGGTCTGCTGCTGGTCCTGGGCGTTCAGCGGTGCCGGCGGTGGCAGCGGCAGGGTCCGGCGGGTGTCCATCGCCTGCTGGAAGGCCACTTCCTGCGGTGGGAACTGCGAGTTGAGCAGCGCCGTGCTGCCGCCGTAGGCGAACACGCCGTTGAAGAATCCGTAGGTGACCTGCAGGTTCTGCTTGCCGGTCGGGTTCAGGCCAGCCCAGGTGACGTCGGCGGCCAGTCGGAACGTGCCCTTGTTGACGTCACCGGTGTAGGTGACGCCCGGCACGCCCCACTTGGCGAACAGGTGACCGGCGTCGGAGTACCACAGCCAGTCGATGAACTGCATCATGGCCACGAAGTTCTTGTTCTTGCGGGCCGACGCGGAGATCATGATGCCGTTCTCCAGCCGGGTGCCGACCTTGACCGCGCCGGCCGGGCCGATCGGCACCGCGATCTTCTCGACCGTCGCGCCCGTTGTGCCGGCCAGGTCCTTCTGGTAGGTGTTGACCAGTTCCTGTGCGTTGGCGCTGATCACGAACGAGTCGCTGTTGGCGAACTTCTGCTCGGCCTCCGTGTCGCTCTGCGTGAAGCTCTCCGGATCCAGCAGACCCTCGGCGACCCAGCCGTGCAGGAACTCGCACATCTGTCGGTACTCGTCCATGGCTCCGGTGTAGACGAACCTGTTGGTCCGCCGATCCCAGGTGGTGTGCTGGTAGGCCCAGCCGGCCTGGGTGTTGTACGCCGCGCTGAGGATGGACAGCAGGCTGTTCGCACCGGGCCCGGGCGGGGTGCTGCTCCACCGGTCGGACATCGGGTGCTTGCCGGGGTAGGCGGCTTTCAGCGCTCGCAGCGTCGACGTGACGTCGTCCCAGGTCCGTGGCACGGCGAGGTTGTGCTGTCGCAGGATGTCGGTGCGCACCGCGATCGAGTAGTCCAGCCACACGTCCTGGTGCAGGCCGGGTAACAGGTAGAACTTGCCGTCCGCCTGGCGCAGTTGGTCGAGGTCACCCCGCAGGTGCCACTTGTTCACCTGTGCGGTGAAGTTCGGCATCAGGTCGAGGTAGTCGCTGACCGGCAGGATCGCCCCGCTGGACACGAAGGCCTGTTCGGCCGGGTGATAGGTCTTCGGGATGATCATCGGGGCGTCGCCCGCGCCGAGTACGACGCCGACCTTCTGGTTGTAGTCGCTCAGCGGCACGACGGTGGCCGCGAGGCTGACGTTGGTCCTCGCCTGCAGGTCGGTGAAGAACGGCCAGTGCGCGTTGTACGGGTAGCTGGGATTACTCAGCATCATGATCGAGAAGTTGAGCGGTTGGGTCGCCTTGAACTGGTCGCCGACCACGTACTTGGCCATCGCGCCGGCCTTGTTGCCGGACAGGTCGCCCGCGGTGGGGTCGCTGCCGGGTGTGTGGGTGGTGCAGCCGGCCACGGCCAGCGCGGTGACGCCGCCGGTCGCGGCGAGGAAACGGCGGCGGTTGATTCGGTCCACGGGAACTCCTTCGTTGTCCGTGTGTGGGAACGGATGCGGCGGGTGCTAGCCCTTGACGGCGCCGAGCAGCACGCCCGAGACGAAATATCGCTGGACGAACGGGTAGACGGTGAGGATCGGCACCACGGTGAGCACGATGGTGACCGCCTGGATGTTGGCCGCGACCTGGAGAGCGGTGTCGCTGGACGCGCCCTCGTTCGCGCCCGTGGTAGCGCCCGCGATCAGGTTG
>DASUJK010000224.1:0-16390 GCA_036279295.1 Pseudonocardiaceae bacterium | reverse complement strand
CACCGCTGGCGGCCTGTTGGGAATATCGGTTCCCCTGCCCGGTTCCATGCACGACCGCAAGGCATTCGCCGAATGCGGCTGGGAAGATCTTCTGGTCGATGTCTCGGCCATCGCCGACCCCGGTTATCAAGGAACGCATGTGATCACGCCTCGCAAGAAACCCAAGGGCGGTGAACTGTCGGTCGGCGACAAGGAAAACAATAAGACCATCTCCTCGATCAGATCCGCCGTCGAGCGATGTATTGGTCATCTCAAGAACTGGAAGATCCTTGCGACTGGGTATCGTGGCCGACTCGCCGAGCTTCCAGCTCTCCTCCAGATCGTCGCGGCGCTTGAGTTCTATCGACTCGGTTGGTAACCGGCTGTGAATAACGTTCCTAGTCTAGGGTTCGATCCCATATGTAGCTAAGCGTCCAACCAGGAACTTTCCGTTTTCTGGAACGGCGTTACTTGTTGTGCAGAAGGGTTCGGGCCGTTCCCAGCTATCCACGGTGGCCGATTGATGCCTGCCTGAACCGCAGAAGGTGCCATCCAGGGCACACTCTCACCGTGGCGAGTTGCAGAGCGAGTGCTTGGCCACGTTGGACACGTTCTGCAGGTGGAGGTAGCCCGAACTATGGCCGGCGTGCCAGGCTGAGCGCAGTCAGTTTCACGCGGACGGGTCCAGCCGTTCACGCGAGACGGAGTCTCAACCGCAACGCGTTCGTCAGAGGAGACCACCTGTCATGTTGACGTCGTTGCCGCCCGCTACGGGCGGCGGTTCGACCGGACGGCATCCGCCCGGTGCTATAGCCAAGAACACTTGGATGGATGTCGTGGCACAGGGGCAGACGGTCCTGTTTGCGAGCTTCCTGGTGATCCGCGGCATATCACTGGATCAGGCCGTACTCACTGCGGTCGCGACGGTCGCCGGGATTAAGATTCTCATCAACCCGCCCCACGCGGTCGGTCAGAGTTTGCGGTTGATGCGCGAGATCGCGCGTCAACTGCGCTCGGACCGGTGACCGGCGATCGGTCCGGACGCGACGGTTCTGACAACACGTCAGACCGACCGGGACCATCTGTCGTGGCCGGTATCGAGTTGTCTACGGTGACCGCCGCGTCCTTCCGGGCGCTGCTCCGGAACATCATGCTCGCGGCTGGTCTGACCTGCGGCAAGGTCAACGCCGTGATCGAGCATCGCTACCGACCTGGCACCGATCCTCGGGCGATAGGTCGGAGCCAGGTCTATAGCCTGCTCGACTCGCGCCGTACCAGTGCTCCGCAGTCTGGCGTGCAGGTTCGGACCATTTTGCACGCCTGCAAGCTCCCGCCCGATGCGACGAAAGCGGTCATGGCACTGTGGCACGACTTGCAGCGCCAACCGCGTTTGTCTGACCACGACGGTGGGCAGGACGGCGACCGCGATGGCTGAGGTGTTGTTGCTGGGGCAATTGGAACTTCGTCAGGACGGTCGGCCGGTCGAGCTCGGCGACCGGCTGCAGCAGGCCGTGCTCGTGGTGCTGTTGCTGCACGTGAACGAGCTGGTGAGTGTCCAGCGGCTGGTCGACATCGTGTGGCTGGGCCAACCCGGGAAGGGCAACCCCGTTTCGATCTACGTCTCCAGGATCCGGAAAGCTTTTGCTGCGGCAGGCGTGCCGGAAGAGATCGAGACGGTAGGCAGTGCCTACCGGTTGGTGCTTGATCCGGCCAACATCGACACGCACCGGTTGGCCGCGCTGTGTGCCGAGGCGGACGTGGCCCGGCGGGCCGGTGACGAGGAAACGCAGTTGGCCGCGCTGCGCGATGCAGTGGCCCTGTGGCGAGGTCCGTTCCTGGCCGGGGTCGACATCGACATCGTCGGTGGGTCCTCGGTGGTCTCACCGGAGGCCAAGTACCTGGACGCCTTGGGTGATCTGGCGGAACTGGAGCTGGCGCGGAGGGAACACCGTGCGGTGCGCGATCGGCTGCAGCCGATCGTGGCCAAGGATCCGACCCGGGTGCGGCTGGTCGGGTTCCTGATGCGGGCGTTGATCGCCAACGGGGATCAGGTGCAGGCGGTGGACCTGTATCACCGCACGCGTGATGCGCTGGATGAATACGGCATGGAGCCCTCGGTGGAGTTGCGCCGGTTGGCGATGATCGCGCAGCGGGTGATCCCGCCCAGCGGGCTGCCCACGCCCCGTGGGCCGATCGTGGGCCGGGCGGCGGAGTTGGAGCAGATCACCGCGTCGGTGGCGACGGCCGCGCAGGAGGGTGTGCCGGCGCTGGTGTGGATCAGCGGTGCGCCCGGGATCGGGAAGAGCAGGCTGGCCGAGGAAGCCGCCCGCCAGTTGACCCAGCGTTTCCCCGATCACCAGGTCCGGGTGGATCTCAACGGGTTCACGCCGAACGTGCCGCCGTTGTCGACGATGGCGGCGTTGGGGGTGTTGCTGGAGGGTTTCGGTATCCCGGTGGAGCAGATCCCGGCGAATGTGGAGGAGCGGCGGGCGTACTACCAGTCGATCCTGGCCGGGACGCGGTCGTTGGTGTTGTTGGACAACGCCGAGTCCGAGGACCAGGTGCGCGACCTGCTGCCGCTCGCCGTGGGTTGCGCGGGGCTGGTGACCAGTCGCCATGTGGGTGGTTTCGACACGGGCACGGCGGTGCGGTTGCAGCCGTTGTCCGGGGATGCCGCGGGCGAGCTTTTCGGGAAGGTGGTCGGGGCGCGGCGGGTGGATGACCGTCGGCTGTTGAGTCACGTGGTGGCCTGGTGCGATGGGGTGCCGCTCCTGATCCGGATGGTCGCGGCGGTGTTCGACCGGCATGGCGGCTGGTCGTTGGACGACCTGCTTCGACTGTTGCGCAGTGACGAGTCCCGATTGTCGGACTCGGCGTTCGGTCCGGTCGGTGCGGCGGCGGTGGCGGTGTCGTACCAGCAGTTGCCCGATCAACAGCGCACGATGTTCCGGCTGTTGTCGACGTTGCCCGGTCCGGATCTGACGGTGACGGCGGCGGCGGCGTTGGGTGGGTGCGCGGTGTCGGCGGCGCGGGTGTTGCTCGATGAGTTGTACGGGGCGAGCTTGGTGGAAGAGGTGGAGCCGGAGCGGTATCGCATGTTGGACCCGTTGAAGGAGTACGCGGCGGGGGTCGAGCCGGCCACGCCGTTGGAGGCCGATGAGGCGATGGATCGGCTGTTGGATTTCCAGTTGGTGACCGCGGCGGCGGCGATGCGGGTGGCGTTCCCGTTCGACGCCGGTCGGCAGCCGGAGGTGCACGCGATCAGTGCGGTGGCGTTGCGGTTCGGGGACGCGGCGGCGGCGTTGGGGTGGTTGGCGGGGGAGCGGGCGAATCTAGCGGCGGCGGTCCGCTCGGCGGCGGGTCGGGGTCGGAGTGAGCGGGCGTGGCGGTTGGCGTTGTTGTTGTGGCGCTGGCATTACGTGCGTGGGCAGGTGGAGGACTGGATCGAGGGGTTGGAGCTGGCGCGGGGGATTTTGGATGTGCCGGGCGGGGATCAGGACAGTCTGGCCACGGTGTTGTTGCAGTTGTCCGGCGCGCAGCACATGGTGGGCGAGGACGGGATCGCGTTGGAGCACGCGGCTCGCGCGTTGACGATCTGGCGTGGGTTGAGGGATCCGGCCGGGGAGACGTCGGCGTACACGGCGATCGCGTTGGTGGAGATGCGGCGGGGTGATCACCGCTCGGCGATCGCGCATTTCACAGCGGCCAAGGAGCACCACACCAAGGCAGGTGACGATCGCGGCCGGGCACATGCGTTGAGCAACCTGGGGCATCTCTATGAGATGCAAGGCGACCTCGACTCCGCCGAATCCAGCATTGACGAGGCAGTCATGCTCCTGGAGCGGTTGGGCCACGTGCAGGGACTCGCCCATGCACTGGAGAACCGGGGGTTCGTCCGGGAACTGCTCGGGCACCTCGACGAGGCGCAACGCGACCACGAACGAGCCAAGGAACTAGCCGTCACGTTGGGGGACGTCGGCGTCCAGGCGCACGCGGTGAACGGCCTGGCCAATGTGTTGCGGTTGCGTGGTCTGCCGGAGCAGGCACTTCCGCTGCACGAGCAGGCGCACAGGCTCGCCGATCAGATCCGCGATCCGGAGTTGCGTTCCCTGCTCTACGTCGACCATGGCGCGACGTTCCTGGCGCTGGGCGACTACGCGCCCGCCAGGATCGCCTACCTCGCCGCCTTTGACTTGGCCACGGGTTATGGAGGAGCTGTCCCGGGCGCCAAGGCGGCGTTGGGTGCCGCCCGATCGCTCCATCAGGCGGGCGAGTGTGGTGAGGAGTCCGCACGGCTCTGGCGGATGGCCATCGAGGCGTTCGTGGAACTTCGGCTGTTGAACGCCGACGACGTGCTCGCCGAATACGAGCAGCTGACGTGTGAATGTCGCGGAACACGGTAAAGGCCAGGGCGGAGCGAGCAAGTCGCTACCGCACTGGCCAAACCTCGACGGCCTCCGTGTCCAGCGGAGAACGCCTACCGCCCCATGCTCAACCGCAACAGTTCGCCAGGGCAACGTGGTAACCGTGTCCTCCGCCGTTTGGCAGGCGATTGATAAAAGCTATATTCGCAGCTCAAGCTAGGCGCCAGGCTCGTCTGTCTCATGGTCCTCCCCGGTGAACGGACGAACTGACATGCGGCGTTGATCCAGAGCGCGAGCTTCTATCGTTTCAGACCACTCCGCCCCTGACCAGGCCGTCCGATCCCAGAAGGGGCCCGCCTCGCCGGGTATTGCTTCAATGTCTGATTCGTCGCCGCCTGGTCCGCCGCAGCGCTGCGAGTCCGCCGATCAGGGCCGTCCCGCCTGCTCCGATGCTGAATGCCGCTACCACGAGGCCGACCGCGGTCAGCACGATGAAGATCGCCAGGGCGACCGTCAGTATCAAGCCGATCGTCCGCGCCGTGCGGCGATCGTCATCGAGTATCCAGCGGAGAAGCTGCAGGCCGCCGTCCGGCTTCTCGTCCGTGCCATCGTTCACCCTCCAGTTTCTACTGGCAGATGAAGGTCAAACGCTGGACAGATCGTGGACCCACGGCCGAGCCCGCGGCGGCGACCGGCTACTTCCCATCCGTACTCAACCACAGGTTGGATAGGGTTGTCGGGTCGCGACTGGCGTGTTCGGGTGGAAACGACCACCGGGGAGCAGCAACGGCGGACACCGCGCGCCTGGGTGTTCGCGCTGGTAGACGTCTAGCCAGGAGGCAGATCCATGCACGAGCCAGCTACACCCCATCTGGCGGCCGCTGACCCCGAGGTCGAGCGCCTGGTGGAGGCCGAGACCAAGCGCCAGTTCGAGAAGATCCGGCTGATCCCGTCCGAGAACTACGTGTCCGCCGCTGTACTCGAAGCGACCGGCACCGTGTTGACCAACAAGTACTCCGAGGGCTACGCCGGTCGCCGCTACTACGAGGGCCAGCAGTTCATCGACCCGGTCGAGACGTTGGCCATGGACCGGGCCAAGGCCCTGTTCGGTGTCGACCACGCCAACGTGCAGCCCTACTCGGGTTCACCGGCCAACCTTGCCGTCTACCTGGCTTTCGCCCAGCCGGGTGACACCGTGATGGGGATGGCGCTGCCGGCCGGTGGTCACCTGACCCACGGCTGGTCGGTGTCCGCGACCGGCAAGTGGTTCCGCAGCGTCCAGTACGGCGTACGCAAGGACACCGGCCGCGTCGACATGGACGAGGTGCGTGACCTGGCGCTCGCGGAGCGGCCGAAGCTGATCTGGTGCGGTGGCACGGCCATCCCGAGGACGATCGACTTCCCGGCGTTCGCCGCGATCGCCAACGAGGTCGGTGCGTTGCTGGTGGCCGACATCGCACACATCGCCGGGCTGATCGCGGGTGGCGCCCACCCGTCGCCGGTCGGGCACGCGCCGGTCATCTCGACTACCACGCACAAGACCCTCCGCGGCCCCCGCGGCGCCATGCTGATGTCCGACGCCGAGCACGCGAAAGCCCTGGACAAGGCCGTGTTCCCCGGTCTGCAGGGCGGCCCGCACAACCACACCACGGCCGCCATCGCCGTCGCCCTGCGCGAGGCGTCCGACGCATCCTTCCGGGACTACGCCGCCGCCGTCGTGGCCAACGCGAAGGCCCTGGCCGATGCTCTGTCCGCCCGCGGCTACGACCTCGTCTCCGGCGGCACGGACAACCACCTGATCCTGGTCGACCTGACCAACAAGGGCGTCGCCGGCAAGCCGGCCGCCAAGGCACTGGACCGGGCCGGCATCGAGCTGAACTACAACACCGTCCCGTTCGACCCACGCAAGCCGTTCGACCCGTCCGGTGTGCGGATCGGCACGCCGGCGGTGACCACCCGTGGTCTTGGCGTTGAGCACATGGCCTCGATCGCGGAATGGATCGATCGGGCGATCACTGCGGGTGACGACGAGGCTGCGATCGAGAAGGTCGCCAGCGAGGTTCGCGAACTGCTGGCCGGCTTCCCGATGCCCGGCTGGTCCTAGGCGGCAACCACGGCGGCGGTCAGTGCTCGCCGTCGCCGTGGTTGCTGTTCGTCTCCCGCTCGTAGGACCGCACGATCTCGGCCTCGGCCTCCGCGCGCCCGGCCCACGTCGCGCCCTCGACGCTCTTGCCCGGCTCCAGGTCCTTGTAGACCTCGAAGAAGTGCTGGATCTCCAGTCGGTAGAACTCGTTCAGGTGATGGATGTCCCTCAGGTGTTCCTGCCTCGGGTCGTCCGACGGCACCGCGATGACCTTGTCGTCCGGGCCCTTTTCATCGGTCATCCGGAACATGCCGATCGCGCGACAACGGATCAGGCACCCGGGGAACGTGGGTTCCTGCACCAGCACCATGCAGTCCAGGGGGTCGCCGTCCTGACCCAACGTGTTGTCGATGAACCCGTAGTCGGCTGGGTACTGGGTGGCGGTGAACAGCGTGCGGTCCAACCGGATCCGCCCTGTCTTGTGGTCCACCTCGTACTTGTTGCGCTGTCCCTTGGGAATCTCGATGGTGACGTCGAAGTCCACGTCGTCCTCGCTCGTTTCGTTATCTGTGGCTGCGGCGCGCTGAGTGTGGAGCGGCGGCGGCCGCTGTCGATTCGCCACTAGTGTGGACCACACACCGTGTCCGAGCCGCGCCGCTGACGCCCGAACATGGTGTGACCTTGCCCCCTATATGCCATCACGGAGTCCCGCGTGCAGGACGGAGCCGAGCCGGAGGAGGCCGCTGCCGACAAGAAGCAGGCGTCGGCTTGGCCGGACCTGGACAGCGACACCAGCGACGCCAGTGACACGAGCGATGCCGCCAGGACGTCGGACGCCGCTGAGGAGTCCACGGCGGAACCGGCCACCGACGACGCGACCGTCGAGGGGCCCGCCGCGGAGCCCGCCAAGGCTGAGGATGCCGCCGAGGTCGAGGAGTCGGAGCCCGCTGCACCCGAACCGGCACCCGAGCCGGTAGCCAAAACAGAGGCAGAGGCAGAACCCGCTGCCGATCCGGAATGGCCGGACGCCCCTGACGAGTCGGACGAGCCCGAGCCCGAGCCGGCCCCGGCGGCCGCCACGCAGTACACCTGGCCTGGTCAGGAGCCCGAGCCTGAGTCGGAACCTGAGCCCGAGCCGGTGGCGAAGGCCGAGCCGGCACCAGAACCGAAGCCCGAACCCGAGCCGGAACCCGAGCCCGAACCGGTCGCCACCGTGCCGCCGGATCCGGAGCCCAAGCCGGATCCGGACGCCGTCCCCACACCGGATCCGGACCCCACACCCGAGTCCGAGCAGCAACCCGTCCGGGAGCCCGAGCCGGAGCCACGGCCCCTCCCGAAACCGGTGCAGCCGGAGCCGACACAGCCAAAGCCAGCACAGCCGGCGCCGCCGAAGCCGCCCCTGCCGACTCCCAAGGCAGCAGCACCGCAGCCCAGGCCGGTGCCTGCACTGCCGCCCACCACGCGCGTACGCCCGGTCGAGCGGCCCGTCGCCGACGCCGGCACCACCCAGTTCCTGCCGCGCATCCCACCGGCGACCCCGAAGCCACCCGCACCCAAGCCGCGGCTCTCGAAGCCGCCCGCTCCCAAACTGCCCTCGCCGCGACCGGTGGAGTCCACTCAGGTCATCCCCGTCTTCCGCGAGGAGCCGCCGACCGAGCGCGCCCTCATGCCGGCCCCGGAACCGACCAGGGAACCGGAAGCCGAGACCACCCAGCACATCCCCGTGCTGCGGCACGAGGACGACGAGGACACCACAACCACCAAGGCGCCGACCAACCACCGCCTGCGCAACCGCCTGCTGGTCAGCGCGGGCGCGCTGGTGGTCGTGCTGGCGATCGGTGCCGGCATCGTGTTCGCGTCGCCGACCGTGGCCCGGCGGCTCGGCCTGGCCAGTGAGCCCGCTCCGACGACGGCGGCCCCGCCGTCACCCGTGGCCTACGCGGCACAGCTCAAGCCGCCCAACGAGACCGGCGCGCTGCCGACCGCGGCCGGTGTGGACTCCGCGCTGGACGGCATCGTCAGCAATCCGGCGCTGGGCACGTTCCACGGCATGGTGCTGGACGCGACCACCGGCTCGGTCCTGTGGGATCACGGTTCGTCGGTGCCCGCGATACCGGCGTCCACCAACAAGCTGCTCACGTCGGCGGCCGCGCTGCTCAGTCTCGGCCAGCAGACGACCTTGAACACCACGGTGGTCGCGGGCAGCACCCCGGGCACCGTGGTCCTGGTCGGCGGCGGCGACCCGACGTTGAACTCGCTGCCGGCGCCGAAACAGTCGGTCTACCCGGGGTCTGCCCGGATGACCGATCTGGCCGCCCAGGTGAAGGCACACGTGAGCGGGCCGATCACCAGGATCCTGGTGGACACCAGCCGTTTCACCGGCCCGCTGACCGGCCAGGGCTGGGATCCGGAGACGGCCAGCCAGGACAACTATTCGCCGATCCAGTCGGTGATGATGGACGGCGGCCGCAAGAAGCCGACCGTGCCGGACACCCCGCGCACCTACCAGCCGGCGCTGGCCGCCGGGCAGCAGTTGGCCAAGGATCTCGGCGTGTCGACCTCGATCGTCTCGACGACGGACACGGCGACGCCGACCGGTGGCACGACGCTCGGTGAGGTGCACTCGGCGCCGGTGCCGGATCTGGTCACGAACATGTTGCAGATCTCTGACAATGTGCTGGCCGAGGCGATGGGCCGAGCGGTGGCGATCACCGACGGCAAACCGGCCAGTTTCGCCGGCGCTACCCAGGCTGTGCTGGATGTGTTGCACCGCAACCGTTTCAACACCACGGGCACGGACCTGCGGGACGACAGTGGACTGTCCCCTTCGGACTTGATCGCGCCCGGCCTGCTGGCTCAGGTGCTTCGGGTGGCTGCCAGCACGAACACGTCGGACCCCAGGGTGGCCAAGCTGCGGCCGATCCTGTCCGGGCTGCCGATCGCGGGCAGCAAGGTCGGTGACGGCACGCTGGCCAACCGCTACCGGTCGGGGTCGGCGGCCACCGGCCGGGGCTGGGTGCGCGCCAAGACCGGCACCCTGTCCGACCAGGGCGTCAACGCGCTGGCCGGCTTCGTGCTGGACCAGGACGGCCGGGTGCTGGTGTTCGCGTTCAACGCCAATCACTCGACCCTGGCCGCACCGCAGTCGTTGGACGACATGGCGGCCGCGCTGCGTGGTTGTGGCTGCGGTTGACCGGTGACGACCGTGTTGCGGACCTGGGCCGATTCGTTTCGGGTCGGGTACCGTCGAGAGTGTGAACGTGGCCACGGATCGGCAGCCCGCGAAGGCTCCGCCAGTCGACTGGTCGGTGGCCATCAGCACCGGACAGTCACTGGCCAGGGGCGGCCCTGTCGTCGAGCCGTCCGAAGCCAGAGCCGCGGTGGACGAGTTGCGGGACATCACGGCGGTCGCGGAGCAGCACGTCCGCGATCTGACCGGACTGGGCCACGGCCTCCCGCTGCGCGACGGCGACGTCGTGGACCGACCTGGCTGGGTGAAGGCGGCGGCCGGCGGTATCGCGGCGCTGACCGACGGCGTGCTGCCCGGCACCTACGGCGGCCCATTGGGCAACGTGTTGTCCGGCGCCGCCGGTGTGCAGGCCGGCATGGTGTTGGCGTTCCTGAGTTCCCGGGTGCTCGGCCAGTACGACCCGTTCGGTGGCGACACGGGTGACGGCAGGCTGCTGCTCGTCGCACCGAACATCGTCGGCGCCCAGCGCGCGCTGAGTGTGCCGGCCACGGATTTCCGGATGTGGGTCTGCCTGCACGAGTGCACCCACCGCCTCCAGTTCACGGCCGTGCCGTGGCTGCGCGACTACTTCGCGGGTGAGGTCGGCAGGCTGCTCTCCAGCATCGACAACAACAGCCTGGACGCGCTCGGCCGCCTGCCCGAGGTGCTGAAGACGGCCAAGGAACGGCTGCGCACCGGTGCTCAGCAGTTCGGCCCGATGGGCATGATCGAGCTGTTCCAGTCGCCGGAGCAGAAGGTCCTGCTGGACAACCTGCTCGCCCTGTCCACGCTGCTGGAGGGCCACGCCGACCACGTGATGGACGCCGTCGGCCCGCAGGTCGTGCCGTCCGTCGCGGTGATCCGGCGCCGGTTCGCCGAGCGGCGCAAGGGCGGTGGCCTGCTGGACCGGGTGCTGCGCAGCCTGCTCGGTGTGGAGGCCAAGGTCCGGCAGTACGCGGAGGGCGCCGCGTTCACCAGGGACGTGGTGGATTCGGTCGGGATGACCGGGTTCAACGCGGTGTGGTCGTCGCCGGAGACGTTGCCGACCAGGGCGGAGATCGCCGATCCCGTGCTGTGGGTGCGCCGCGTCCACGGATGAGACGTTGGACACCCGTCCGGCCGCCGACTTCGACAATTCCGTGCCGACCGTGCGTGCCGCGGTCCGCTCGCTCCTGATCAAGGCGCGCGAACAGGACCACCTCTCACCGGAGGTCGCCGTCGCCGTGTCCGGCGGGGCCGATTCGCTCGCGCTGGCGGCCGCCACCAGCTACGTCGCCCCCCGGCTCGGCCTCCGGGTGCACGGCCTGATCGTGGACCACGGCCTACAGGTGGACTCCGCCGAGGTGGCCCGACAGGCCGCGCGCACCCTCAAGGACCTGGGCCTGTCCGAGGTCCACGTGCTGCGCGTCCACGTCGACGGCCGGGGTGGCACCGAAGCCGCGGCGCGCAGGGCGCGGTACGGCGCGCTGCGGGCCGCACTGCCCGCCGAGGATGCCCTGGTGCTGCTCGGCCACACCCTCGACGACCAGGCCGAAACCGTCCTGCTCGGCCTTGGCCGGGGGTCCGGGCCGAGGTCGATCGCCGGCATGCGAGCCCTGGATCCACCGTGGGCACGGCCGTTGCTCGGCGTGCCGAGAGCGGTCACGGTGGCCGCGTGCGCCCGGCTCGGGCTGCGGCCGTGGGCCGATCCGCACAACGTCGATCCCCGGTTCACCAGGGTCCGGCTGCGCACGGAAGTACTGCCGCTGCTGGAGGACGTGCTGGCCGGCGGCGTCGCCGAAGCGCTCGCCAGGACGGCGGCACAGTTGCGCGAGGACACCGATGCGCTGGACGAATGGGCGGCCTCGGTCACGGTGACCGACGACGTCGAGCAGCTGGCCGCGCTGCCGGCCGCCGTGCGCAGGCGGGTGCTGCGGCGGTGGCTGCTGGCCGGCGGTGTGCGCGAGCTCACCGACGCACATCTGCGGGCGGCCGACGATCTCGTCGGCCGCTGGCACGGTCAGGGTGGCGTGTGGCTGCCCGGCGGGTTGGTCGTGCGTCGGGCACATGGCAGGCTGCTGTTGGACCGAACGGATCGCTGAGTCGCCTCCGACCGACGGCGGGCTCCGCTACTGGCAGAGAGGGGAAGCCCGGTCGTGTACGACGACGACATCGCTTCCGTACTGATCACCGAGCAGGACATCCGCGCCAAGGTGGACGAGCTGGCCAAGCAGATCGGTGCCGATCGACCGGGCGATCAGTCGGATCTGTTGCTGGTCGGTGTGCTCAAGGGTGCTGTCATGTTCATGACCGACCTGGCCCGGGCGCTGCCGGTGCCGGTGCAGTTGGAGTTCATGGCGGTCAGCTCCTACGGCTCGGCCGCGTCGTCGTCCGGCGTGGTGCGCATTCTCAAGGACCTGGACCGGGACATCGCGGGCCGGGACGTGCTGATCGTCGAGGACATCATCGACTCCGGACTGACGCTGTCGTGGCTGCGCAAGAACCTGATGGCCCGCAATCCGGCGTCGTTGCAGGTCTGCACGCTGTTGCGCAAACCGGACGCGATCCGGGTGGACGTGCCGGTGCGGTATGTCGGTTTCGACATCCCGAACGAGTTCGTCGTCGGTTACGGGCTGGACTTCGCCGAGCGTTATCGCGACCTGCCTTTCATCGGCACGTTGAAGCCCGAGGTCTACACCTGACCAGGTGTTCTTTCCGCCAACGGCGAACTTGGCGGCGATCTCGGGAACGCTTCGGCGGCGCCCGCCGTTGCAGCTAGGGATGGGGTCAGTCCGCTGGTCGGGCTTGCACCGCGGGCACGTCGCCGCGGGCGGTACGCTGGACGGGTCCGGGGTGTCCCGTCCGGCTGGGTGGTGGGCTGCCCCTGGTCGAGCGCGAGTTTGGGAGGGTCGAGGCCGTCGGCCGTAGGTGAATGGACCGTAAGCGCCTGCTACGAAACCCGCTGCTGTGGGTAGTCGCGTTGTTGCTCGTGTACTACGCATTCAGCACGCTGTTCGATGACACCCGTGGTTATACGCAGGTGCCCACGTCAGAGGCGCTCTCACAGGTCAGCGCCGGCAACGTCTCCGATGCCACCATCGGGGACAAGGAGCAACAGCTCCGGCTGGACCTGAAGAAGCCAGACCCCAGTAATGGCGCGACCAAGCTCATCACGTCCTACCCTGCGAACTCCGAGCAGGCGATTTTTTCACAGCTCACATCGAGCAAGGTGAAGTTCGACACCAAGGTCACCCAGAGTTCGTTCTGGAGCCAGCTGCTGGTCTACCTGATCCCGCTCGGCGTGCTCGTGCTGCTGATGTGGGTGATGCTGAACAACGTTCAGGGCGGTGGCAACCGGGTACTGAACTTCGGCAAGTCCAGGGCGAAACAGCTCAACAAGGACATGCCCAAGACCACCTTCGCGGACGTGGCCGGTGCCGACGAGGCCGTCGAGGAGCTGGAGGAGATCAAGGATTTCCTGCAGAACCCCGGCCGATATCAGGCACTGGGCGCGAAGATCCCGAAGGGCGTGCTGCTCTACGGCCCGCCGGGTACCGGTAAGACCCTGCTGGCCAGGGCCGTCGCCGGTGAGGCAGGCGTGCCGTTCTACTCGATCTCCGGTTCGGACTTCGTCGAGATGTTCGTCGGTGTCGGCGCGTCCCGGGTCCGTGACCTGTTCGAGCAGGCCAAGCAGAACTCGCCGTGCATCATCTTCGTGGACGAGATCGACGCGGTCGGCCGCCAGCGTGGCGCGGGCCTCGGCGGTGGCCACGACGAGCGCGAGCAGACGCTGAACCAGCTGCTGGTCGAGATGGACGGCTTCGACGCCCGCGGCGGCATCATCCTGATCGCGGCCACCAACCGGCCCGACATCCTCGACCCGGCCCTGCTCCGGCCCGGTCGGTTCGACCGGCAGATCCCGGTGTCCGCTCCGGACATGCGTGGTCGCCGCGCGATCCTGGCCGTGCACTCCAAGGGCAAGCCGCTGGCCGCGGACGCCGATCTGGACGGCCTGGCCAAGCGCACCGTGGGCATGTCCGGTGCCGACCTGGCCAACGTGATCAACGAGGCCGCGCTGCTCACCGCGCGCAAGAACGGGCACGTGATCGCCGGGCACGCGTTGGAAGAGGCAGTGGACCGGGTGATCGGCGGTCCGGCGCGCAAGAGTCGGATCATCTCCGAGAAGGAGAAGAAGATCACCGCCTACCACGAGGGCGGGCACGCGCTCGCCGCGTGGGCGATGCCGGACCTGGAGCCGGTGTACAAGCTGACCATCCTGCCGCGCGGCCGGACCGGTGGGCACGCCCTGGTCGTCCCCGAGGACGACAAGGAGCTGATGACCCGCTCGGAGATGATCGCCCGGCTGGTGTTCGCGCTCGGTGGCCGTGCGGCCGAGGAACTGGTGTTCCACGAGCCGACCACGGGTGCTTCGGCGGACATCGAGCAGGCCACCAAGATCGCCAAGGCGATGGTCACCGAGTACGGCATGAGCGGTCGGCTGGGTGCCGTGAAGTACGGCCAGGACCAGGGCGACCCGTTCCTCGGTCGCTCCATGGGCCACCAGCCGGACTACTCGCTGGAAGTGGCGCACGAGATCGACGAGGAGGTGCGCGCGCTGATCGAGGCCGCGCACACCGAGGCGTGGGGTGTGCTCAACCAGTACCGCGACGTGCTGGACGACCTGGTCGTCGAGCTGCTGGACAAGGAAACCTTGCAGCGCAAGGACCTGGCCCGGATCTTCATCAGGGTGGAGAAGCGGCCCCGGATCACCGAGTTCAACGACTTCGGTGGCCGTACGCCGTCCGACCGCCCCCCGGTGAAGACCCGGCGCGAGCTGGCCATCGAGCGTGGCGAGCCGTGGCCCCCGATCGAGGACAGGCCCACCCCGGTGGGCGCGGTCCCGGCGCCGGTGCCCGGCCAGCTCGACCTGAACAGCAGCAACACCAATGGCGGCACGAACGGCGTGCACAGCAACGGCACCCCGAGTCATGACGGCACCAACGGGAATTCCGGTGGCCCGCCGTACTACGGAGCACCGCCCGGGTGGACGCCGGCCACTACGCCGTCCGGCCAGCCGTGGCAGGCCCCGTGGGACCGCCCGGGTGGGCCACAGGACGCGGTGCCGCAGGATGATGATTCTCGGCACACGGTGGACACCGACGATCGGGACACCGGCCGCTGACCAGCGTGATGTCCGGCACCGGATGCATCCGGTGCCGGACATCCTGCTTTTCGCAGCCGTTTCACCAGCTGGGACCCGATCAACGTTTTGGCAGCGGCGGCGCATTAGTCTGTGGCCGTCGGACCGCGCCCGGTGCCGGTCAGAACGCCGGTGGAGGTGTGGTGTCGACTAACTCCGATGGTGCCCAGCAGGTGGTGGCCGGACGCCCGGTGTTCGACCAGCCCCGTGCCGAGGCGGCCGTCCGCGAATTGTTGCTGGCCTGTGGTGAGGACCCGAATCGGCCCGGGCTGCTGGAGACCCCGGCCCGGGTGGCCCGGGCGTACCGCGAGTTGTTCGCCGGCCTGTTCACCGAGCCGGATGCCGTGCTGGCCAAGACTTTTGACGAGAGCCACGAGGAACTCGTCCTGGTCACCGACATTCCGACGTTCAGCTTCTGCGAGCATCACCTGCTGCCGTTCCATGGTGTGGCGCACGTCGGGTACATCCCGAACGAACTGGGCAAGGTGACCGGTCTGTCCAAACTGGCCAGACTGGTCGACCTGTACGCGCGCAGGCCGCAGGTGCAGGAACGGTTGACGTCCCAGATCGCCGACGCCATGGTGCGCAGGCTGGATCCGCGTGGGGTGATCGTGGTGATCGAGGCAGAGCACCTGTGCATGAGCATGCGGGGCGTGCGCAAGCCGGGCGCCCGCACCAGCACATCCGCGGTGCGCGGGCTGTTCCGGGATTCGGCGTCGTCCCGCGCGGAGGCGCTCGACCTGATCAAGGCACGAGTGCGGTGACGACGAAGCTGCCGGCACCGGGCCGCTGCGTTGTGATGGGTGTCCTGAACGTCACGCCGGACTCGTTCTCCGACGGCGGTCGCTACCTGGATCCCGGTGACGCGATCGCGCACGGCATGGCGATGCACGAGCGGGGTGCCGACGTGATCGACGTCGGCGGCGAGTCCACCCGGCCGGGTGCTGGCCGGGTCGATGCCGATGTCGAGTCGGCGCGGGTGGTGCCGGTGATCCGGGAGTTGGCCGCGGCCGGTGTGCCGGTCAGTGTGGACACGACGCGGGCCAAGGTGGCCGAGGACGCGTTGGCCGCTGGCGCACGGATCGTGAACGACGTGTCCGGTGGCCTGGCCGACCCGGACATGGCCAGGGTCGTGGTCGGGCACGGGGTGCCGTGGATTCTGATGCACTGGCGTGGCCACAGCAAGAACATGAACTCACTGGCCACCTACGACGACGTGGTGACGGAGGTGCGCACCGAGTTGTCCGCCAGGGTGGACGCCGCGCTGGCCGCGGGGGCCGCGCCGGAGTCGCTGGTGTTGGACCCCGGGTTGGGTTTCGCGAAGCACGCCGAGCACGACTGGGCATTGCTGCACGCGCTGCCCAGCCTGATCGCACTGGGCTTCCCGGTGCTGGTCGGCGCGTCCCGCAAGCGTTTTCTCGGCCGGCTGTTGGCCGCCGCCGACGGCAAACCGCGGTCACCGGACGGCCGTGAGGTGGCCACTGCCGCCGTGACGGCGCTGGCCGCGGCGGCAGGCGCGTGGGGAGTACGGGTGCACGACGTGGACAGGTCGCTGG
>DASUJK010000223.1:0-42802 GCA_036279295.1 Pseudonocardiaceae bacterium | reverse complement strand
TCCGGCCATCGGCGGCCAGATCGCCGCCACCGGTCAGCCGACCCGCGGCTTCCTTCGCCTTGCCACCGAGTCCTCGGCCTTGTTGGTCAGCCGATCGCCTATCGACATGCCGTCCTCCTCGTGCGGGGTGCCGCTGGCCGGCCCCATCCGCTGACAAAGGACACGTGTCGATCGGAAAACGTCACGGCGCAACTCTGTTCCGGCCACGGTCGGTGAGCAGGCGGTCCGCGTACCCTCCCCTGAACCGCGCACACCGCTCACCGCAGGTGAACAGGCCCAGCCACAAGCCGATCATCGGGGGAGGTCAGCAGTGGAGCGGCCGCACAACGGAGTGATCCGCCGGCACCACAGCAAAGGAGCGTGGGTCGTGACCACAGCCGCTGCCAACAACCCCACTCGTCCCAGGTGGGGACTCGTCGTCGCCGCAGTGCTGCTACAGCTTGCGCTCGGCGCAGTGTATTCCTGGAGTGTCTTCTCGAAGGCCTTGCAGGCCACGGGAAGTGACTTCGCTCTGACCAAGTCGGAGGCCGCCCTGCCATTCTCCGTCGCGATCGGAATGATCTTCATCGGTACGTTCATCGGTGGCCGCATCCAGGACACCAGGGGGCCACGCACCGTCGCGCTGGCCGGCGGTGTCATCTACGCGATCGGTGTGCTGATCGCCGGGCTGGCCACCAGCCACGGCCAACTGTGGCTACTCGTGGTCGGGTACGGCGTGATCGCGGGCTTCGGCCTCGGGCTCGCCTACATCGTGCCGATCGCGATGCTACAGAAGTGGTTCCCGGACCACCGTGGCCTGATCACCGGCATCGCGGTCGGTGGCTTCGGCTTCGGTGCCGTCATCACGTCGCCGGTGGCACAGAAACTGGTCGCGCACTACGCCGTGGTGCCCACCAGGTCGTTCCTGTGGCTGGGCATCGCCTACCTGATCATGGTGCTCATCGGTGGCGCGTTCTTCAAGAACCCGCCGGAGGGTTACGCGGTGCCGGGCTGGACCCCGCCCGCCGCGAACTCCGCCGCTCCGGGCGCGAAGGACATGTCACTGGGTGAGGCACTGCGCACCCCGCAGTGGTACATGCTCACGTTGGTCCTGACACTCAACGTGACCGCGGGCATCTCGCTGATCTCTGTTGCCGCGGCCGCGGCTTCGGACATCGCGGGCTACAGCGCGGCGGCCGCTGCCACGCTGGTCGGCATCATGGGTCTGTTCAACGGTGGTGGCCGGGTGTTCTGGGGCTGGGTGTCCACGCACATCGGCAGGATGACCGCGTTCCTGTGCATGCTCGGTCTCCAGGCGGTGTCGTTCTTCGTGCTCCCGCACGCCGCGTCCGCCGCGTTGTTCGCCATCCTCACCGCGTTGGTCTACCTGTGCTACGGCGGCGGTTTCGGCGCGATGCCGGCCACCGCCGGGGACTTCTACGGGTTGCGCAACGCGGGCTCCATCTACGGTCTGATGATCGTCGGCTGGAGCATCGGTGGTGTCGTCGGTCCGCTGCTGGTCGCGGCCCTGATCAACGGCAAGTCCTACACCACGGCGTTCACCGTGATCGGGATCATCGCCGTGGTCGCCCTGGTGCTGCCGGTCATGATCAAGCCGAGCAGGCTGCAGGTCGCGTCGGCACCGATCCCCGCGAAAGCTCGCCCCGCCACGTCGTGACCGACGTGCGCCAACCGTGATGTGGAATCGCCAGGTGCCCCGGCACCTGGCGATTCCACGCTTGGGTGACAATGACTCACATGGCCCGCTACAACGACTGGACGTCGCCCGAGATCGACACCAAGACACCCAGTGCCGCCCGGCTGTACGACTACTACCTCGGCGGCGCGCACCACTTCGAGGCCGACCGTGAACTGGGCCGACAGGTCCTGGAAGCGCTGCCGGACCTGCCGTTCATGGCGCAGCGCAACCGGATGTTCGTGATCCGGGCGGTCCGGATGCTCGTCGGCCACGGCTTCACCCAGTTCGTCGACGTCGGCTGCGGGCTGCCGGCCACCGGTGCCGTGCACGAGGTGGTGCAGCAGGTCAACCCGGACAGCAGGGTGATCTACGTGGACAACGAGCCGGTCGCGATCGCGCACGGCGAGCTGATGCTGGCCGACGTGCCCGGCACCGGGGTGGTCGGCGGGGACCTGCGTGAACCCGAGTCGTTCCTCGACCACCCGACCACGCGGGAGCTGCTCGACTTCACCAAACCGATCGTCGTCGTGGCCGCCGCGGTGATGCACTTCGTGACCGACCAGGAGAACCCGGCCGGGGTGATGACCAAGATCCGGCACGCGCTGCCGGCCGGTTCGCTGGTGGTGTTCAGCCACGGCACGGCCGGTGACGACGCGGTCGGCTCGCGCGCGGTGGTGGATCTGTACGAGCAGTCCAGCAACCACGCCGTGCCGCGTACCACAGCGCAGGTGGCAGCGCTGTTGGCCGGGTACCAACTGCTCGGGTCGGGGGTCACGTGGGTGACCGAGATCTGCCCGGAGGAGGGCGAGCCCACTGACGACGGGCCACGCAGCCACATGTTGGGCGCCGTCGCCGCGGTCCCGGACGGCGCTGACACACCGGAGATGGCCGAGCTGTCGAAGCGGCTGGCGTCGGCGGGGAAGTAGCGGTCAGGGCCAAAATTTGAATCTTGAGCCTGCGCCGGAAGTGGTGACGGCGAGTCTCTGCGGCCGGGGCCGACCTGGTGAGGCTGCCAGTCGTCGTGTTCCACGGAGCACAGCACAGCGGGTGCGATGCCGTCCGCCAGTCGACCGACGAGGGGCGCTGCGTGGGACAGTATTGCCCGTGGGTGGCTTTTGCCCCTTACGTCGCCCACGCGGGTTGGTACTAAAGGGCGAGAATTCGGCGTGTCGTGACGTGTTCCTCGGGTGTTTTTCCGGCCCGCCCAGGGTGGCACTGCAAGATCAACGGTAGCGGATGCGGTGTCGCCGGCGCGACGCCTCCAGAGCATGATCCCGTCGACCGTCGCCGAGGTCGGCCCGCTGTTCAAGCTGGTCGGCCAGGCGGCGGAGGTTATCCAGCATGCGCTGCGCTGGTCTCACTTCCGTCGTCGACGCCAAGCAGAGGCTAGCCGTCACGACTTCCGGCGCAGGCTCAAGATTTCACACTTCAGCCCTGTAGTACCAGGGGCTCAGGGCTTGCGGGCGACGCCGACCAGTACCGCGGACTCGTTCGGGCTGCCGAACTCCGGGACCGCCCTGGTCGGGTCGGTGTGCTCGCGATGCCACGTCGGCGTCCACGTCATGCCCGGCTGGAGCATCTCGAAGTCGCCGAACAGCTCGCGGATCTCGGTGTGCGTGCGCCAGCGCACCGGGCTGCTGTGGTTGTCGTACAGGTCCTTCAGCTCGACCAGCTGCTCGGCCAGTACGTCGGGCACGCCGGTGTCGGTGGCGTGTGATATCGCCAGATGCGAACCGGAGGGCATCAGCTCGCGACAGCGGCGGACGGACTTGGCGCCGATGTCGGTGCTGATGGTCATGCCGTCCCGGCCGGGCTGCCGGACGTGCAGCACGGCCAGCATCAGCACCGCGACCGGCTGGTCGAGGTCGATCACACCGGTGTCCGCGACCCGGTCCCACAGATCGTCGGGCCTACGCAGATCGGCGTTGCACACGGCGTGCCGGTCGGGGTCGCCCCGCTCGTCCAGCATCAGCTGGGTGTGCGCGACGGCGACCGGTTCGTGGTCGACGTAGACGACGCGGGAGTCCGCCGTGCTCTCGTCGGCGATCTGGTGCGTGCTGCCCATGGTGGGCAGCCCGGCGCCGATGTCCACGAACTGGCGGACACCGAGTCCGACCAGGTGGCGCACGACGCGGTGGCCGCACAACCGGTTGGCGATCGAGATCTCCCGCAGCCGCGGGAGGATCGCCAGGGCGCGTTTGCCGAACTGCCGGTCGATCGCCCAATGCCGGTTGCCACCGAGGTAGAAGTCGTACACGCGGGCGATGCCGGGATGATCCAGGTCGATGTCGACCGATTTCGCCCTGGCCACCGTCAGTGTCTGTGCGTTCATTTCGACCACCGATCGGGAAGACTGACTCGCGTGCAATCGCTGTTGCCGCATCGTTGTCGCCGCATCCGGTCAGGCGGTGGAAGCGCGTAGCCACACCGCGCGGCCGGCCTGCGTCGGAACCCAACAACCGTCGGTGGTCGCACTCCGTATTGGCGACTCATCCGATTGGGCGAGCAATTCGGTCAATACGGTGTAGGCGCGTCCGGCCCAGCTCATCAGCGTGGTGGTGGGGCGCAGGATGTCCGGCTCGTCGCCGGGCATTCGGACAGCTTTTGCTTCGTGTTCGGCGCGGATGACCACCACGTCGATCACGTTGTCGTGGACCCGGACACCCTGCACGGCCAGGAGATCGCCATTGGCGTCCCGTGGGTGGGTGAACTTGAATCCACGCCTGACCAGCGCCACGAGGAGTGCTGTCGTGTCCTCGATGGTGTTGCCGGTCAGGTCAGCCGGGCAGCTCATCGAACTCACCGTCCTTGGCCGCGTTCAGGAACGCTGCCATCTGGTTGGCCTGATGAATCAGGGCGGGACCATGCGGATCACGGGAGTTCCGGACCGCGACAGTGCCGCCGGGTAACTGTGCCAGTTCGACGCAGTTTCCCTCCTTCCCGCTGTAGCTGCTCTTGCGCCATCCGGCGCGCACCAGCTGACCGGCAGGAATGCCGTTTCGAACGTCGGTGTTCATAACCCCTACGTCTCCTCCGTCGGTGCAGTTGCACGGACTACGGTCCGCGACTGCCGTCGGCAACTGCTTCAGGCTACTGCATGCGGCTGCCGCATACGGCTACTGCATACGGCTGCTGTTCTCGTCGTTCACCATAGGCGATTGCCCGCTTCATTTGGAAGTGGCGTATGCACGTGCAGATGAACGTCACCAAGGTACACCCAATCGGGGTATTGCGTGGGTGTGGTGGGCGAGAACGGCTATTCATGCCGCGTGTGGGTGAGGTTTCGGGGCGGCAAGAAGGCCGCACTGTCGACAGTTGTCAACGGCACGGCCTGGTTCCGGAAATGTCAGATGTCCGCGCGCAGCTTCGACAACAGCTGGCGGCTGCCGTCCGGCGTCTCGGCGCTGACGGCCAAGCGGTCCATCACGCGGCTGTAGAGCTCGATCTCGTCGAACTTCTCCGCGTAGAGCGCACCGGCCACATGCTCGATGTACGCGACATTCGGCAGCTCGGGCTCTGCGAACCGGAGCAGCGTGAAGGCGCTCTCGGCGGCCGACCCGCTCTTGTGGAACGGCACCACCTGCACCGAGATGTTCGGTTGTGTCGTCATTTCCAGCAGATGACCGAGTTGGTCCCGCAGCACCCGTTCGCCGCCTATCGGGCGATGCAGCACGGCCTCGTCAATGATCGCCCACAGTTTCGGCGCGTGCGGACCGAGCAGTATTTTCTGCCGTGACCTGCGCAGGTCGACGCGGCGCTGGATCTCGTCCCGGGACGGTCTCAGCTCGCCGTGCCCGGCGACCGCCCGCGTGTATTCCTCGGTCTGCAACAGGCCGGGTACGAACATCAGCTCGTAGGTCTGGATCCGCGACGCGGCTTCCTCAAGTCCGACAAAGTCCTCGAACCATTTCGGGATGAGATCGCTGTAGGGATGCCACCAGCCGAGTTGGTTGGACTGCGTCACGAGATCGAGGAACTGCTGGCGCTCCACGGCGTTGGTGATGCCGTAGAGGGTGAGCAGATCGGTCACGTCGCGCTCTTTGAATCCGACTTGGCCGGTTTCCAACCTGCGCATCTTCGATTCGGATGCCCGGATGGTATAACCGGCGTCGGCGCGGCTGAGCTGCGTCGCTTCCCGTAGTCTACGCAGTTGGGCGCCGAGGATGATGCGACGAACGGTGGGGCCCGCGCCTGGTTCACCTTGCGCGCTGGCTGCCGTCATCATGTCGCGCTCCTACGTTCGCCCCCAGAGTTGAGATGACTGATGTTACCCGACGCGACTTCGACCGTTGCCCGTCATGCACCCGTCTGGGCTAATCGCTTACGTTTACAGGCGTAGTTGCGTCCCCCTAGGCTTACCCAGGCGACTATCCCCTACCGTCCATGTCCCGCGGAGCCCTTGATGAGTGAAACCGTTGCTGCCGGATCCACATCCAAGCCACCGGTCGGAGTCGACCCCACCCGAGCGAGTATCGCGCGCGTCTATGACGCTTTCCTGGGCGGCAAGGATCACTACGCGATAGACCGCGAGGTGTACGAGGGGGTGCGGAAGGTCGCCCCGGAGGCGCAGGATCTGGCGATCGAGAACCGGTCCTTCTTGATACGGGCCTGTCGCTTCATCGCGACGCAGACCGAAATCAACCAGTACCTGGACTGCGGCTCCGGACTGCCGACCGCCGAGAACATTCACCATGTGGTGCAACGGATCCACCCCGAATCCAGGGTCGTCTACGTGGACAACGACCCGGTGGTGCTGGCGCACGGCCGGGTGCTGTTGCAGGAGAACGACCAGACCCATTTCGTGGCCGCCGACATCTTCCAGCCGTCGGAGATTCTGGACAACGAGATGGTGCGGAAGTACATCGACTTCGAAGAACCAATGGCGTTCCTGCAGTTGGGTACTTTCCACCATTACGACGGCCCTCGGGAACACCCGGCCGAAGTCATGCGCGAATATATCGACGCGCTGCCCTCCGGTTCGTACGTCGCCATCAGTCACTTTCTGGACCCTGAGGACGAAAACTCGGACGTGGCCCGGAGAATGGAGGACGTTTTCCTGCACAGCCCCATGGGTTCCGGCACATTCCGTACCCACGCCGAACTGTTGGAGCTGTTCGACGGGCTGGAACTGGTCGAGCCGGGTCTGGTGCGCTGTGCGGACTGGTGGCCGGACGGTCCCCAGCTCAAGCCGCTCAACCCGGTGCAGCACTGCATCGCGGGCGGGGTGGCCCGGAAGCGTTAGTGGTCCGTCGCCGGGAGTTGCGTGCGCAGCTCCCGGCGTTGCACCTTGCCGTTGCGGGACCTGGGGATCGACTCGACGGCGAGTACTCGATGCAGGCGCATGTAGTAGGGCACGCGGTCGTTGACGAACTCCACGACCGCGTCGGCCGCACCGCCGTCCCGCAACACCAGCAGCGCGGCTGCCAGTGCGCCGTGTATCGGATCGGGCTGGTCGACCACGACACAGTCGGCGACCGACGGGTGCTGGCGCACCACGGCCTCCAACTCGGTCGGCGACACCAGGAAGTTGTCGACCTTGAACACGTCCTTGAGCCGGTCCACCAGGTAGAGGTAGCCGTCGGCGTCCATCCGCGCGACGTCCCCTGTGGACAGCCAGCCCGCATCGTCCAGCTCGTCGGTCGTCGACGTGCCGAGGTAGCCCGACATCACCTGCGGGCCGCGCACCTGTAGTTCACCGACCTCACCGGCCGCCAGCACGGACCGGTCTGCGATGTCGACGATGCGGCTCTCGGTACCGGCGACTGGCAGGCCGCACGAACCGGCCCGTGGCTCGTCGGGCGAGTTGAAGTGGGTCAGCGGGGACGCCTCGGCCAGGCCGTAGCCCTGCACGACCGGGCGGCGCAGTGCCGTGCACAGCGTCGCCGCCGTCGCGGGCGGCAGCGCGGAACCGCCGGACAGCAGCGCGGTCACGGTGGTCAGCCGCAACGAGCCGAGTTCCGGCTGTGCGGCCAGCATGGCAAGGCGCATCGGCAGGCTGTAGTAGTGCGTCACGCCGTGCTCGTTGGCCGCCGCGATCGACCCGACCACGTCACCACCCACGTACAGCACCTGCGTCGCCACGGCACACATGGCCGCGTTCAGGTGCATGGTGTGGAACGTGGGCAGGTAGTTCAGCAGCACCGACGAGCCGGTCAGCTCCTGCGCGTACGCGGTCTGAGCAGCGTTCACGATGAGGTTGCGGTGGGTCAGCGGAACGGCCTTGGGCGCACCGGTCGTGCCGCTGGTGAACAGGATGCTGGCCACGCTGTGCTGGCCCGCCGGCGACTCCGGCGCGGCCGGCAGCGTGGCGCCCATGGCAACGAGTTCGGCCACGGTCGGCACATCGGCCGGCACACCGTCACCCCGGTCGGTGACCACCACGTGCCGCAGTGCCGGCAGCCGGTCGCGCACGGCGGCCAGCGCGCCGAATGCCTGCGGCGGGACAACGGCCAGTTCGGCGTCGGACGCACGCAGTGCGTACTCCAGCGCGGGGATCGGCAGCAGGGGATTCGCCACCACACTGACGTCGCCGGCCCTGGCCACGCCGTAGTAGGCGACGGCGAACACCGGATCCAGCACCGAAGCCACTGCGACGACGACCCCGCTGCGGCCGAGCAGGTACCACAGCGCCGCGGCGAAGTGGTCGACCCGCTCGTCCAGTTCCCGGTAGGTCAACGCACCGCCGGGGCCACGCAGGGCATACCGGTCCGGTGCCTGCTGGGCCGCCCGGTGCGGCATGGCGTCGATCCGTGGCCCGGTGATCAGGTCGACCAGCAGGTCCAGCGGCGGCCCGACGGCGACGGCGGGCGCCGCGGTGCCGATGCTCTGTTCGTTGACGGTCACGGGTTGCTCCTAGTCCTGGTTGGCAGGTCGCCCCAGCGCACCGGATGGCCCTCCACCCAGAGCCGGGCCGCGGCGCCGAGTGCCGCGCGGAGATCGTCGTCATCGGTCCTGCGTCTGGCCGGCAGGAGCGTGGTCACGTCGCTGTTGCCGCTCGCGACCGCCTGATGTCCCTTGGCCAGCGCGGTCAGGCCCTGCGCCGGGCCCGCTTCCACCAGCAGGAACGGTCCATCGGCGAGCAGCCTGGCCAACGCGGGTCCGAAGTAGACCGGCGCGGCAGGCTGTCCTGCCCAGAACGCCACATCGGAGGCGGTCTGCTCAGTCAGCGGCACACCGGTGTACGCGGAGTACAGCGGGATCGCGGGCCGCCGCATCGGCATGCCGGCATACGTGGGCACCGACGCAGCCGACGCATCGGCGACCGCCGGACTGTGGAACGCGCTGGTCGCCTTCGCGGCCCGACACAGCAGGCCGGCCGCGCCGATGTCCCGTGCCACGTCGGCCAGCGGCCCGCTGGATCCGGCCAGCAGCGTCTGGCGTGGCCCGTTGACGGCGGCGACCACCACGTCGGCCCGCAGGAACGTCGTCAACTCGGCAGCCGCCGCGCGCACGGCGAGCATCCCGCCCGGTGGTGTCAGGGCGATCCTGGCGACCCGGTCGGCCATCAGCCGTACCGCGTCGGGCAGGTCGAACACACCGGCCACGGTGGCGGCCGCGAACTCGCCGACACTGTGCCCGATCAGCGCTGCCGGCCGCACACCCCAGTCCAGCACCCAGCGGCCGAGCGCGTAGTCCACGGCGAACAGCAGCGGTTGCGCCCTGGTCACGTCGTCGATGTCGGTGTGCGGCCGGTCGGCCAGCCAGTCCGCGTGCACCTGCTCGCCCAGCGGCCCGAACAGGTCGAGCACCTCGTCCACGATCCTGGCGAACGCTGGGTCACCCCGGTACAGCCCCAACGCCATGTGCCGGTGCTGCGAGCCCTGGCCGGGGAACATCATGGCCACCGGGCGGCCGGTCGGCTTGGCGGTGGCGCGCACTGTACGGCCGGCTCGCAGCGCTGTCGCGGCATCGGCCGGTGTCGCGGCCACCACCGCGTCCCGCACGACGCCCCGGCCGTGCACAGTCGCGAAGGATCGCGCGAAATCGGGGAACTCGGCAGGCGAGATGTCGTCCAGCAATCCGGCCAGGGTGGCCCGCAGACCTGCCGACGCTGTCGCGTCCTGCGCCGCCCAGGCCAGTATCCGGGAACGGACACCGATGGTGCTCGGCGACTGTGTCACCAACTGACTCATGCTCGACTCCCGGTGCGATCGAGGGACGTCGCCACCGTGTCAGCGCCGGCTCAAGGCGCCCTCAACCGGCGGCCCGGTGAGCGGTGGTTGAGCGACGCTCGGGGGGCAGTCGAACACCGGCGGCGACGCTGGCCGACGTGAGATTCGATGACGTGTACATCGTGGCGACCGGCGCCGACCTCGCGCCGAGGATCGCCGTCACTGACGCCGTCGCCCAAGGCCTGTGCCCGCCGGAGGTGGCGAGCACGACCGACGCACTGTCGGTCGCGGTGGCACCGGACACCGAGTTCGCACCCGACATGGCAGCTCGGGCAGCGGCGCTCGCGCTGGCCAGATCGTCCGAAGTGGATGCTGGTGAGATCGATCTGATGCTGCACGCCACCGTCTACTACCAGGGCCACGACCTGTGGGCGGCACCCTCCTACGTGCAGCGGGTCGCGGTCGGCAACCGCTGCCCCGCGATCGAGATCCGACAGCTGTCCAACGGCGGGATGGCCGCACTGGAACTGGCTGCCAGCTACCTGGCGGCGGGGCCGGACCGCTGTGCCGCCCTGGTCACGTCGGCGGACACGTTCCGCCGGCCCGGGTTCGACCGCTGGCGCGGTGATCCCGGCACGCTCTACGCCGACGGTGGGGTCGCGGCGATCCTGTCCCGCCGGCCCGGGTTCGCCCGGCTGCGCAGCCTGGTCTCCGTGTCCGATCCGGAGCTGGAAGGCATGCACCGGGGCGATGATCCGTTCGGCCCGGCACCGTTCAGCGTGCGCAGCCCGATGGACCTCGACGTGTGGAAACACGCGTTCGTGGCGCGGACCGGCAGGTCGTTCAGCATCGCCAGGGTCGCGGCAGGCGAGCAGGAAGTGCTGAAGCAGGCGCTGGCCGATGCGGAGACCGAGCTGGACGAGATCGACTGGTTCGTGCTGCCGCACTTCGGCCGCAAACGGCTGGAACTGGGCCTGCTGCGGCACCTGCGGATCGACGCGGACCGCACGACGTGGACGTGGAACCGGGGTGTCGGGCATCTCGGTGCCGGCGACCAGTTGGCCAGCATCGACCACCTGGCCGGCACCGGCGCGTTGCTGCCCGGCCAGCGGTGCCTGCTGTTCGGCGTCGGCGCCGGCTTCACGTGGTCGTGCGGTGTGCTGGAGATCGAACAGCGACCGCCATGGATCGGTTGAGGCTCGATCCTCGGTGGACGCGGGCCGGTCATGCTCGGGGAGCACCCGGATGTCTTGCGGTGTCACGGAACTAGGGAGCGGATGCATGGACCGACATGTCGCCATCACGGGAATCGGCGTTGTCGCGCCGGGTGAACCGGGGCTGAAACAGTTCTGGGCGCGGGTCACCGAAGGCCGCCCCGCGACGCGCACGATCACTTCCTTCGACCCCAGCCCGTACCGGTCGCGGATGGCTGCCGAGTGCGACTTCAACCCGTTCGACGTCGGGTTGAGCCAGCAGGAGGTGCGTCGGCTGGACCGGGCCGCGCAGTTCGCGGTGACGTGCACCCGGGACGCGCTGGCCGACAGCGGCCTGGAGCGCGTGCCGGCCGACCGGACGGGCGTGGCCATCGGCAGCGCGGTCGGCCTCACCATCCGGCTGGAGTCGGAGTACGCGGTGGTCAGCGACGGCGGCAGGCGCTGGGAGGTCGACCACACCTACGGCGTGCCGCACCTGTACGACTACTTCGTACCCAGCTCGCTGGCCGCCGAGGTGGCCTGGACCGCCGGTGCGGAAGGGCCCGCGACGGTGGTGTCGGCCGGCTGTACGTCCGGTGTGGACGCCATCGGCTACGCGTGTGAGCTGATCCGCGAGGGCACGGCCGACGTGATGATCACCGGTGGTGCCGAGGCGCCGGTCTCCCCGATCACCGTTGCGTGCTTCGACGCGATCAAGGCGACGTCCAACCGCAACGACGACCCTGAGCACGCGCTGCGGCCGTTCTCCTTGTCCCGCAACGGCTTTGTGCTCGGTGAGGGTGGCGCGATCCTGGTCCTTGAGGAGCTGGAGCGGGCCAAGGCGCGCAACGCGCACATCTACGCCGAGATCTCCGGGTTCGCGGCGCGCAGCAACGCCTACCACATGACCGGTCTGCGCCAGGACGGCCGCGAGATGGCCGAGGCGATCCGGGTCGCGCTGGACGAGGCACGGCTGCCGGCCGACGCGGTCGACTACGTGAACGCGCACGGCACGGCGACCAAGCAGAA
The DNA here is from genome assembly GCA_036279295.1 of Pseudonocardiaceae bacterium. Classification (GTDB taxonomy): domain Bacteria; phylum Actinomycetota; class Actinomycetes; order Mycobacteriales; family Pseudonocardiaceae; genus DATEPR01. The sequence continues at coordinate 30,791 of DASUJK010000223.1, read as the reverse complement.
CGACCGGCACGAGACGGCGGCGTTCAAGCGCGCACTCGGCGCGCACGCCTACGAGGTGCCGGTCAGCTCGATCAAAGCGGTGACCGGCCACTCACTCGGCGCTGTCGGCGCGATCGAGGTGTCCGCGTGTGCCATGGCGATCGAGCACGGTGTCGTGCCGCCGACGGCGAACCTCACCGACCCGGACCCGGACCTCGACCTGGACTACGTGCCGATCACCGCCAGGGATGTGCCGTTGTCCTCGGTGTTGACCGTGGCCAGCGGGTTCGGCGGGTTCCAGAGCGCCATGGTGCTGACCAAGCCGGGGAGGGAGCACCGATGACCGCCGTCGTGACAGGGATCGGGGTGGCAGCGCCCAACGGCCTCGGTGTTGAGGACTTCTGGCGCAACACGCTGTCGGGCACCAGTGGGATCGGGCCGATCTCCCGGTTCGACGCGTCCGGCTACCCGGTGCGGCTGGCCGGTGAGGTGCCGGATTTCGAAGCAGCACAACATATCCCGGGCCGACTGATCCCGCAGACCGACCGGATGACCCAGCTCGCGCTCGCCGCGACCGAATGGGCCCTGGACGACGCCGGTGTCGACCCGAAGTCCGTCGACGAGTTCGACATGGGTGTGGTGACGGCCAACTCGTCCGGTGGTTTCGAGTTCGGCCAGCGGGAGCTGGAGAACCTGTGGGCCAGGGGACCGCAGTACGTCAGTGCCTACCAGTCGTTCGCCTGGTTCTACGCGGTGAACACCGGCCAGGTGTCGATCCGGCACGGCATGCGCGGTCCGACCGGTGTCACCGTGTCCGAGCAGGCCGGTGGCCTGGACGCGATCGGGCACGCCAGGCGACACCTGCGGCGCGGCGTCCGCCTGCTGGTCACCGGCGGGATGGACGCATCGCTGTGCCCGTGGGGGCTGGTCGCGCAACTGCCCAACGGCAGGCTGAGCACCGACGGCGACCCGGCCAGCGCGTACCGGCCGTTCGCCGACGACGCGGCGGGCTATGTGATCGGTGAGGGCGGCGCGATCCTCGTGGTCGAGGACGCCGAGTTCGCCGCGCAGCGGGGCGCCCGACACTACGGCGAGATCGCGGGCTACAGCGCCACGTTCGACCCGGCACCCGGTTCCGGCCGGCCACCGAAACTGGCCGCTGCCATCACCGGCGCGCTGACCGACGCCGGGCTCACGCCTGCCGACATCGACGTGGTGTTCGCCGACGCCGCCGCCGTGCCGGCGCTGGACCGGGTGGAGGCGGACGCGCTGGTGGCCGTGTTCGGCGAACGCGGTGTGCCGGTCACCGTGCCCAAGACGATGACCGGCCGGCTGTCCTCCGGTGGGGCGCCACTGGACGTGGCCACCGCGCTGCTGGCCATGCGTGACTCGGTCATCCCGCCGACCGTCAATGTCGCGGCCGAGGCCGTCGACGAGCGGTTGGACCTGGTGACCGGGGCGAGGGCGGGCCACCTTGGTGCCGCGCTGGTGGTGGCCAGGGGTTACGGCGGCTTCAACGCGGCGATGGTGGTCCGGGCCGCATGACAACAGAAACGGAGAAACCGATGAACGAGTTCACCATGGACGACCTGCGGAAGATCATGCGGGAGAGCGCGGGTGAGGACGGGTCCGGCACGCTGGACGGCGACATCCTGGACAACAGCTTCGAGGAGCTCGGTTACGACTCGCTGGCGCTGATGGAGACCACCAGCCGGATCGAGCGGGCCCTGTCGGTGACGCTGCCCGAGGAGGACATGGCGGACGTCAGCACCCCACGTGACCTGCTGGCGTTCGTGAACGGTCAGCTCACCGAGCTGGTCTGAGCGGGCGCGGCATGACGACGGTTTTCGGGCGCGCCCACGAACCGGAGCAGGTGGTGTTCGGCAGTGACCCGGACACCGGTCTGCGGGTGATCGTGGCGATCCACTCGACAGCACTGGGGCCGGCACTGGGCGGTACCCGCTGCTACCCCTATCCCGACGAGGACACCGCGCTGGCCGACGTGCTGCGGCTGGCCGAGGCGATGGCGTACAAGTCGGCACTGGCCGGGCTGCCGCTCGGCGGCGGCAAGGCGGTGATCATCGGCGATCCCGCCGCCGTCAAGTCCGACGGGCTGCTGCGGGCCTACGGCCGGTTCCTGAACAAACTGGGCGGCCGGTACATCACGGCGTGCGACGTGGGCACCGAGTCGGCCGACATGGACGTGATCGCGCGGGAGTCGCGGTTCGTCACCGGCCGGACGACCGGTGCCGGCGACTCGGCCGTGCTCACCGCGTACGGCGTGCTGCTGGGCATGCGGGCCGCGGCAGGCGAGCTGTGGGGCAGCACCGAGCTGGCCGGGCGGCGGGTGGCCGTCGAAGGTGTCGGCAAGGTCGGTGCGCGGCTGGTCGACCACCTGGTCGAGCAGGGTGCCTCGGTCGTGGTGTTCGACGTGGCCGAGCATGCGGTCGCCGACGTCGTGGCCAGGCATGCCACCGTGCAGGTGGCGGCCAACAGGGCCGACCTGCTGGACCGCGAGCCGGACATCTACGCGCCGTGCGCGCTGGGCGGTGTGGTGACCACCGCGCTTGCGTCGACCCTGCGGGCCGGGCTGGTCTGCGGTGCGGCCAACAACCAGCTCGGCGACGCGGACGCCGCCGCCGTGCTGGCCGACCGGGGCATCGGGTACGCACCCGACTACCTGGTCAACGCGGGCGGACTGATCCAGGTCGCCGACGAGATCGACGGCTTCGACTTCGACCGGGCGAAGCGGCGCACCGAAGGCATTTTCCGCACCACCCGTGAGGTGTTCCGGACCGCCGCGGCGGACGGAGTGTCGCCACTTGTGGTCGCGGCGCGGCTGGCCGAACAGCGGATGGTAACCGGCGTGCCGGCTGATTTGTCCGATCTGGGGGTGCTCACCGCCGGGTAGGGGTTGTGTTGTCAGTACGCGAGCCGCCGAACCACACGGGTCGGCGGCTCGCGTCATGCCCAGAGCCCGGGTAACCAGTCACGACGCTATGTAACAGGCGTGCTGGTTAGGGGTTGGCCCGCTCGGGAGTAGGGGATCGGTAGGGGTTACTACACCAGCCCGCGCTTTCTACTCTCATTGAGGATTTGGAAATAGCGTAAAAGTGTCGAGGGGGCCGGACATGAGAATCGATGAAAATGAAATTCTCGTTGAGAGTGAGGTAGATTACACATTTAAGGTGCTCGGTCCACTCTTCGTTCGAGTCAACGGCCGAGCATGCACTCCGAGTGCGTCGAAGGTCCGTCAGGTCCTGGCGCTGAGTTTGTTTCGTGTCAACCAGATTGTCAGCCTCGATGCCATGATCGAGGAGCTGTGGGGCGACCGACCGCCACGTACGGCCGCCACCATCGTGCAGACCTACATCTACCAGCTGCGCAAGATCCTCGCCCGGTGCGCGGGGGTGGCCGCCGCCAACGCCACGATCCACACGGCGCCACCCGGATACGTGCTGAGCGTGCCCGTCGAGCGGGTCGACTGCCACCAGTTCGAGATCGCCGTCCGGCGCGGTCAGACGCTGTTGGAGCAGGGCCAGGCCCGGCAGGCGGAAACCCAGCTCAGCCAGGCACTGGGCATGTGGAACGGGGCCGTTCTGGTGAACACCGAGCACGGCTCGCTGCTCTCCGGTGACGTCGCCCAGTTGGAGGAGAAGCGGATGCTGGCGCTGGAGCTGCGGCTGCGCGCCAACATGCAACTCGGCCGGCACCGGGAGATCCTCGCCGAGCTCAAGTCGCTCGTCGCGGCCCACCCGTTCAACGAGTGGCTGCACGGCCAGCTGATGGTCGCGCTGTACCGCTCCGGCCGTCGCGGCGAGGCACTGGCGGCTTACCAGACCGCCCGGAAACTACTGGACGACGAACTAGGACTGGAACCGTCCGCTGATCTGCGGCGCATTCATCAGGAACTGCTCAACACTGATGTTGAATGTCTTTCAGGTATGCACGGCAGGCTGACCCTGGAGCCGGTGCGACTGCCGGCCGCGGGCTGAATTCGGCAACCTAACCCACTCAATTGTTCGGTACCGTCCGAAGGAGCGAAGATGACCCGCATCCTTTTCACCACCAATGCGATGAGCGGCCATGTGCGGCCGACAGTGCCGATGGTGCGCGAACTCGTGGCGGCCGGACACGACGTGGTCTGGTACACCGGCTCCGACTTCGAGTCCGTCGTACACACGGCAGGCGCCAAGTTCGTGCCGATCCGGGCCAAGCTGGACACCGGTGACCTGGGTCGCCACGGTTCCCGGCGGGCCGGGTTCCGCGGCCTGAGCGCCCTGGTGCTGGCGCACTTCCTGCGGCCGATCCCGGCCTACGTCGAAGATCTCGACCCGCTGTTCGACCAGTTCGACCCGGAGGTCGTCGTCGCCGACCACAGCTTCCGCGCAGGCCTGTTCCTCGCCGAGCGGCGGGGTGTGCCGAGGGTGGCGTTCTCGGTCGGGCCGCTGAACCTCTCCAGCGTGGACACGGCCCCGTTCGGGTTGGGCAAGCAGCCGCCGGCCAACGTCGCCCAGCGGTTGCGCAACCGGATCCAGTACTGGCTGATGGAGCACGTGTACTGCCGCGAGGCGCAGCAGGTGGCCGCCCGGATCAGGGCGGACATGGGGCTGCGGCCGCTGCGCGGCTTCTTCATCGACTGGGCCGCGCAGGTGGCCGACCACTACCTGCAGACCGGCATCCCACACCTCGAATACCCCAGGCGCGACCTGCCCGCGTCCGTGGTGTTCGTCGGTCCGCTGCTGCCCGCCGGGGCCGACGAGTGGACCCCGCCCACCTGGTGGCCGGAACTGGCCGAGGCCCGCGCGGCCGGCCGACCCGTCGTGTTCGTCACGCAGGGCACGGTCGCCACCGACCCGGCCAACCTGCTGCTGCCCACCATCACCGCCCTGGCCGGCATGGACGTGCTCCAGATCGTGACCACCAGCGGCCGGTCGGTGGCCGACGTGCTCGGTGGTGCCGACGTGCCGGCGAACCTGCGGACTGCCGACTTCATCCCGTACACCGAGATCCTGCCGCTGGCCGACCTGATGGTCACCAACGGCGGCTACGGCGGTGTGCAGCTGGCCGTCACCTACGGCGTGCCACTGGTGGTGTCCGGCACCACCGAGGACAAGCAGGAGGTCAACGCCAGGGTGGCGTGGTCGGGGCTCGGCGTGTCGCTGCACACCGACGCGCCGACGTCGGCCGAGGTGGCCGCCGCGGTGCGGCGGGTGCTCACCGGGCCCGGCTACCGCGCCACGGCCGCCACGATGCGGGCGGCGGGTGCTGACTACCCGGGCGTGGCCAAGGCGGTCGACGCGATCCTGGCCGCCATTATTTAGGGGTGGTCTTCGCATGTCGGGGCGCCGACGAGCCGTTAGGATGAGGTTCTGCGGCGGGCGCCGCCCCGGCCGAAGGAGGATCGCGTGGACACCGACTTCGTGCACCTGTTCACCATGACCACCAAGGCCATGAAGATCGTCAAGACCGCGATTCTCCAGGAACACGGCGTCTATCTCGGCCAGGACCACATGCTGGAACTGCTGTACCAGTCCGGCGGCCTGACGCCGAGGGAGATCGCCACCAAGCTCGGCCACGCCGTGCCGACGGTCGTCAAGATGACCCAGCGGATGGAGTCCACCGGCCTGGTCACGCGAGAGCCCGACGAGCACGACCGCAGGCTGGTCCGTATCTCGTTGACCGAGCACGGCCGCAGGCTCCAGGAGCAGCTGACCAAGGAGCTGGCCGAACTGGAGTCGCAGACGGTCGCCGGCCTGAGCGCGGACGATCTCGCCGCGCTGGAGCACGGCCTGACCCTGGTGCTGCACAACATGCGCGCCGCCAGGGCCGGCCTGGCCGGCATGCCGTAGCGGCTCTCACGCGGTTTTGTGAACGACCGGACCGGCGTTGCCGAGAGATGTCTGTAACCTGTGGTTCGCGTTCAGCGGTGAGTCGACGGTTGCCCGCACCTCGTCGGTCATCGATCTGACAAGGTCGGAGTTCGATTCGTGCAGCGCTGCCGAGATGGAGATCAGGAGTCTCCGCAAGGTCCCCACGTGTGTGGCCATCTCGTCGACAAGTCGGGCGCCGGCCGAACCCACCTTCGCGGCGAGGAGAGTCGGACAGTCCACTGTGGCCTGTAGCCGAATCGCCGAGCGGCACTCTCGTTCCGCCTGCCAGGCCGACGTCAGTTCGTCCGCGGTCGAACTGGCGAGTTCGGCGCCGACGCCCACCACCATCAGCGGCAGGAGCGCGGGCGCCGGGAAACCGAGCAGCGTGGTGATATCGGCGGCGACGGCCGTCGCCACGACCTGGTCGGCGGTCTCCCGCAGTATCCTGCCCACGCTCATCCGTCTGAGCACGCAGACTCCGAAGCCGATGCGGTCGCGGAAGCCGTCCCACCACGTGTGATCGGCAACCGGTCGCGGATCCTGGGCGTCGCCGTGCAACTTGCCGGCCAGCCAACCCAGCCACTCCCGCAGGCTCGACCAGTCCGTGTCGTTGTGGGTTGTCCCCGCCGCGATCGCCGATTTGGCAGGTTCCTCGGTGACGAGCGCGGTGGCCGGTATCCGGTCGCGTCGAGGACCGTGGGCCAGTCGAGCCCGACCAAAAGGGACAGTTGTCGAAGCTGGTCCGATGGTGGTTCGTCCGCATCGAGGCGGTGCCAGAACCCGTCGTCGCCGTGGATGTCGGAGAGCGCGTCGGCGACGTTCCTCGCGATCACGAGCAGGCCGTCCGGGTGAGGTTCCTGAAGCAGCGCTTCAGCGGCTTGCTGCTGTGCGGCGCACGAAAGAGGGATGCCGGCGGGTAGCCGGCATCCCCTGATGTGGTTCCGTTCAGCGCGGTGTCGACAGGTGGCGCAGCACGGCGGCGCTGACGGCAGGCACCGTCTCGGCCAGGTGCGCCCGCACGTCGTCCGGCCCCGCCTGGGCGCCAAGCACCTCACTGGCCGCCGGGTACCGAGCCGCCACCACGTGCCGCACACCGACCCGGCAGCCCCGCTGGGTCTCCTCGAACGTCCACGTACCCGTGTGGCCGGCCGCCAGTGGGCCGCCGCGCAGCATCTTGAACCCGATGTGCGAGTTCTCGAAGCCCACCCGGGCGCACGACAGCTCGGTGCCGTCGGCCACCAGGTCCACCAGTTGGATGCCGGCTCCGGCGTCCCGGCACTTGACCTGCTCGACCGGCACCCCGGCGTCGGCCCACCGGTCCGGATCGGCGACGAACGCGTACGCCGTGGCCACCGGGCAGCTCAGCTCGACGCTGTCGGTGAACTCCAGCGCCGAGCGCCCGCCCAGCCCGGCGAACTCGGTCATCGCGGCCAACTGCCCGCCGCTGACCATGTCCACCAGGTTCGCGATCCAGCGCTCGCCCTCCGCGTCCCCGTCCACCGCCTGGTACGTGTGGCTCAACGTCACCTTCGACCGGTGCTCGTCCAGCGCCTCGACGTGCCACTGGCCGACCATCGACGCCACCGGCGGCACCGGCTTCTCCTGGCCGAACGTGACCCGCATGCCGTCCGCGTCGATCCGCCGGTGGGACGTCCAGTTCCTGGCGTTCTCCCCGTTCACGGCCCAGATCCGCAGCCGCTCCTCGGTAGCGGTGTGCGCCAGGAACTCGACGTGCACCGTGCCCGGGAACACCAGCGGTGCCGCCGTCGCCTCGGCGACCAGCGGGTACAGGAAATCAGCGGGCGCGGCCACCTCCGCCCCATGTTCCACGTACTTGTTGTCGGTCATCGTGGTGTCCTCTCCGCAAGGGCGTATGCCGGATAGTCGGTGTAGCCGTGGTGGCCGCCGCCGTAGAACGTGTCCGGATCGAACTCGGCCAGTGGCAATCCGTCGCGGAACCGGCGGGGCAGGTCCGGATTGGACACGAACAGCCTGCCGAACGCCACCAGGTCGGCAAGGTCCTCGGCCAGCAGCTGCTCGGCCGCGGCCAGCGAGCTGGGCGCACGCCGGTCGTCGACATGCGGGTTGACCACGAAGGTCGCGGGCCACAGTGCCCGCAGCCGTTGCGTCAGCGGACGGTCGCAGCACTCGTAGATGTGCAGGAACGAGATGCCGAGCACGGCCAGTTCCCTGGTCAGCGCCGGGTACAGTTGGTCGATGTCGGACTGGCTGATGTCGCCGAACGTGCTGCTCGGCGAGAACCGCACACCGACCCGGTCCGGCCCGATCGCCTCGGCGACCGCCTCGGTCACCTCGACCACGAAGCGCATCCGGTTGGCAGTCGAACCGCCGTACCGGTCGGTGCGCTGGTTGCTGCCGTCGGCGAGGAACTGGTGCAGCAGCACACCGCTGGCACCGTGCAGCTCGACACCGTCGAACCCGGCCTTGATCGCGTTGGCGGCGCCCGTGGCGAAATCGCTGATCGTGGTGGCGATGTCCGCTGCCGTCATCTCGCGCGGCGTGAGCAGTTCCCGTGGCCCGTCGTAGGTCTTGCAGATGCCCTTGGGCAGGATCGCCGACGGCGCCATCGGCAGCAGCCCGGCCGGGATGCTGGAGTGGCGCCGCAGTTCGGGATGGCCGATCCGGCCCGCGTGCATCAGCTGCGCGTAGATCACGCCGCCGTACGCGTGCACCCGGTCGGTGACCTCGCGCCACGCCGTGATCTGGTCCTCCTCGTGCAGCCCCGGCGTGCCGAAGAAACCCTGGGCCAGCGCGCTGGGCTGGATCCCCTCACTGATGATCAGGCCGGCACTGGCCCGCTGCCCGTAGTAGGTCGCGGCCAGGGCGCCGCAGACACCCTCCGGATCGGCCCGGTTGCGGGTCAGCGGCGCCATCACCATCCGGTTGGCCAGCGTCACACCGCCGAGCTTGGTCTCGTCGAACAGACTGGTCATGTCGGTGCGCCCCCGGGGCTCGCTATGCGGGTTCCTGGTCGTACTTGCGGAAGATCTCGCCGAGGGCCTCCTTGGTGGCCTGGCCCGGCGGCAGATTGCTGATCTCGATGAAGTGCTGCTCGTAGCCCGCGGGCGCGATCACACCGAGCAGGCTGCCGTCGCTGCTGCCGATGTTGGTGAACCCGTGGGCGGCGTTGCGCGGCGCGTAACACAGCGAACCGGGGCCCGCCTCCACGTCCTCGGTGCCGACCCGGAACTTGAACAGGCCGTCCAGCACGAAGAAGCACTCGTCGTGGCCGCGGTGCAGATGCGGCACCGCACCGCTGCCAGGCGCGAACGTCGCCGTCATCAGCGCGACCGAGCCGTTGCTGTCCGCGCCGGACACCTTGAGCCAGAACGGGTTCCCAAACACGCTCAGCACCTGGCCACCCTTGTCCGGCAGTACGCCGTAGGGCTTGCCGAGCGTTTCCCATGTCGTCATCGGATCTCCAATCAGAGGTTCATCAGGACGTCTCGCCGATGCTGGTCAGTCCCTGCGTGAGCAGGTCGGTGCGGACTCGCACGGTCTGGTCGCCGAACGCGATCTGGTCGAGCACCTTGCGGTACACGGGGGTGTGCGCGAGTACCTTCGCGATCGCGGGCCGAATCGCGTTGGCCACCTTGCCGGTCGGCAGCATCGCCTTGGCCTGCCTGGCCTGGAGCGCGTGCACCCGGTTGATGGCCGGCCGCCGCTTCGCCTCGAACGCGCCGAGGGAACGAACGCTGAAGTCCTTGGTACGCAACGACTCCATCAGCACACCGTGGGCGACAACGGCGTCCTGGATGGCGAGATTGATGCCCTGGGCGCCGATCGGGCCGTGCGTGTGGGCAGCGTCGCCGATCAGCAGCAGCCCGTCGGCAGCCCATGCGGTGGCCGCGCCCGCGAACACGTCCAGAATGGTCAGATCGGTCAGTGCCCTGACCCGTTCCAGGATCAGGTCGGCGTACGGCGGGGCCGCTGCCGCGATCGCGTGCCGGACATGGTCGATGCCCTGTGCGGCCAGCTTCTTGTAGCCGCCGTGCGGCAGCGTCCAGCCGACCTGGAGCTGGTTGGGGAACGAGTCGTGCAGCAGCACCGGGCTGCCCGCGTCGCGGAACACCCGGATGTCGTGCAGTGCCCGGTCGCCCGCCGGCAGCTTGAACCACAGGATGTCGTGCTCGAACGCCTCGTCCCGGTGGTAGTCGATGCCGGCCAGCTTGCGAATCCTGGAGTACCGGCCGTCGGCGCCGATGACGCAGTGCGCCCGCACCAGGCGTTCGTGCTCGCCGGTGCCGCAGCGTACGCCGACCACCCGGTCGCCGTCGGTCAGCAGCCCGTGCACACCGGCGCCGGACACCTGCTGGAAGTTGGGCTCGGCCTCGCAGGCCGCGTAGAGCTCCTGGAGGATGTACCGCTGCGGCAGGCTGAACAGGAAGTCGTGCGGCTTGGGCAGTTGCCGGTAGTCGATGTTCATCAGCGTGCGGCCGTTGTCGATCAGCTGGAACGACGACAGCTCGTAGCCGCCCCTGGCCCGGACGGCACCCAGCACGCCCAACTGCTCCAGCAGCCGCATCGCGCCCGGTTGCAGGATCTCGCCCCGGTACTCGCGGTCGAACGACTTGGCCCGCTCGACCACCACGACGCTGGCACCGGAGCGGGCCAGCAGCAGCGCGAGCGACAGGCCGGCCGGGCCGCCGCCCACCACGCAGAAGTCGGTCTCGATGGTGTTGCTCATCTTCGGTCCTCCTCTACGCGCGCAGCCCGAGGCCGCCGTCGACGGTGATGACCTGACCGTGGATCCAGGCCGCTTCCGGAGCGCACAGCAGTGCCACGGCGTCGGCCACGTCGGCCGGCGTGGTGAGCCGGCCGGCCGGGGTGCGGGCGGCCAGCTTCGCGGCCGCCTGCGGGTTGGCCAGCGGTCCCTGTTGGCCAGGCCCCTTGTCCAGCAGCGCGGTCGCGATGGCGTTCACCGCGATGCCGTTCGCGGCCAACTCGGCGGCCAGATACCGGACCAGGCTTTCCAACGCGGCCTTGGCGGTGCCGACCGCGACATAACCGGGGATGACCTTGCCGGCTCCGTTGCCGGAGATCGCGATCACCCGGCCGCCGTCGGTCATCGCCTTGGCGAACAGCGCGGCGCCGTGCAGCAGCGGGTTCAGCGCGAGCGAGTGTTCGTCGCGCAGCGCGGGCAGGTCGGCCTGGACCGCCGACATCGGTGGCAGCGTCGCGGCGTTGTGCACGAACACGTCCAGCCTGCCGTGCCGTTCCACCGCGGTGTCCACCAGCTCCCGGACCGTCTCGGGGTTCCGGATGTCACCACGGATCGCCGTCGCGGTGCCGGGCAGCCCGGCCATCGACTCCACGGCGGACTCGGCGGCGTCGGCCGAACTGGCGTAGTTGAGCAGTACGTGGGCGCCGCTCGCGCACAGCTTGTGCGCCACGGCACGGCCGAGGCCCCTGCTGGCACCGGTCACCACGGCGACCGTGCCGGTCAGGTCCAGTGAGTCGCTCATCGTGGACAGCCTTCCTACGAGACGGGGGTCGGCTGGTTGCCCTGCAGCACCAGCACCTGCTCACGCAGCAGATCGCCACGCGGTGACACCAGCACGGCGACGACGTCGGCCACCTGGACCGCCGTCGACGTCGGCACGCCGGTCGGGCCGCCGTGGTGACCGATCGGGCCGGGTGCCACCACGTGCACGGCGACACCGTGGGGGGCCAGGTCACGAGCCAGCCCGAGCGCGAGACCCTGCACGCCCGCCTTGGCGGCACACAGGTGCGCGGCACCAGGGCGGCCGCGCTGCGCGGCCAGCGAGGAGAACAGCACCACTCGCGCGCCCGGCCGGGCGGTGAGCAGCGGCAGCAGTTCGTGCACCAGGACGTAGCTGCCGACGAGGTCCACGTCGATGACCCGGCGGAACTCCTTCACCGACAGGTCGGCCAGTCCGACCGGGCGGCCGTCGAAACCGGTCGTGCAGTTCACGATGCCGTCCAGCGCACCGCATGCGTTGGCGCGCAGGATGTCACCGATCTCGGCAATCCGTTCCGGCTCGGTGACGTCGCCGTGCACCACCAGTGGGCGGGTGCCGTGCAGCCGCCGCAGTTCGTCGGCCAGGTCGCGGACCGCGGGGGACCGGCCGTGGCCGTGCAGGACGAGGTCGGCGCCCTGTGCGGCCAACGCCCTGCTCACAGCCGTCCCGACACCGCCCGCGGCGCCGACGACGAGAACCCGCTTACCGGTGAGTGGCTGGTCAGCCTGCGCTGGCATGCGCGATCACGACCTCGCACAGGTTGGGCTCCGGGGTCGCGACGGCGGCCAGCTCGGTGATGTGCTGCTGGAAGCTCGGGCTGCCCACCACCCGCATGTGCGACTCGGCGTCCGCCCATTCCGCGATGTTGATGTAGACCTGCGGGTTGTTGAGCGAACGAACCAGCCGGAAACTGATGAATCCGGGCTGCTGGCGCATGAATTCGGAGCTCTGCTCCCAAATGCGCTCGAAATCCGTCGACTCACCGGCGACGGTGAACTTGTTGACCAGCGTGACCATGTCGTTTCTCCCTCGGAATCGCCGTGCCACAGTCCTGAGCAGCGTTGCCGCCGGGCCTGTAGCGCCGGTCGAGCAGCCGTGCACGCATGTCGTGGATCAGCGATTTGTCGGGCGCCTAGTGCGCCTTTAACCGAGGGCGAAATGGTGACCGTGGCCGAGTTCCGGTCACACCAGCACCGAGCGTGGACGGACTGATCATGGGAAACAGCACCACTGCGGTGACCACGGTCATCTTTCTCGACCTGGCGGTGATGACGCTGGTCGGCAGCCTCCTGGCGGCGCTCGTGGTGCGGTGGCGGCAACCAGCGGTGATCGGCGAGATCATCGCCGGCATCCTGCTCGGCCCCACGCTGCTCGGTGCGCTACCCGGCCACCTGACCACGGTGTTGTTCCCGACGTCGGTCCGACCGGTGCTCAGCGCGCTGGCCAGCGTCGGCCTGGTGCTGTTCATGTTCGGCATCGGTTACGAGATCGACTTCGGCCATCTGCGGACCGCGCGCCGGTCGGTGATCAGCGTTGCCCTGGCTGGTGTGCTGCTGCCGTTCGGACTGGGCTCCGGCCTCGGTGTCTGGTTCTACCGGGAGCATGCCGGTCTGGCCGGGCACGGTGTCAGCGAGCTGTCGTTCGTGTTGTTCCTCGGCGTGGCCATGGCGATCACGGCGTTTCCCGTGCTGGCCAGGATCATCGCCAGCTGCGGGCTGACCGGCACCAGGTTCGGCACCTACATGATGACGTGCTCGGCCGGTTCGGACGTGGTGGCGTGGTCGGTGCTCGCCTTCGTGACGGCACTGATCACCGGGCACGGCATCGGCAACGGCTTCCGGCTCACCGCCCTGCTGCTGGCCTACGTGCTGGCGCTGGTGTTCGTGGTGCGGCCCGCGCTGCGCTGGGCACTGACCCACGAACGGCTGCGGGACCACGGCGTCGGGGCGGCGTTCCCGCTCGCCGTCGTCGGCCTGTTCGTGTCCGCATGGGTGACTACGCGGCTGGGTTTTCAGCCGATATTTGGTGCTTTCGCGTTCGGTGCTGTATTCCCCCGGGACACCGTCAAGGCGATCGCGCCGTCGCTGCCGAGGCTGATCGAACGGGCGAGCCTGTTGTTGGTGCCGTTGTTCTTCATCACGGCCGGTTTGAACGCCGACATCATCGGACTCGGTGCCCGGGGTTGGCTGGACTGCCTGCTGGTGGTGGCGGTCGCGTGCTTCGGCAAGTTCGTCGGCGCGGCGACTGCGGCACGGTGTAACGGAATCCAGCCCCGGCGTGCTGCCGCCATTGGCGTGCTCATGAACAGTAGGGGGCTGACCGAACTGGTGGTGATACAGGTCGGTGTGTCGCTCGGCGTCATCGACCAGCGGCTCACCGCGATGATGATCGTGATGGCCGTCGTGACGACGGTCGCCGCGACGCCGCTGTTCCGCTGGCTCTACAACGACGCCGACCAGGTTGCATCGGGCGGTGCGATCCAGGTGGACGACCGCGTGCTGCTCAGCATCGGACGGGACTGACACCGCGATCGGGCCGGCTGCCGCGAGCGAACGGAGGACACAGTGGACTTCGACATCCCTGTCATGACCAAGAAGCTGTACGACGACATCCTGACCGGCGTGGCCGAGCAGCTGCGGCGGGTGCCACCCACCACCCCGGACGACCACTTCGGCCGTGCCGACTGGGAGATCGCTGCCCGGCTCGGGCTGACCGGACTGTGCCTGCCGGCAGCGTACGGCGGCGGTGAACTCGGCGCACTGGACACCGCATTGTGCCTCGAAGCGTTCGGCCGGGCGTGTGCCGACACTGGCCTGGTGTTCGGCGTCGCGGCCCATCTGCTGGCCTGCGCGGTGCCGATCCGGGATTTCGGCAGCGAGGAACTGCACGAGGAACTGCTGCCCGGCCTTGTCGACGGTGACCTCATCGCGGCCAACGCGATGACCGAACCGGACGCGGGCTCGGATGTCGGCCACCTCGGCATGACCGCACGGCCGGTGGAGGGCGGTTACGTGCTGTCCGGTCGCAAGTCGTTCGCCAGCAACGCTCCGCTGGCCGACGTGTTCGTCACCTATGCCGTGACCGACCCGGAAGCCGGTTTTCTCGGCTTGTCGGCGTTCGCAGTGCCACGAACCAGTGCCGGCATCACGGTCGGACCGCCGATGCACAAGATGGGCCTGCACGGCTGCCCGGCAGGCGAGGTGACGTTCACCGACTGCTTCGTGCCGACCCGCTACCGCCTTGGTCGCGAGGGCCAGGGCAGTGCCGTCTTCCAGCACTCGATGGGCTGGGAGCGCGGCTGCCTGTTCGGCCTCTATGTCGGACTGATGGACACCCAGCTGCGCCGGTGTGTCGAGCACGCGAAGGAGCGCAGCCAGTTCGGCAGGACCATCGGCGGCTTCCAGGCGGTGTCGCACAAGCTGGCCGCGATGAAGCAGCGCCTTGAGGCCGCTCGACTGCTGCTGTACCGCGCCTGCTGGCTGATCGACCAGGATCGAGCTGACCACGTCGTCGCGGTCGCACTGTCCAAAGTGGCTGTTTCGGAAGCCGCTGTGGCCAATGGGATCGACGCCGTGCAGATCTTCGGTGGCGCCGGCTACCTGGTGCCGACCGGGATCGAACGACAGCTGCGGGACGCCGTGCCGAGCACCATCTTCTCCGGCACGACCGAGATCCAACGGGAACTCATCAGTCGGGAGATCGGACTGTGAACGTCGACATCAGGGTGCACGACCTCGTCATCGGCTCGGCGGGCCGCTTTCCGGACCGCCCGGCTGTCCACGGCGCCGGCACCTCACTCACCTACCGGGAACTGGACGACCGGGCGAACGCCCTGGCGCACCGGCTGATCGCAATGGGCGTCGGCAAGGGCGACCGGGTCGTCGTGTGGTCGCCGAAGTCGCCGTCCGCGGTGGCCGCCATGCAGGCGGTGCTGCGGGTCGGTGCCGCCTACGTGCCCGCCGACACCAGCAGCCCGGCCGGCCGGGTCGCCATGATGACCCGGGACTGTGCGGCCAAGGCGGTGTGCGCCACCGGCGACCAGCTCACCGCCGTCACCGCCGAACTCGGCGACGGCGTGGGCTACCTGGACCTGGCGCAGCCCGTCGAAGCGGCCGAGCCGGTCCGGACCGAGGTCGGCGCGGACGACCTCGCCTACATCCTCTACACGTCCGGTTCGACCGGGGTGCCCAAGGGTGTGTGCCTGAGCCACCGCAACGCCCTCGCGTTCGTCGACTGGGTGGTCGAGGAACTGGGCGCCGGGCCTGCCGACCGGTTCGCCAACCACGCCGCGCTGACGTTCGACCTGTCGGTGCTCGACCTGTACGCCGCGTTCAGCGTCGGCGCGTCGGTGCACCTGATCCCGGCCGAGCTGGCGTACTCGCCAACCCAGTTGGTGGACTTCGTCCATCAGCAGGGCATCACCGTCTGGTACTCGGTGCCATCGGCGCTGCTGCTGATGATGCGGCAGGGTGGCCTGCTGGAATCGCCGGCACCCGAGGCGCTGCGGGCGGTGATCTTCGCTGGTGAGCCGTTTGCCATCGCCGGGGTGCGCAAACTGGCCGAGTGGACGAACGCTCGGCTGCTCAACCTCTACGGCCCGACCGAGACCAACGTCTGCACGTGGCACGAGGTGGTGCCGGCCGACCTGGACCGGGACCGCCCGGTGCCGATCGGCACGGCGTGCAGCGGCGACAAGTGCTGGGTGGACACCGCCGACGGCACCGCCGGCCAGCCGGGCGACGAGGGCGAACTCGTGGTCGACGGGCCGACGGTGATGCTCGGCTACTGGGGCCACGAACCGCAGCGCGGCCCGTACCGCACCGGGGACATCGTCCGGATACTGCCCGACGGCTCGTTCGACTACGCGGGTCGCCGCGACCACATGGTGAAGGTCCGCGGTCACCGGATCGAACTCGGCGAGGTCGAGGCGGCGCTGACCGCACACCAGGACATCGCCGACGCCGCCGTCGTCGTCGTCGGAACCGGCATGGCCGCCCGACTCACCGCAGTACTCGTGGCCGGCTCGCGCAAGCCCGGTGTGCTGTCCGTTCGACAGCACTGCGCACAGCGGCTGCCCACCTACATGATCCCCGACGACATTCGCTTCGTCGCCGAACTTCCCAAGACCAGCAACGGAAAAGTCGACCGTACCGGCCTGTCCGCCGGCGCATGACAGCACGCGAAGGAGACCGCTCCCATGAAGGCAGGACTTGCCCAGGACGCCGTCGTCACCGTCGTCACCGAGTTCGTTCGCGAGAAGTTCCTGGCCGGTGATCCGGACGGCGAACTCCAGGAGGACACCAACCTCCTGCAACTCGGCATTCTCGACTCGCTCAACACCGCCGTGCTGATGACGTTCATCCGGGACGACCTGGATGTGGTCATTCCGCTGGAAATGATCAGCGCAGGCAACTTCAAGACCGTCCGCAGTATCGCGTCGATGATCTGCTCATCGGCCGTCCCGTCCGGCGTCTGACGCCCCGAAGCCAGGAGAGAATCCCATGCCAGACTTCGATGTCGCTGTCATCGGTGGCGGCCCGGCCGGTTCGACGGCCGCGTCCTACCTGAGTGCCGCGGGCATGTCCGTCGCGCTGTTCGAGAGCGAGACCTTCCCCCGCCCGCACGTCGGTGAGTCCCTGGTGCCCGCGACAACGCCGGTGTTGCTGGAAATCGGTGCCATGGAAGAGATCGACGCGGCCGGCTTCCCCAGGAAGTACGGCGCGTCGTGGACGTCCGAACAGTCGGTCAACGTGCCGCTCAACGGTTTCCGCGGCCTGAGCCACGACTGGTCGGCCGAGGTCCAGTTCGTGGAACGCGACCAACCCGGTGTCGACCGCGACTACACCTACCACGTCGACCGGGGCAAGTTCGACCTGATCCTGCTGAAGAACGCGGAACGCCTCGGCGCTTCGGTGTTCAGCGGTGTGCGGGTGCTCGGCGTCGACTTCGACGACCCGGAGCAGGTCACGCTGAACTGCCGGATGGGCGGCAAGCAGGTCGACTTCACCGCCAGGATGGTCGTCGACGCGTCCGGCCGGCACACCACGTTGGGCAAGCAGCTCAAGATGAAGGTGCCCGACCCGGTGTTCAACCAGTACGCGGTGCACACCTGGTTCGAGGGCCTGGACCGTGGCGCGCTGGCGCCCAACCCGGACCAGGCCGACCACATCTTCGTGCACTTCCTGCCGATCAAGGACACCTGGGTCTGGCAGATCCCGATCACCGACACGATCACCAGCGTCGGTGTGGTCACGCAGAAGGAGCGGTTCGCGGCGGCCGCGGGGGACCGGGAGCAGTTCTTCTGGGACTTCGTCGGCAGCAGGCCGGAACTGCGGGACGCGCTGAAGAACGCGACCCGGCTGCGTGAGTTCAAGGCCGAGGGTGACTACAGCTACGCGATGCGGCAGATCTGCGGTGACCGCTTCATCCTGATCGGTGACGCGGCCCGGTTCGTCGACCCGATCTTCTCCAGCGGCGTCAGCGTCGCACTGAACAGCGCGCGGATCGCGTGCAAGGAGATCATCGGTGCGCACCAGGAGGGCGACTACTCGAAGGAGCGGTTCACGGCCTACGAGACCAAGCTGCGCAAGGCCGTCCGCAACTGGTACGAGTTCATCTCCATCTACTACCGGCTCAACGTGTTGTTCCTGGCGTTCGTGCAGGACCCCCGGTACCGGATCGACGTGCTCAAGATGCTCCAGGGCGACGTCTACGACGACCAGGAACCCAAGGCGCTGCAGGCGATGAAGGACATCCTGACGGCCGTCGAGAACGACCCGGAACACCTCTGGCACCCCTACCTCGGCACGCTGCGCGCTCCGACCGCGGCGCCGTCCTTCTGAAATTCGACCAGCGAACGAGCGGGAGGCCACAGTGGATCTGAGCGTGCGCGACCTGTCCCTGCCGGTACCGGACCGGCTGTCCACCAGCCGGCTGCGGGCGGCGGTGATCGGCTCCTACGGGTTCATCGGCGCGCAACTGCACGCCAAACTCGCCATGGCCGGTGCGGCCGTCACCGGGTTCACCAGGCAGGACCCGATCTTCGGACCGGACGGCAGGCCGCACGAGAAGCTGTTGGCCGCCGACGTGCTGTTCTACCTGGCCACGTCGGTCAGCCCGGGCACGGCCGAGCAGCGCCCGGATCTGGTGGCCTCCGACCAGGAGCTGTTCGCCACGCTGGTCGACCGGCTGGCCGAGGAGGTGCGGCCGCCGTTCGTGGTGCTGGCCGGTACCGGTGGCTACGTGTACGACCCGGCATCGCCGCTGCCGTTCGGCGAGGAGTCACCGGTAGCACCTCGGACCGCGTACGGTCGGGCCAAGATCGACCTGGAGCGGGCGCTGGCCGACCGGGCCGCCAAGGTGCCCGGCATCTCGCTGCGGCTGTCCACCGTGTACGGACCCGGGCAGCGGCTGCGCACCGGACAGGGTGTGATCGCGCACTGGTTCACGGCCGCGGCGAGCGGCCGGCCGCTGCGGCTGTTCGGTGACCCGGCCACCCTCCGGGACTACGTGTACATCGACGACGTGGTCGCCGCGCTGGCCAGGGTCGGTGAGGTCGGCCGGTCCGGCGCCGAACTGCCTGAGGTGATCAACATCGGTTCCGGCCGGCCGACCCAACTCGGTGAACTGCTCGACCTCGTGGTGGCCACTGTGCCCGGTCCGGTCGAGGTGGAACGCCTGCCCGGCCGCGGTTTCGACCACTACGACGCGGTGCTGGACATCCAGCTGGCCGCCGAGGTGGTCGGTTGGCGGCCGGAGACGTCACTGCCGGCCGGCCTGGCGAAGACCTGGTGGGCGTTGTCCGCTGACGAGCCGCCAGCACCAACAAACGTGGAGGGACAATGAGCGAATCGGGTACCGAACGGTTCGACGTGATCGTGGTCGGCGGTGGTCCCGGTGGCTCGGTCGCGGCGTCGTTCGTGGCCATGCAGGGCAACCGGGTGCTGTTGCTGGAGAAGGAGACGTTCCCGCGCTACCAGATCGGCGAGTCACTCGCCCTGGCCACCGTGCTCGGCGTCTGCCGGATGCTGGGCGTCGGTGAGGAACTGCGCAACGCGGGCTTCACCGTGAAGCGGGGCGCCAACTTCCGCTGGGGCGCCAGCCAGGAACCGTGGGCGTTCTCCTTCACCGACTCGCTGCCGTCACCGACCGACCAGACGTTCTCCTACCAGGTCGAACGCGCGAAGTTCGACAACATCCTGCTGCGCAACGCCGAACGGGTCGGTGTCGACGTGCGGGAGAACTGCGCGGTGCACGACGTGATCGCGGACGCGGAACGGGTCCGCGGTGTCCGCTACGTCGACGCGAACGGGCAGGAGCGCACCGCGACGGCCACGATCGTGGTCGACGCGTCCGGCAACACCAGCCGGATCTACCGGGGCGTCGCCGGTGAACGGCAGTACTCCGACTTCTTCCGCAACATCGCGCTGTTCGGCTACTTCGACGGCGGTCGACGGCTGCCACCGCCGTGTGATGGCAACATCATCACCGCCGCGTTCGACAGCGGCTGGTTCTGGTACATCCCGCTGCGCGACGACCTGACCAGTGTCGGTGCCGTGGTGCGCCGCGAGCTGGTGGCCAAGGTGCAGGGCGACAAGGACCTGGCGCTGCGGCGACTGATCGCGGAGTGCCCGCTGATCAGCGACTATCTCGGTGACGCCAAGCGGGTCACCGAAGGGGTCTACGGCCAGGTCCGGGTGCGCAAGGACTACTCGTACTGCGCGGACCGGTTCTGGCGGCCGGGCATGGTGCTGGTCGGCGACGCGGCGTGCTTCGTCGACCCGGTGCTGTCCAGCGGGGTGCACCTGGCCACCTACAGCGCACTGCTGGCCGCCAGGTCGATCAACAGCACACTGGCCGGCACTGTGGCCGAGGACGAGGCGTTCGACGAGTTCGAGGGCCGCTACCGCCGTGAGTACGGCAACTTCTACGAGTTCATCGTGTCCTTCTACGACATGCACGTCGACGAGTCGTCCTACTTCTGGCGGGCCCGCAAGGTCATCAACCACCAGGGCACCGACCTGGCCGCGTTCGCCAGGCTGATCAGCGGGGTGTCCTCAGGGGACGGTGCGCTGGTCGCCGAGGACCCGGCGGCCAGTGGTGAGAGCGAGGACTGGGACCGCGCGATGAACCTGCGGTTCGACCCGTTCCGGGCCAAGTGGGGCGCGGCACGGTGGATTCCCGGTGGCCTGCCCAAGCCCGGTCCACGACCCGGTGGCCTGGTGCCCAGCGAGGACGGCATGTCCTGGCAGGTCCGGGTCAGGGCGACGGTCTGGACGGAGGTATGACAATGCGTGTCCTGGACACCTACATCAGCGGTCTCGGTGTCTTTCTGCCGGAGACCATGAGCGTCGACGACGCCGTGGCGCAGGGGCTGTACCCGGCGGCCGACGCGGCCACCAACCAGCTCACCGGAGTGGCGATCGCAGGCGACCTGCCGGCCCCGGAAATGGCGTTGCGTGCCGCGCAGGACGCCGTCAAGCGGGCCGGTGCCGACCCGGAGTCGATCAGCCTGCTGCTCTACGCCGACGCGTGGCACCAGGGGCCGGACGGCTGGCAGCCGCAGTACTACCTGCAGCGGCACCTGGTCGGCGGCGACGTGCTGGCCGTCGAGGTGCGGCAGGGTTGCAACGGCATGTTCAGCGCGCTGGAACTGGCAGCCAGCTACCTGGCCGCGCAGCCCGACCGGCGGACCGCCCTGGCCGTGGCCGCGGACAACTTCGGCACACCGCTGGTCAACCGGTGGCGTACCGGCCCCGGCTTCATCGTCGGTGACGGTGCCAGCGCGGTGCTGCTGAGCAAGGAGTCGTCGTTCGCGCAGCTCATGTCGGTGCGCTCGGTGGCCATTCCGGAGCTGGAGGAGCTGCACCGGATCGGCCAGCCGTTGTTCCCGCCCGCCGCGACGACCGGGCTGGGCATGAACCTGGCCGACCGGGCGGGCGAGTTCAAGAAATGGGCCATGACCCAGCCGGATGTGATGGACGCATGGCTCAAGCTGTACCGGCGGATGCTGGAAGTCATCAATCCGACCTTGGAGGATGCCGGAATCACCATCAGGGACGTCACCAGGGTGTCGTTCCCGAATTCCGGTCGGGACGTGGTCGAGCAGCGCTGGACGGCCGCGCTCGGTCTGACACTGGCCCAGTCCACGTGGGAATTCGGGCGGACGATCGGCCACATCAGCGCGAGTGACCAGATCATCGCGCTGGACCACTTGCTGTCCACTGACGAACTGCGACCCGGCGACAACTACCTGATGGTCGGCATCGGCCCGGGTATCACGATTTCCAGTGCCGTGATTCGAATCAACGACCGCCCGCGGTGGCTGGTCTGAGTTTCCCTTTCATCAGCAGGTGTTTCATCTCGGGTGACACGCTGCCCTGAACCTTTTTCCGCGCCATTTCGGTACAGAGGAGAAGTAATGCACAGCAAGGTGAAGTCTGTCATCGTCGCCGCGCTGGCGGCCCTGGGCAGCGCGTTCGCGGTCGCCCCGGGGCATGCCAGCACGGTGATCGTCGTCCATCCGGGGCAGAGCATCCAGGCCGCGGTCGACGCGGCCAGTCCGGGTGACACCGTGTCCGTGCTGGCGGGCACCTATCACGAGAGCGTCACCATCAGCAAGAACGACATCACCCTGACGGGTGCGGGTTCCGGCCCGACGGGCACCGTGCTGCTGCCGCCGACCACGTTCCCGGACAACTTCTGCGCCACGGTGCCGCCGGACGGGGCTGCCCCGAGCCAGGGTGGTGGCGTGTGCGTGTTCGGCGACTTCGACCCCACCACCGGTGTGATCAGCAGCAGGGTCACCGGTGACCGCGTGACCAACATGCGGATCAGCGGCTTCCCCGGTGACGACATCGGTGTGTTCGGCGCGGACAGCCTGCGGGTCGACCACGTGGCCATGACCGACGGCGGTGTCTACGGCCTGGCCCTGGTGGCGTCGACCAGGACCCTGATCGACGACAACACGGTGTCCGATGTCGTGGCCAACTCCGGCGCGGCCATGTACGTCGCGTTCCTGCCGAACTCGGACTCGGCGATCTCCAACAACACCATGGACACGACGTCGCTCGGCCTGTTCGTGCAGGACGCGGCCGACCTTGCGATCACGTACAACACGATCACCAACAGCTGCGACGGCGTTCTCGTGCTGGACGACAACCACCCCGACGACGGCCAGGCAGGACCCTTCGGTGACATCGCGATCGCCGGCAACACGCTGAGTGCGAACAACGAGGTCTGCCCGGGCAACCGCCGCCAGCCGAACATCCAGGGCACCGGTATCGCCATGGTGGGCACGACGAACACCGCGGTCACCGGCAACACGGTGACCGGCAACACCGGCGCGGACCTGTTGTCCGGCGGCATCGTGCTGCAGTCGGCGGTGCAGTTCGGCGGCCTGGACGAGGGCAACGTCGCGATCACGGGCAACACGGTGACCGGTAACGGCCCGGATGACCTGAGCTGGGATGGCAACGGGACCGGCGTCACGATGTCGGCGAACACGTGTGGTACGTCGTCGCCCGCTGGGATGTGTTGAGCCTTTCGTTGTGAGGTGAGCGGGGTGGGCGGTCGGCCCATCCCGCTCATTCGCGTTGACCGGTGCGCAGGACGCTGAGGTAGTGGCGTGGCGCCCGGTCGCCCATGTGGGTGCGGATGCGCTCGGCGATCGCGTCCAGCAGTGGTTCCCGGACGTCGGGGTCGAGCGCGCGGTAGAGCGATGTCGAGCGGAGCAGATCGGCGAAACCCGTGCCGTCGAACCACTGCACGGTCGGGTACCAGCGCACGGTCGGGGATCCGAACAGATCGTCCCAGCCCTCGTCGCCCACCCGCGCATCGTCGGCCAGCGGCGGATGGCCCCAGCCGGGATTGCTGGGCGCGAACCGCTCGTGCAGGTCCGCGGTCTCGGCGTACACCTCCGGCTCGCCCGGCTGACGCACGACGACGTTGCTCAACAGCGCCAGCCGGCCGCCGGGCCGGAGCACGTCGTGTGCCCGCCGCCAGCCGATCGACGGGTCGACCCAGTGCCACGACGACGCGGCGACCAGCGCGTCGAAGCGCCTTGCCCGGTCGTCCCAGTCCTCGAACGTCGACGTCTCGATCGGCACCGAAGGCAGCCGTTGCCGGGCGAGCGCCGCCATGTCGACACCTGGCTCGACCGCCGTCACCGAACAGCCGTGCGCGGCCAGCGAGCGCGTCGCCTGGCCGGTGCCACAGCCCACCTCCAGCACCGACGCCGAAGGGCCGATCACACCGACCAGGTCGGCGAACAGCTCGTCGGGATAGCCGGGCCGGACCCGGTCGTACAGTTCCGGCACCTCGTTGAACACCCGACCGAGATCACGAGACATGGCTCCATCCTGCCTGGCGGCCAGGAGCGCAAAGGAAAAGCCCCACACCTGGGGAAGGGCGCGGGGCCGTGCCACCACAGTGTGGCGCGGGGTGCGCTACTGCGCTTGCAGGTTCTGCGGAAGCTCGCTGCGGCGGTTCACCCGCAGCTTCCGGTAGACCTTGGTCAGGTGCTGCTCGACGGTGCTCACCGTGACGTGCAGCTTGTTCGAGATCTGGCCGTTGGTGTAGCCGTGCGCCGCCAGCATCGCGACCCGCCGTTCGGCGTTGCTCAGCTTGGCGATGTCGCAGGCCTCCGGGCCGGTGTCGGGTTTCATGTCGGTCTCACTGACGTAGCGCAGGTTGCCACAGAGCTGACTGGCGCCGCACTGGGCGGCCAGGGCGTGTGCGATGCGACCGCTGGCTGCCGCCCTGTCGTACTGGCCGAGCGCTTCGTAGACGTGGCTGAGGTCGATGTAGGTAGACGCCAGTTCGAGCTGATCGCCCGACTCGCGCAGGAGGTCGGCGGCCTCGCTCAGTAGAGCGGGCCGCTTGCGTAACGGGCTGGTCAGCGCCAGCGCGCGTAACGCGACACCACGGGTGCGTTGTGGCGCACCACATGCCAGCGCCATCTGCTGGGACGCCAGTTCCTCGGCCAGCCCGGTCCTGCGCAGCAGCAGACACGCCTTCACGGCGTCCGCACGCCACGGGATGACCGTCGGCGAGTCCTGACCCCACTTGATCATCAGCTCACCGCACGACTGGAAGTCTTCCAGCGCCGCGTGCACGTGCCCGGTGGCCAGGTAGTGCCGGCCCCTGGCGTGCACGTAGAGCAGGCCGGCCGGAGTCTGGAACATCTCGACGGGCACCGGTACGTGCAGCGTGGCCGCGGCCTCCTCCTGCTTGCCGGCAGCGGTCCTGGCCAGCAGCAGGTACGCCAGCGGCACACCGACCGCGACGCCCCAGCCCTGCGGCCCCAACAGGTCGAGCGCCGTCATGGCGTGCAACTCGGCGGCCGGCAGCGCGCCCCGGCGCAGCGCGATCGCCGAGCTCACCGCGGACAACAGGGCTTGCCATGTCGGCACGCCTCGCTCGGATGCCTCGGCCAGCAGTGCGTCACACCACGTCGTCGCCTGCTCCATCTCGTCGGCACACAGCAGGGCGATCAGCGCGGCCAGCAGCGGTACCAACGTCGTGGAGTCCAGCCGGGAACTCCGCAGGATCTGGGTCGCGGCGACCAGCGTGCTCTCGTCCGACGAGCCGGTCAGCGTTGCGGCGAGCACGCTCGCGCCCTTCAGACCGACGGGCATGATCGCGGCCGTCGGTCGTCCGACGGTCTGGTCGGCCTGGATTCCCTTGGCCAGCTCGGGGAAGACACCGCACAGCCACAGTCGGATCTCCTCCATGTCCAGCGCTTCCCGCCGTCGGTCACCGTCGTATCGGGCGGGTTGCCTTGCCAACGTGGCGAGCGAGTCGATGACGTCGCCGGTCTGGCCGCTCCACAGCTGGTACAGCACAAGTTCCTTGGCCTGCGCGGAATGCAGGTGCCCGGTGCGCAACGCCGCGGACAGCGCGGGCAGGTGCTGCGTGGTGAGTACCGGGTTGACCCGCCATTCCGCCCGCGCCAACGCGGCTTCGACGGCGGCGTGGTGGTGTCCGTCCAGCTGCTCCTTCAGCGTCCGCCGCAGGTACGTGACGGCCGCGTCGGTCCGGCCGTCGGCGAGCGCCTGCTCCGCTGCCTCACGCAGCACCGGCGCCACCCAGGGAGCGCTGATCTCGGCGGCCACCACGTGCGGTGCCAGCGTCGACGCGGCGGCGCCGTGTTCGTGCAGTGCGTTGGCGGCCCGTCGGTGCAGTGCCGCGTACTCGTCCGGGGTCATGCCCTGCAGCACGGCGTTGCGGGCTGACGGATGCCGGAAGCCGTGCGCGCCGAGCAGTCCGGCCGCGCGCAGCGATTCGATCGCACCCGGCACGGTTTCCGCGCTCTCCCCGATGATCTCGCCGATCAGCGTCGCGGTTGCCCTCGGGTCGAGCACGGCGAGTGCCTTGGCGAGCGCGACCATGCGCGGGCCGGACCGGTAGAGGCAGGTCAGCACGGCCTGGCTGAACGCACTGCCGTGCACCAGCGCCGGCACGATGCCGCCACGGCCGACGCGGCTGTCCTCGATCAGGGCGTGCACCAAGAGGGGATTGCCACCTGTGACGGCGTGGCAGGCGTCGGCCAGCTTGCGGGTGACCGACGGGTCGGTGTGGTCGGCCAGCAGCGCGGTGACACCTTCCCTGGACAGCAGGGACAAGCGCACCCGGTGGCAGTTGGGCTGGCGCAGCATCTCCGCGTGCAGTACGGGGTCCACCGGCGGGTGCTGGGTGCACTCGGTGAACACGATGAGCACGCCGGTGGTCCTGGTGCGCCGCACGAAGTACAGCAGGCACTGCAACGACAGCACGTCCACGTACTGGACGTCGTCGACGAGTACGACGACCGGGCCGCGCCGGGTCAGTTCGATCAGCAGTTGGCCCAGTCGTTCGAAGATCGAAGCGGTGAGATTGGTCAGCGACGCCGGGTCCGGCTCGTCGGCCAACGCGCTGAGCGTGCCGCCGTCGAGCAGTTCGGCGACCTGCTCCGCGATGTCCGGTGGTACGTCCGGGGAGCGGAACAGCTGGCCGAGCACGCCGAGGCTGAGCGTCTGTTCGGCCGGTGATGTCGTGGCGCGGAGCACCACGGTCCCAGCAGCGGTCAGCCGCTCGGCGAACGCCTCAAGGAGAGCCGTCTTGCCGCTCGCGACCGAGCCACTTATCCAGGCGATGTTGCTGGTGCCCTGCGCACAGGTGCGCTGGAGTCGGTCCAGCATGGCTAGCTCGTTGTGCCGTTCGGCCAGATTCATCAGGATCACCGCGCCGTCTGCGTCAATTTGCCTTCGTGTGTGCACCTTGCCGGCTGACCGCTGCATTGTCGCGCCATTTCGGGGGATTTAGACCAGTTTCACCCGGACTCGGCGTCTCGCTACGGTATACAAACGCATATCCATTGAATGCAGTGGCTCCTGTGTGTCGCCTCGACCTGCGTCTTTTCTTGACGGCCTGCGGATTACCCTGAATTCATGCCATGGTATTGCCGCTGATCGGATTCGGCACCGATGCGCCATTCGTGGCACGGACGGCCCGATGGACGAACCGGAGGCGGGCATCGTGACCGCCCGTCCGGTCCGTCCATGGGACCGCGTTCACAGTGCGTTGGCCTTCGCGGCCACCGGCATGATGACTTCCTCGGCCAACCAGGTGGCCGGAGCCGCCGGATAGGGCGTCGGCAGGTTCAGCACCAGGTGCTGGGCGCCGGCGTCGATCAGTTCCAACAACGTGTCCCGGCTGGCTGCCGGGTCTTCATAGTTGACGTGCGTTTGCACCGAACGGGTGATTTCCTTCGGGTCCCGGCCGATCGCGGCACAATGTTCGTCCAGCACCGTGCACTTGTGCCGGAATTCGGTCGCCGTGAAGTACGGCGGGCCAGGCATGTTCCAGATGTCGGCGTGCTCGGCGACCACTCGGAGCGTGGCGCGTTCACCCGCCCCACCGATCATGATCGGCGGATACGGCTTGTGCACCGGCTTCGGCTCACACCGGGCGGCCACCAGCTGGTAGTACTTGCCGTCGAAGTCCACCGTGTCTTGCGTGAACATCCGCTTGATGATGGTGATCGACTCGGCGAGCCGCTTGATGCGCTCGCCGGCACCCGGCTGCGGAATGCCGTAGGCCTCCGACTCCGGGCCTGCCGAACCGCCCGCACCGATGCCGAGGACGAGCCGGCCGTCCGCGATCACGTCGGTGGTCGACGCGATCTTGGCCAGCAGTGCGGGCGGCCTGATCAGGTTGTTGGTGACCACGAGGCCGATCTGCAGCCGGTTGGTGCGCGCCGCCAGCGCGGCGAGCGCCGTCCATCCCTCCGGCACCGGAATCGAGGTGTCGCCGCGCATCGGCTGTAGGTGATCCCAGAGCCAGGCGTGCTGGATCACCGGGATCGTGTCGGCCTCCTCCCAAACCTTGAGGATGTCCGCGAAGGACACGTTCTGTGGCGTCGTCTTGATCCCAAAGCTCAGACGCGTGGGTTCCGTCATCGCGCTGCTTACCTTCTGTTGGTAGTGGTGGACGAGTGGCGTTTCCGGGTACCGTCGAGCCACGCCGAGGTGCCGTTCCCGGAGCCACTAGTCGGCTATCGATAGTCGGCTATCGACTTGAAACTAGCGAGCCGGCCGAGCACCTGTCAAGCCTCCGCACCGAGCACCTCGAAGCCCGGATGCCGCTCCAGTACGGCTATACGAAGCCTCCGTCCCGCCGCCGCACGATCGGTTGGCAGGACCGCGGACACCGCGGTCGCCACCCGTGCGAGACGCGAGGGAGCAGCGATGACTCAGCCGGTGACACTCACCGACACGACCGAGCTCTACGCCCGAGTCCAGCAGTTCTACGCCGGCCAGATGCACCTGCTCGACGCCGGTGAGACCGACCGGTGGGCGGCGACGTTCACCGAAGACGGCGTGTTCGGCGGCAACGGCCTGCCGGCGCCGGTCAAGGGCAGGGGACCCATCGCCACGTCGGCAGGCCGGGCCGCCCGCGAACTGGCCGCGGCCGGCATCGTGCGCCGGCACTGGCTGGGCATGCTCGACGTCCGGCCCGGCGCCGACGGCACCCTCCTGGCCCGCTGCTACGCGCTGGTCCTGGAGATCCCCGAGGGCGGCGAGGTCCGCGTGCACCGCAGCACGGCGTGCGACGACGTGCTGGTGCCCGACGGCGATTCCTGGCTGGTCGCCGACCGCTACGTGACGGCCGACCACCTGCGCTGAACAGCGACGACAAAGGAGGTCCGACGTGACCACATCAACCGGCCGGGTGGCCATCGTCACCGGCGGCACCAGCGGCATCGGCCTGTCCGTGGTGCGCACGCTGGCCGCGGCAGGCGACCACGTGTACCTCTGCGGCCGCGACGCGGGCCAGGTGGCCGTGGTGACCAAGGAACTGGTCGAGCAGGGTCTGGACGTGGACGGCACCACGTGTGACGTGACCGTCCGTGACCAGATCCCCGGCCTGGTCCAGGCGGCTGTCGACCGCTTCGGCCCGGTCGACATCCTGGTGAACAACGCGGGCCGGGGCGGTGGCGGCATCACGGCCGAGCTGCCCGACGAGCTGTGGGACGACGTGATCGCCACCAACCTCACCGGCACGTTCCTGCTCACCCGCGAGGTGCTCACCACCGGCGGCCTGCGGGAGAAGAACTGGGGTCGGATCATCAACATCGCCTCCACCGGCGGCAAGCAGGGTGTCGTGCTGGCAGCGCCGTACTCGGCGTCCAAGCACGGGGTGGTCGGCTTCACCAAGGCACTCGGCCTGGAACTGGCGAAGACCGGCATCACGGTCAACGCCGTCTGCCCCGGCTACGTGGAAACGCCGATGGCGGCACGGGTCCGGCAGGGCTACGCCGACCACTGGGGAATCACCACCGACGACGTGCTGGAGCGCTTCAACGCCAAGATCCCGCTCGGCCGGTACACGCAGCCGGACGAGGTCGCCGCACTGGTCGGCTACCTGGCCAGTACCGCGGCCGACCCGATCACCGCGCAGGCGATCAACGTCTGCGGCGGCCTCGGCAATTACTGACGGCAACTACTGACACGGAAGGACGGCGCCCGATGACAGGGGAGCAGGTGCACCGCACCGAGCACACCATCACGGTGGCAGCGCGGCCCGAGCATGCCTATGACGTGATCGCGGACGTGTCCGCGTGGCCGCACCTGTTCCCGCCGACGGTGCACGCCGAGGAGGTGAGCCGGGAGGGCGACGAGCAGGTCATCCGGCTGTGGGCCTTCGCCAACGGCGAGGTGCGCAGCTGGACGTCCCGGCGTTGGCTGGACGAGACCGGGCTGCGCATCCGGTTCCGGCAGGAGGCGTCGTCGGCGCCGGTCGCGTCGATGGGCGGCGAGTGGATCATGCGCCCGTCCGACGGCGGGACCGAGGTGGCGCTGCTGCACGACTTCACCGCGGTGGACGACGATCCGGCGCAGGTCGAGTGGATCACGAAGGCGATCGACCGGAACAGCGGCCAGGAGCTGGAGTCGTTGCGGCAGACCGCGGAACGGCTGGCCGGGGACGACCGGCTGGTGGTGTCGTTCGCCGACTCGGTGGTCATCGACGGCAAGCTGCCCGATGTCTACGACTTCATCTACCGGTGCCAGGACTGGCCGGACCGGCTGCCGCACGTGTCCCGATTGGACGTTGCCGAGGACGACTCCGGCGTCCAGGTGATGGAGATGGACACCCGGTCGCCGGACGGTGACGTGCACACCACCAAGTCGGTGCGGGTCTGCTTCGCCGACGACCGCATCGTCTACAAGCAGACGATGACACCGAAGATCATGACGGCACACACCGGTGAGTGGCAGTTCGCCGAGTGCGACGATGGGGTGCTGGCCACGTCCCGGCACACCGTGATGATCGCCGCCGACGCGGTGCCCGACGTGCTCGGCCCGGACCGCACGGTGGACGACGCGCGGGGCGCGATCCGCACCGCGTTGGGCACCAACAGCCTGACCACGCTGCGACGTGCCAAGGCGTATGTCGAGAACGGACACGGCTGAGCGATGGATGACATCAGCACCGACGTGTGTGTCGTCGGCGGCGGCCCGGCCGGGCTGACCCTGGCGCTGCTGCTGTGCCGGTCCGGGATCAGCGTCACCGTGGTGGAACGTTCCCGCTCGCAGGACCGGGAGTTCCGGGGCGAGATCCTGCAACCGGGCGGCATGCGGGCGCTGGCCGAACTGGGTGTGCTCGACGCCGCCAAGGAAGGCGGCTACTACGAGCACGACACGTTCGCGCTGCTGGACCGGGGCCGGGTGCTGCTGGAGAGCGACTACCGGCGGTTCCCGGCCCCCTACGACTGCCTGCTCAGCGTGCCGCAGGCGCAGGTGCTCGGCGTGCTGGCCAACCACTGCCTCGGCTACGACACGTGTGAGTACCTCGGCGGTTACCGGGCATCGGACCTGCTCGTGGACGACGGTGTGGTGCGTGGTGTCGTCTGCGACGGCCCGGGTGGCCGGCGCACCATCCACGCGCGGGTCGT
>DASUJK010000222.1:0-30896 GCA_036279295.1 Pseudonocardiaceae bacterium | reverse complement strand
CCGTGATTCCGGCCACTCCGGACGGCAGCAGGCTGGACGAGGACCTGGCCGACTACCGCACCCGCCGCAAGGACGAGTGGCAGCGGTTCCACGCCGGACCGGAGCCGACCGTGACGATGGCCGAGATCGAGACGTACTTCGGCACGTTGCAGCGCTGGAACAAGCGGTTCCTCGGCGACTTCAGCAAGGACATCCGGCTCATTGCCGGTACCGACAACTGGCATGTCCGACTGGGCAGGCTTGCTGAGGACTTCGTGATCGAAGGCGAGGAGCCCTACGACCCCGAGTACACCCTGCTGATGTCGCCGAGGGTGCTGCGTGCGGTGATCGACGGCCGAGCGGGCTGGGAGGAGGCGCTGCTGTCCATGCGTGTCGGCCTGCACCGGCATCCCGACCTGTTCGACCTCACCTTCATGAGCTTGCTGCGCTACGGCCATCAGCCCGTGCAGACCATGCAGATGCTGCGGGAGCGGCAGAACACCGAGACGATCGAGCGGGACGGCCTGCGGTTGCAGCGGTTCTGTCCACATGCGGGCGAGGATCTGACGTTCGCCGACATCTCGGGCGGCGTCATCGAGTGCCCACGGCATCACTGGGTGTGGGACGCCCGCTCCGGCCAGTGTGTCGACAAGGGCACGGTGCCACTGCGGGTGGAGGTGCTGGACCCGGAAGCACCAGCACTGCAAGCGGACACCAGCCCGAACGGTTGACGCCCGTGTGCGTGATCGTCCGTGTGCGAGGGGTAGTTCCGGTCACCCTTGCACCACCAAAAGGCCGAACCTTTGGCAAACGGTGTAACGAGCCGGAGCCACATCCCGATTCGCGGAATGACAACACAACCGCGACAACTGGCGTGCCCTCGCCGGTGGTTGACAGCTACCGCACAGGGACCGTCGGCCGGACGCTCTGCGTAGTGTGCTGATCACCGTGTAGGGGCACGGTCCACACACAACACGTGGCGAATGGCCGTTCTCGTCACTCGCGAACGTTCCGGCCGGCGCGTCCGCGAGTGTCTGTTCAGGGGTTGCTTTCTCCCTGGTGGAATTCTCGGCTTTCGCAGGGGACGTGTACGACAGGCCGGGCTCTTGAGAGGCATACAGGCATGGCGAGAACGCAGGGCAGATTGACCAGATGGCGCCCGATGGCGGTGCAGTTGATCACGTCGCTGGCACTGGTGGCGACGGCTGTCGTCGTGCCGACGCTGGTGATGAGCGCACCTGCGTCAGCGGCGAATCCATGTGCCGCCCCGGTGGTGAACCCGGTTGCCTGTGAGAACACCCAGCCGGGCACACCGGACTGGCAGGTCAACTCGGACGACCCGTCGATCGCGGGCTTCACCACCGACATCAGCTCGACGGCCGGGGGGACCGTCCAGTTCAAGGTGAGCACCACCGCGGCCACGTACTCCATCTTCATCTTCCGGCTCGGCTACTACGGCGGTGACGGCGCCCGCCAGGTGGCCACCCTCGCGGTGAACACCCGCATCACCCAGCCTGCCTGCAAGGTCGACCCGACCACCGCGATGACCGACTGTGGCAACTGGACGGTCGGCGCTACGTGGAACGTACCGGCGACCGCTGTGTCCGGTGTGTACTACGCGGTCCTGCACCGCAACGACACCGGTGGCGAGAACGAGATGGCGTTCGTCATCCGCAACGACGCCAGTCACTCGAACATCCTCTTCCAGACCTCGGACGAGACCTGGGAGGCGTACAACAGCTACGGCGGCGACAGCCTCTACACCGGCACCGGGCCTGGGGCGAACGGTGCTTCCTACGGCGTGAGCTACAACCGTCCGCTGTCCGGCGAGGGTGACGAGAACTTCATCTTCAACGCCGAGTACCCGATGCTCTTCTTCATGGAGGAGCAGGGCTACGACATCAGCTACACGACCGACGTCGACTCGGCCCGCCGGGGCAACCTGATCCTCAACCACAAGGTCTTCATGACCGTCGGCCACGACGAGTACTGGTCCAACGAGCAGCGCGCGAATGTGCAGGCGGCACTGGACGCCGGCGTCAACGGCGCGTTCATGACCGCCAACGACGTGTTCTGGAAGACCCAGTTCACGAACAGCATCGACACCTCCGCCACCCCGTGGCGTGACATCAACGTGTACAAGGACACCCTGGCCAGCGCGAAGATCGACCCGACCAACGTGTGGACGGGTACGTGGCGAGATCCCCGATTCAGTCCACCGTCGGATGGTGGGCGCCCGGAGAACGCCATGCTGGGCCAGATGTTCCAGATGAACGGTTATCGGTCCGACTCGATGCAGGTACCTGCCGCGTACGGCAAGATGCGGCTCTGGCGGAGCACACCGCTGGCCACCATGGCGGCCGGCACGACATACACGTTCCAGCCGGGCACCCTGGGCTACGAGTGGGACACCGTGCAGGACAACGGCTTCCAGCCGGCCGGTGTGGCGAGACTGTCGCAGACCACGGTCACCGCGGACGGCAACTACGTCCTGAACAACTACGGTGACCTGTTCCTGCCCGGCACGATCACCCACAACCTGACGATGTACCGGAACGCGGTCAGCCACTCGCTGGTCTTCGCGGCCGGCACCGTGCAGTGGGCCTGGGGCCTTGCCGACGACCACGCGTTCCAGACCGACACGCCGACCAGTGACCCGCGCATGCAGCAGGCCACCGTCAACCTGATGGCTGACATGGGCGTGCAGCCGGCCAACCTGATGGCCGGCCTGACCGCAGCGACGGCCAGCACCGACACGACGGCGCCCTCGGTGGCCATCACCAACGCGCCGACGCCGTCGGTCGGCCAGAACTACACGTTCGGTGGCTCGGTGTCCGACGTGAGCGGCAAGGTCGCGGGCGTCGAGGCGTCCAGTGACGGTGGCCAGACGTGGCACTACGCGACCTGGACGGCCGGTGCGAGCACCTGGACATACAGCTTCGTGCCCGCCGCGACCGGTCCGGTGACCGTCGAGGTGCGTGCGGTCGACGACTCGGCCAACCTGTCCGCACCGACGTCGGCGACGCTGACCGTGGTGCCCAGGACCTGCCCGTGCGGCGTGTTCGCCGATTCGGCGGTGCCGACGACCCCGGCCACCACGGACGGGTCCAACCTGGAACTGGGCATGAAGTTCCAGTCCAGCCAGTCCGGCTTCGTCACCGGCGTCCGCTTCTACAAGGGCGCTGGCAACACCGGCACGCACACCGGCACGCTGTGGAGTTCGACCGGCGCCAAGCTGGCGTCCGGCACGTTCACCAACGAGACCGCGACCGGCTGGCAGACGCTGACGTTCGCCAGGTCGGTGCCGATCTCGGCGAACACGACCTACGTGGTCTCCTACCACGCACCGGTCGGCCACTACGCGGCGGACAACAACGCCTTCACCGACAGCGCGGTCGTGCTGCAGCCGATGACCGGTCTGCAGGGCACCGCGGACAGCCCGAACGGCGTGTTCTCACTGGGTGCGACCGCATTCCCGCAGGACAGCTTCCAGAACACCAACTACTGGGTCGACCCGGTGTTCAACACGACGGCGGCGCCGAACATCCAGCCGCCGAACGTGCTGGCCAACAACCCGGTCAGCGGCACCGGCAGCGTGGCACTGTCGCCGCCGATCAACGTCACGTTCGACGAGCCGGTCGTGCAGTCCTCGCTCCAGTTCACGCTGAGCAGTTCCGCCGGGGCGGTGGCCGGTTCGGTGAGCCTGTCGGCCGACCGCACCACGGCGACGTTCACGCCGACCGCGGCGCTGGTCGCCAGCACGCTGTACACGATGTCGATCAAGGCGACCGACGACTCGGGCAACGTGATGCCGACGCCGTTCACCTCCACGTTCACCACGGGCAAGCCGCGGCCGGCCACCTGCCCGTGCTCGATCTGGGACGACTTCACCACTCCGGCGCAGGCGTCCTCCGGTGACACGTCATCGGTCGAGGTCGGTACCAAGGTCCGGTTCGACGCCAAGGGCCAGGTGACCGGCGTCCGGTTCTTCAAGGGCCCCGGCAACACCGGCACGCACGTCGGCTCCCTGTGGAGCTCGACCGGCACGCTGCTGGCGTCCGGCACGTTCACCAACGAGACGGCCAGTGGTTGGCAGACGCTCAACTTCGCGGCCCCGATCAACGTGAACGCGGGTACCACCTACGTGGTGGCCTACCTGGCGCCGAACGGCAACTACTCGGTCACCCCGGGCTACTTCGGCAACAACACGGCGACGTACAACCAGTTGCACGCGATCGCCGACGGTGTCGACGGTGGCAACGGCGTCTACATGTACAGCGGGTCCAGCACGTTCCCGAGCAACACGTACAACGCCAACAACTACTGGGTGGACGTGCTCTGGCAGCAGGGCGCCAACGGCGACACGACCGCACCGACGGTGCTGTCCACCACGCCGGCGAACGCGGCCACCGGGTCCAGCCTGACCACCACGCTGTCCGCGACCATGAGTGAGGCCGTCGACCTCAGTTCGGCGACGTTCACGCTCACCGACTCGGGTAGTGCGGCACTGACCGGCACGACGACGCTGTCGGCCGACCAGAAGACGCTCACGTTCACCCCGTCGGCACCGCTGACCGCTGGCACCACGTACAAGGGCAGCGTCACAGTGGCGGACCTGAACGGGAACACGATGAGTGCCCCGGTCACCTGGACGTTCACCACGACGACGACATCGACCGGCCCGTCCTCGCTGTTCAGCGCGGCGACCGTGCCGACCGTCATCACGACGAACGATCCGAACCCGTACGAACTGGGTGTCAAGGTCACGCCCGCGGTGAACGGCACGATCTCCGGCGTCAAGTTCTACAAGAGCGCACAGAACACCGGGGCGCACACCGGCAACCTGTACTCGGCGACCGGCACGGTGCTGGCCACCGGGACGTTCAGCGGGGAGTCGGCGAGTGGTTGGCAGACACTCACGTTCACCAGTCCGGTCGCGGTGACGGCGGGGACGACGTACGTTGCCTCGTACACCACGACAACCGGCTTCTACTCCGGTGACAACGGGTACTTCAACCGGACCGCGATCAACACGCCGAAACTGTCGGCGCCACAGAACGCGGACGGAGCTCCGAACGGAGTCTTCAGCGTGGGCAGTGGCTTCCCGACCGACAGCTTCGGCGGCTCGAACTACTGGGTGGACGTCATCTTCAACGGGTGACGCTTTACCCACCGCAATGCAGCGGCCGGGCGACCTCTGACCAGGGTTGCCCGGCCGCTGGCCCGGGGAGGGACCACCAGGCGTTGCCGACCATGGAGGGGATGGTTCGCGAGCGATGGGACAGCACGAGATCCGTAGTGATCGACCACTGACCGTGTTGGTGTCTGGAGCAAGTTGGGACGGGGTCCGCGGCTCCGAGCGGGCACTTACCGAGGCGTTGGGCCGGTTCACGGACGTGTTGTGGGTGGATCCACCGGTCTCCCCCGCGACGCCCAGGCGCTACCGTCGGTTCGACGGCGACGGGCCGTCCTGGCGGCCGTCGTTCACCCAGCAGGCACCGTGGCTGTACCGACTCACCCCGGTGGTGCTGCCGGGACTGACCCGGCCGGTGGTGCGCGGCACGACGTGGCCGCTGGTCCGCCGGCAGCTGCGCTCGGCGCTGGCCGAGCTGGGCCGGTCGCCGTTCGCGGTGATCGCGTGTTCGTTCGACGACGTGCTGGGCGGCTGGCCGACGCACGTCCGGACCGTCCTCTACGGCACCGACGACTGGGTGGCGGGCGCCGAGCTGATGGGCCAGCCAGCCGCCCGGCTGCTCCGCGAGGAACACCGGGCGGTGACCACGGCGGACCTGGTGCTGGCCGTGACCCCGCAGCTGGCCGAGAAGTGGCGGCGGCTGGGTGCCGACCCCGCGCTGCTGCCCAACGGCTGCGACCCGGACGCCTACCGCAACGTGGAGCGGGTGCCGCCCGCGTCGCTGCCGCCGGGCTTCCCGATGCCGGTGGCCGGTGTGGTCGGGCAGCTCAACGACCGGCTGGACGCCGACCTGCTGGCCGCCGTGGCCGACTCGGGGCTGGGATTGCTGCTGGTCGGGCCGCGTGACCCTGGTTGGCTGCCGGACCGCTGGGCCGAGCTGGTGGCCAGGCCGAACGTGTACCACACGGGTGCGGTGCCGTTCGAGCGGCTGCCGCAGTGGCTGGCCAGGATGGACGTCGGCCTGACCCCGTACACCGACACCGCGTTCAACCGGGCGTCCTTCCCGTTGAAGACCTTGGAGTATCTGGCGGCCGGGCGGCCCGTTGTCGGCTCCGACCTGCCCGCGACCAGGGGGTTGGCGCAGGAGAGCCCGGATGTGACCGCCGTGGCCGGGCCGGCCGCGTTCGCGCGGGCAGTGATGACGGCGGCCGACCTGCCGATGACACCCGATGCGGTGGCGCGGCGGCAGCAGGCCGTCGCGGTCCGGCACTCGTGGCACGCCAGGGCGACCCGGCTGGCCGCGCTGCTCGGCCTGCCGGCGGTGCCCGAGCCACGCGGTCGACACGGCGATGGTCGACACAGCGTGACCGAACTCGCTGCAACAAACGGTGCCGCGGGACCGATGCACACATCGAACACCCCAGCTTCGAATCCAAGGAGGGCCGGATGATCCCGGTCATGCGGCCCCTGTTGGGCAGCGATGAGGCCGACGCCGTCGCCGAGGTGATCGCCAGCGGCTGGGTCGCGCAGGGACCGAGAGTAGCCGAGTTCGAGCGGCGGTTCGCCGAGCATGTCGGTGCCGAGCACGGTGTCGCCGTGTCCTCGTGCACCGCGGCGCTGCACCTCGCGCTCTACGTGCTCGGAGTCGGTCCCGGCGACGAGGTCGTCGTGCCGTCGTTCTCGTTCATCGCGTCGGCCAACGCGGTCCGGTACTGCGGTGCCACCCCGGTCTTCGCCGATGTGGAGCCGTTGACCGGCAACCTCGGGCCTGCCACGGTCGCCCCGGTGCTGACCGAGCGGACCAAGGCCGTGATGGTGGTGCACCAGGGCGGTACGCCCGCCGACGTGGCCGCGCTGCGGGCCTGCTGCGGTGCCATCCCGATCCTGGAGGACGCCGCCTGCGCTGCCGGCGCCACCTACCAGGGCGGTTCGGTCGGCGCCGGTGCGCTGCTGGCCGCGTGGTCGTTCCACCCGCGCAAGCTGCTCACCACCGGTGAGGGCGGCATGGTGACCACCGACGACGCGGAACTCGCCGCGCGGCTGCGCAGGCTGCGTGAACACGGGATGAGCGTGTCGGCGGCAGACCGGCACACGTCGGGCAAGCCGATCGTCGAGCAGTACCTGGAGACCGGCTTCAACTACCGGATGACCGACGTGCAGGCCGCGATCGGCATCGTCCAGCTCGGCCGGTTGGCCGACCTGGTGGCGCAGCGGCGGTCGATGGCGGCGCGCTACCACGAGCTGCTGGCTGGCGTGCCCGGGCTGCGGGCGGTCACCGATCCCGCCTACGGGACCACGAACTACCAGGCGTTCTGGGTGTTGCTGGCCAACGAGACCACGGTGGACCGCAACGACGTGCTGGCCGCGCTGGCGGCGGCCGGGGTGTCGGCCCGGCGCGGCATCATGGCCGCGCACCTGGAACCGGCCTACGAGGGCACCGAGCACGTGCCGCTGCCGGTGACCGAGCTGCTCACCGAGCGGTCGCTGATCCTGCCGCTGCACCACGAACTGACTCCGGAGCAACAGGAGCTGGTGATCAACACGCTGGCGGCCGCGGTCGGCGTCGATGCGGTGGCGGCAGTATGACGGCGCGGCCACTGCTGCTGCTGGGCGCCGGGGGGCTGACCAAGGAAACGCTGGTCGCCGTCCGCGCGCAGCCGGACATCTGGCGCCCGATCGGTGTGCTGGACGACAATCCGGCGCGGCACGGGGACAATGTGGACGGTGTGCCGGTGATCGGCGCGACCGACCGGGTGCACGACTACCCGGACGCCGCCGTCGTGCCGTGTGTCGCGTCGCCGCAGCGGCCGGCCGCGCGGCTGCGGCTGACCGAACGGCTCGGCCTGCTGTCCGACCGCTGGGCCACCATCGTGCATCCCGCTGCCTCGATCGCGCCGGGCACCGTGCTCGGTGAGGGCTCGATCGTGCTGGCCGGTGTCGTGGTGACCGCGCCGATCACCATCGGGCCGTACCTGGTGGCCATGCCGCACGTCCTGCTCACCCACGACGACGAACTGGACGAGGGCGTCACGCTGGCCGGCCGGGCGACGCTGGCCGGCGGCGTGAAGGTGGGCGCCGGCGCTTATCTCGGCCAGGGCTCGATGGTCCGGGAAGGGCTGACCATCGGTGCCAATGCCGTGCTGGGTATGGGTTCGGTGCTGCTCGTCGACGTGCCGGAAGGACAGACCTGGGCCGGGGTGCCGGCCAGAAAACTCAGGTAGCCATGCGCATCATCGTCTATCCACATGCGATGGAAATCGGTGGCTCGCAGCTCAACGCCGTGCAGTTGGCCGGTGCCGCGCGCGACCGGGGCCACGACGTGATCGTGGTCGCCGAGCCGGGGCCGCTGGTCGACGTCGTGCGTGAGCTCGGCCTGGAGTACGTGCCGATCCCGGAGCGCCGCCGCAGGCCGTCCGGGAAGGTCGCCGGGCTGCTCACCAAGTTGGTGGCGCAGCGATCGGTGGACATCGTGCACGGCTACGAGTGGCCGCCCGCCGTCGAGGCGTTCTACGGCCCCCGGCTGCGGTTGCGCACTCCGGTGCTGGCCACGGTGATGTCGTCGTCGATCGTGCCGTTCTTCCCGAAGCCGATCCCGCTGCTGGTCGGCACGGACCAGCTCAAGCACGTGGCGCGGGCGGCCGGGTATCCCAGGGTGAACCTGATGGAGCCGCCGGTCGACACCGACCAGGACCAGCCGGGTGTGTGCGGTCCGACCGACTTCCGCGCGCACTACGCCCCCGATCCCGCGCTGCCGCTGGCCGTCATGGTGTGCCGGCTGGTGCCGGACCTGAAGCGGGAGAGCCTGCTCACCGCGTGCGGTGCCGTCGAGGAACTGGCCGCGACCGGCACACCGGCCCAGCTGGTGATCGTCGGTGACGGGCCGGTGCGGGCCGAACTCGCCGAGCGGGCCGAACTGGCCAATCAGCGGACCGGCCGGCGACTGGTGGTGCTGACCGGTGAACTGGCCGACCCGCGACCGGCCTACGACGCGGCCGATGTCGTGCTGGGCATGGGTGGTTCCGCGCTGCGTGCGCTGTCGTTCGGCAAGCCGCTGGTGGTGGTCGGTGAGCGCGGGTTCAGCGAGTTGCTGACCGAGCGGACGGCACCCAAGTTCCTGGCGGACGGCTGGTACGGCCTGGGTCCGGGTTCGCGTGGTGAGGGGGTGGCCGGCATGCGCCGGTCGCTGGCCGCGGTGTTGGCCGATCCCGCGCTGCGCAACGAACTCGGTGCCTACGGCCGGCAACTGGTGCTGAGCAGGTTCAGCCTGCGCAGCGCGGCCGAGGCGCTGGAGGCCGAGTACCAGCAGGCCATCGAGGACCTGATGCCCCGTCGCCGGCTGGCCGGCGCCGCGACCACGTCGGCGGCGGGCATCTTTCGCTACAAGGTGCGCCGCAAGATCAGCCGGTGGCGTGGCACGGTCGCGGTCGACGACGCGAACGCCCAAGCGGTCAATGCCCAAGCTGTCGCGAAGGACCGCGACACCGACGCCGAACAGGTGAGGACATGACGACGAACATCCCACTGGTCGATCTCGCGGCACAGCATCGCGAGGTGGCCGACGAGGTGGCCGCCGGGTGGGCCGCGGTGTTGGAGCGCACCGCGTTCATCAACGGGCCGCAGGTGGCCGCGTTCGAGCGGGAGTACGCCGACTACCTCGGTGCCACGCACTGTGTCGGCGTCGGCAACGGCACGGACGCGGTGGAACTCGCGTTGCGTGCCGCCGGTGTCGGCGCCGGCGACGAATGCGTCCTGCCGGCCAACACGTTCATCGCGACCGCCGAGGCGGTGGCCCGCTCCGGTGCCACGCCGGTGCTGGTCGACTGCGAGCCGGACACCGGGCTGATCAGCCCGTCCGCGGTGGCGGCCGCGATGGGGCCGAAGACCCGCGCGGTGCTGCCGGTGCACCTGTACGGGCAGTCGGCGGCGGTCGAGCAGGTCAGGGCGGCGGCTGGCGACGCCGTCGTGGTGGAGGACGCGGCCCAGTCCCAGGGTGCGCGGCGGTACGGTCGCGCGGCCGGCACGCTCGGCGACATCGCGGCGACCAGCTTCTACCCGGGTAAGAACCTCGGCGCCTACGGCGACGGCGGTGCCGTGATGACCAACGACGACGCGTTGGCCGAGAACATCCGGCTGCTCCGCGACCACGGTTCGCCGCACCGCTACGAGCACTCCATCCTCGGCTTCAACAGCAGGCTGGACACGCTGCAAGCCGTTGTGCTGTCGGCGAAGCTGCGCAGGCTGGACGGCTGGAACGACGACCGGCGCAAGGCGGCCGAGCGGTACCAGGAGCTGCTGGCCGACGTGCCGTCCGTGGTCCGGCCGGTGGTGGCCGACGGCAACGAGCCGGTGTGGCACCTGTACACGGTGCTGGTGCCGGAGCGCGACCGGGTGCTGGCCGCGCTGCACGAGGCCGGTATCGGGGCCGGTATCCACTACCCGACGCCGATCCACCTGACCGGCGCGTTCGCAGGCCTTGGTCACCAGGCGGGGGCGTTCCCGAACGCCGAGCTGCGCGCCGACCGCCAGCTGTCGCTGCCGATCTTCCCGGAAATCACTGCCGCGCAACAGGAACGGGTGGTCGACGTGCTGACCGGGGCGTTGCGATGACGGATGTGTTCGTGCATCCAGCCGGTCTGTGCGAGAGCGACGACGTCGGCGCCGGCACGCGGGTGTGGGCATTCGCGCACGTGTTGCCCGGTGCCGTCGTGGGCCGGGACTGCAACATCTGCGACGGCGCGTTCGTGGAGACCGGCGCGGTGCTCGGTGACCGGGTGACGGTCAAGAACGGCACACTCGTGTTCGCGGGCGTGACCTGTGAGGACGAGGTGTTCCTCGGCCCGAACGTGTTGTTCACCAATGACTTGCGGCCCAGGGCGGCACTGCGCAAGGGCGCTGACGAACTGCTGACCACGGTGGTCCGGCGCGGCGCCAGCCTCGGTGCCGGTGTTGTCGTGGTGTGCGGTCACGAGATCGGCGCGTACGCCTTCGCGGCCGCAGGCTCGGTCGTCGCCCACGACGTCCCGGCACACGCTTTCGTCGCCGGCAACCCGGCCCGGCAGAAGGGCTGGGTCTGCACCTGCGGGAACCGGTTGAGCGCCAACCTGTTCTGCCCGGCGTGCGGACTCCGCTTCGAACCGGGCCCGGACGGCGGCCTCCGCCAAGCCACCGCCATCACCGCGAGCTGCTGACCGTAGAGTCGACTGGGTGTCTGCTGCCTTCTCCTCGACCGAAGTCCATGACCACGGGATGTTGGACGTCGGCGACGGCAACTTTGTCTACTGGGAAACGCGCGGGAACCCCGACGGCAAGCCCACGGTGATCGTGCACGGTGGACCCGGCGGCGGCAGTCCGTCCGGCACCCCCAGGATGTTCGACCCGGAGCGCTACCGGATCATCCTGTTCGACCAGCGGCCATCCGGACCGGGTGTCCGAACTGGTGCTGCCCGCGTTCTGGCTGATGGGCAGGCCGGAGGTCGACTGGCTGTACCGGGGCGGCGTCGCCCGGCTGTTCCCCGAGGCGTGGGAGCGGTTCAGCAGCGGGGTGCCGGATGCTGACCCACCCGCCGCGTACGCGAGGCTCCTGGCGGACCCCGACGCGGAGTCCGGGCGCGGGCGGCGCGGGACTGGACCGCGTGGGAGGACGCCGCCCTGTCGCTGGAGCCCGGCGGCAAACCGACTCCCTACACCGACCGCGCTTCGCCCGCGCTGGTCGCCTTCGCGCGGATCTGTGCGCACTACGCCGCCCACAACGGCTGGTGGGCCGACGGCGCGCTGCTCCGCGACGCCGGGCGCCTGGCCGGTATTCCTGGCGTCGTCATCCATGGGCGACTCGATCTGAGCTGTCCGTTCGACGCCGCCTGGGCATTCGCCCGAGCGTGGCCAGGTGCCGAACTGGTGGCGGTCGACGACGCCGGGCACAAGGGCAGCGCGACCTGCACGAACACGTCCGCGCCGCCGTGCAACGATTCGCGACGATCTAGCCGAGGTCGCGGAACAGCTTCCGCATCGGCCACACCACCGGCACGTACACCGCAAGCCCGAGCACACCGCCGATCAGCAGCCGCTCGAACGACGGTGGCGTGTGCCAGCGAACCAGCAGCAGCACGACGACCAGCAGCGCGCAGCCGAGCACCGGCCGGGCCACCGCCCTGCCGAGCTTGCCGACGTGCATGCCGGTCTTGCGGACCGCCCACACGAACGCCGGCAGCACCAGCAGGACGGCGACGGCGGCGTGGGCCGCGCCGACACCTCGGATACCGTCGGTCTTGGCGCCGATCGGCAGGAAGACCACCAACGCCACGAACCAGCCCGCCTGCAACCACATCGTGCGGCTGGAGAGGCCGAGCGCCACGAGGTAGTCGTAGCCCAGTTCGCACGCCACCCGGACCGCGCCCAGGATCACCAGGAACTCCAGCGCCCCGGTAGCGCCCTCCCACACCTTGCCGTACAGCGTGGTGATGATCGGCAGCGCGAGCAGCCCGAGCAGCGCGCACACCGGCAGCGTGCACGCCATCAGCAGCCCGGCCAGCCTGGCCAGCACGTCCTCGCGCCGCTCGGGTTGGTGCTGCACGCGCGCGAACGCGGCCAGCGACACCCGCCGGACCACCGTGGAGAACATGTTCACCGGCCAACTGGCCAGGTTGAACGCCTGGAGGTACAGGCCGAGCGCGACAGCGCCCAGCAGGTGGCCCGTGACCACGTAGTCCACGTTCAGCATCGCGAACACCAGCAGGCTGGCGCCGGCCAGTGGCAGGCCGAACCGGATCAGCTCGCCTGCCTTGGACCGGTCGAACCCTGGCTTCGGCCACATCGACACCAGCCGGAACAGCAGCACCGCCGACAGCCCGTTGCCGACCAGCCGACCGGCTGCCAGGCTCCACGGCCCGAACCCGGCCAGCGCCAGGATCACGGTGATACCGGTGGTCAGCGCGAGGTTGGAGAAGTCGACCACGAGCCGGGTGCCCTGCCGGAACTCCCGGTTCACGAACTGCGCGGCCGCCGCCGTGGCACCGTCGATCAACACCGAACTGCACAGCAGCCGCACCACGCCGGTCGCCCCCGGCGAGCCGAGTTCGGCCGCGAACCGCGGTGCGCCGAACCAGCACACCGCGAACAACGCGAAACTGCTGATCATCGAGATGGTGGTGACGGTGGGCGCGATGGACCTCGGGTCCCCCGGCCAGCGGACCAGGGCCAGGCTGACGCCGAGTTCGTTGATGGACAGCACCGCGTTGAGCGCCACCAGCGCGACGGCGAACGCACCGAAGTCCTCGGGCACCAGG
This sequence comes from Pseudonocardiaceae bacterium, assembly GCA_036279295.1. Classification (GTDB taxonomy): domain Bacteria; phylum Actinomycetota; class Actinomycetes; order Mycobacteriales; family Pseudonocardiaceae; genus DATEPR01. Next base: position 17,501 of record DASUJK010000222.1, on the reverse strand, counting down.
ATGTGCGCCAGCAGGATGCCGGTGAGCACCGTGCCGACCCGCCCGACGGCGGTGTTCAGCAGGCTCATCCCGAGCGCCTTGGTGACCTTCTTGTCCTTGGGCGGCTCGATGCCGGTGGGATCCTCAGCGGCGTCCGGATCGATCGCCGTCACGCGAGTTCCCCCTGCTTCACACGATCATCCCGGCCGGACAGCCAGTGGGTCACCGCGCTCGCGGCGAGCACGATGGTCAGCCCGTCCAACGGCACCCGGAAGCGCAACCGGGTGAAGAACACGGCGAGCAGCAGCACGTTCACCGCGATGGTGATGACCAGCAGCTTCTCCGTGGGCCGCAGCGGCCATCGCCGGTAGAACGCGAGCCGCAGCAGGGCGAGCAGCAGGATCGGGTAGTAGCTCACCGCGGACAGCAGGTTCTGCGCGGTGCCGCCCTGGCTGGTGGTGGCCAGATCGTCGTGGTACGAGAAGTTGTTGGCCACCTTCGCCACGTACAGCACGGCGGCGCTGCCCGGGTTGTGCTCGATCCAGTCCAGTGCCTGGCTGGTGTAGAAGTGGTCGACCTCGACCTCGCCGTAGTGCCGGCTGACCGCCTGCTGCGAGTAGGTGGAGATGTCCACGCTGGTGCCGCTGTTCGCGGTCGTGTCCGGACTGTTGCCCAGCAACAGGTTGATACCGTCGTTTGTGGACACCGGCACGAAGGCGTGCAGGGTGACGGCATTGCGCACGCACCACAGCGCGGGCAGCAGGGCCGTGGCCACGATCAGCACAGCCACCGCCCGCCACGCGATCCGCTTGCTGGTCGCGTGCTGCCGCCAGGCCAGCCACGCCACGATGCCGACCGCTGTCACGCCGAATGTGGGCACGGTGAGCGTGAGCAGGCCGCCGGCCAGCCCGGCGCCCACGGCGATGGCCAACCGGCGGCCACCGGAGCGGCCGTCCTCCGGCATCGCCCGCATGGCCAGCTCGATCGTCAGCAGCAGCAGGAACAACGCCGGCACCTGCGGATAGAGCGTGGTCGCGGTGTAGATCAGCAGCGGGTACAGCGCCACCACGAGCGCGGCCAGCGCACCCGTGGCCGGCGAGTGCACCCGGCGGCCGAGCAGGTACGTGAACCACACCGCACCGCCCAGCGCGAGCACGCCGACCAGCCGCATGGCCAGCACACTGCCGCCGGTCACCAGGTACACCGGCAGCAGCAGGAACTCGTAGCCCGGCGGCCGGTAGGCGGTCGGCTGGCTGCCGTCCAGGCTGAAGCCGTGCCCGTGTGCCATCGACTTCACGATCCCGACGTAGACCTGCTCGTCGTAGAACCGCAGGTCACCACCGAGAATCAGCGAATAACCCCCACCGATGACGATGCTCAGTCCGACCGCGACCAGCGCGATGACCGTCGCGTGCGCGTTCAGCCACTCCCCCAGCCGTCGCGCGCGAGACACCGGTTGGCCCGGCAGCTGCGGCGACGGCGCCGGTCTGGCGAGGTGCTCTGTCATGTACTCCCCCTGGGTCGAACACCGGCCCGGGCACCGGTCCCCACTCCAGGTGCCGCCGGCTTCGCCTTCTTGCGTGTACTCGGCCGACCGTTGATCGGCATGAACTGGTTCGGATCGTCCTTCACCGTGCGCCACAGCGCGCCGCAGATGCCGACCAGCATGAAACAGATGCCGGTGGCCATGATGAAGCCGAACGCGTCGTAGGTGGCGTCGGCGACCATGATCACCGATAGGCTGGCCAGCAGGGTCTGGGCCAGGTCCCGCAACACGGGGTCCTTGGTGGCCCTGCGCACCTGCACGGCCGCGTAGGCGCCCGCGATCAGGACGAAGATCAGCGCGGCGAGGCCGATGATGCCGGTCTCCACCAACGTGCCGAGGTACTGGTTGTCCAGCGGGCCGTACTTGTCCGGCAGGTACGTGCCGAAACCCTTGCCCAGCCACGGGTGCACGACGATCTGGATCTCAGCGCGCGCGTAGTCCTCGGTCCGGTGCTGGATGCTCGGGTCCCCGGACAGGTTGTTGAACAGGCTGAACAGCGTGCCGATCAGACCGGGCACGAACAGTCGCATGACACCGGTGAACAGGATCGTCGCGATGACCGTCTGCAACTGCCGCCGCGCAGGCCAGGTCGGCAGCAGCACCAGTGCGGCGGCGAACAGGCCCAGGATGGCCGAGCGGGACAGCGACACCATCGCGCCGATGGCGACCGCGACCAGGCACAGCCACCACGGCCAGACGCGCCTGCCGTGATCCTTGGCGCGGAACGCGTAGTGCGCCGCCATGGGTGCCGCGATCGCGCACACCACCCCGTACTCGATCGGGTGCCCCGCGGTGCCCGACGGCCGTCGGAAGATCGACCGCTCCAGCAGTGTCTCCACGTCACCGACCTCGCGCAGGCCGGGCAACACCATGTAGTGCGTCGGGTCGATGCCGATGAAGAACTGGATCAGGCCGATCACGGCGACGAATGTGCAGCCGTACACGATGATCCGCAGCAGCTTGTCGATCCGGCCCAGCCCGCGCAGCGAGTCGCACGCCATGATGCCGACCACGACGACGGCCAGGATGGTGATCACACTGCGGTCGGTGGCGTTCAGTTCGTCCGACGGCAGCCAGCCGAAGGTGGCGTAGCCGTAGGTGGCCAGTTGGCTCAGTGCGAACAGGAACAGCGACGTGCGCACCAGGCTGCGGCCCTTGGCCATGCCGACGGTGTTGACCAGCTGGGCGCAGAACCACAGCACGCCCAGCGCCATGCCGATGAGCATGCTGGGCGCCAGCGCCAGCGGGATCGCGGCGACCACCAGGTGCGAGGGCAGGATGAACAGCACTCCGCTGTAGAAACACAGCAGGGTGGTGCCGTCGGCCCGCTGCTTGCGCTGCGGCCGCTCACCGGCCGCCCGGCTGGCCTGCTTCGATCCGGCCGGGCGGGTCGCCGCGTCGCGTCGGACGTCGCGCTGGCCACCGGCCGTGCCGCGCCGGCCGCCCGCTGTGTCGAGCGTGGTCACGGCTCAGCCGTTGGACGAGTCGGGCGAACGGAACTCCGACCGTGGCCAGTCGTGGCCCCTGCCGTTCTTGCTGGCGCCGTTGTTGGCCCCGACGGGGTTGTTGACGCTGTTGGTCTTCTGCGTGTTCTGGTTGGCGGCCGCGTTGTTGGCGCCGTTGTGCACGTTCTTGTTGGCGCCGTTGTTGTTGGCGCCGTTGTTGTTGACGTTGTTGTTGTTGACGTTGTTGTTCGGCGGCTTGTTCGGTCCGTTGGTTGGCGAGTTCTGGCCCTTGTTGGGCACCGCTGCCGGTGCGGGTGGCATCGGGTGCACCCGATGCGGCTTGGCCGGGTGCTGCTTGTGCACCGGGCCGGGGAACGGGTCCCGACGACCGTTCACGCCGATCGGGCCGACCTGCGGGCGCGGCGCGGGCCGTTGGCCACCGGCGGCACCCGACCGGACCGGCTGCGGCAGCTGACGCGGCGGCGGGGCCGGGGTCATCTTGTGGGTCTTGACGGACCGCTCGGCGTTCGACTCCTCGTCGTCGTCCACAGCGGTGTCCACGTGCGACTCGTCGTCGTAGTCGGCGGCCTCGTCGGCCTTGCGCCGCCGCCGGTTGGTCGCGACGCTCTCGAAGGCGAACGCGGCGGCAAGGCCGAGCACCAGGCCCAGCGCGAAGACGACGCCACCGGCCTTGACCTTGCTGCCGATCTTGGTGATGGCCGGCGTCGGCGCGACGACGACCTGGGTGCCGATGAACGTGGACGGCGGTGCGTCGAGGTTCTTCTGGCGCGTGTTCAGCTCGGTCTGCGCGTACTTCAGCGCGAGTGAGACGGTCTTCTCGGCCTGGGCCTTCGACGGGGCGTCCGCGATGATGACCACGAACGGGCCACCGGTCTCGCCGTCGCCGGCCTGGAAGGTGCCGACACCGCCCTGGGCGCCCACCTGGTTCTGCACGGTCGGGCTGCTCAGGCTCTGGATCAGCAACTGGGTGGTGATGGTGAGGCTGCCCTCGAAGTCCAGCAGCGGATTGCCCGGCCCGGTCGCGTCGGCGGGGTTGACCGCCGTCACGCCACCCGCGGTCGGGGCGGTCAGCACGATCGTGCCGGTGGACTCGTACTGGGTGTGCACGGCGAAGAACGCGCCCCCGGCCAGCACGAGGGAGATCACGAACACTGGTACGGACACGTACCAACGTCGAAGGAGGACACCCATCGTCTTCCAGAAATCCATGGTCCCTCCGAACTCGGTGGCCTCACCCCGGCCGGTCCCGTCGCGGCGTCGCCAAGTGCTCACTCAGCGTCGAGCGCGGACACACCACCTGCGTCTGATGAATCGAATCACAGGCCGAGACGTTACGTCGGGTGCCCACACTGGGTGATCGATGTATGGTGCGCCACGTGCGCCTCGGATTCGCCTGCGCCTGGGATCCCGTCCCCGAGCCGACCTGGTCCTACACACCATGGCACCTACGCGGCGCTCTACGTGCGCTAACCGACGTGGTCGACATCGGAATGAGCTACCCGTCGGCGGTCCGGCTGCCCCTGAAAGCCGTGCACGCACGGCGAGTGGACGGTCACTGGGTGTCGATGTGGAAGCACTCCGGACTGGCACGAGGTTATGCCCAACTTGCCCTGCATCGGGGCGAATCGGCTACTCCCTGTGATGTTGTCGTGCAGATCCAGGATCTCGCCGCACTGCGCACTCCGTACCTCGTCTTCCAGGATCTGAGCTACGACGTGCTATTGGACGAGCTGGACACCTATGGCCAACTGGTCCACTTCCCGTCGCTGACCAGGTCAGACGCTCAACGCCTCCGCGATCGGCAGCACCGGATCTACCAGGGCGCAGCTGGCGTCCTGGCGATGAGCCAGTGGTTCGCCGACCATTTGGTTCGTGTGTCCGGAGTATCACCCGATCGGGTACATGTAGTCCACCCGGGGGCGTCCGCCGCCGTCGGTGCACCGACCGATTCGGACAGTCACCCCACGACGCCGAAATTTTCGCCGCCCGACGGGCCGCGTCGCCGATTGCTGTTCGTCGGCAAGGACTTCGTCACCAAGGCGGGCGAGCAGGTGGTCGCGGCGCTGGCGCTGTTGCGTGCCGAGGTCGACCCGGACATCACGCTGACCGTGGTCGGCCCGAAGGAGTGGCCGCTGCCCGGCGAGCCACCGGCCGGCGTGCGGTTCCTCGGCCGGCTGCCGATCGACCAGGTGCGCTCGCTCTACGCCGAGCACGACCTGTTCGTGATGCCGTCCCGGTTCGAGGGATTCGGCATCGCCCTGGTGGAGGCCCTCTCGCACGGGCTGCCCTGCGTGGCACGCAAGGCGTACGCGATGCCGGAGATCGTCCGGCCGGGCGACAACGGCGATCTGGTCACCACCGACGAGCCCGCCGAGCTGGCCGCCATCGTGGCCCGCCTGCTGGCCGACGACGAGGTGTTCCAGCGGACGGCGATCCAGGCCACCGAGGTCCGCGAGTACTACTCGTGGGCCAGAGCGGCCGACGACGTGCTCGCGGTGGCCAACCAGGTCGCGGGCCGCTGATTCCGAATCCCTGGTCCCGGAATCCCCTGGCGGTGTCCAGGACACACCACTAGTCCCGGAACCACGCGCCGCGCACCGCCGTGCCCTCGGCCAGGGCGTCCCGCAGCGACGCGGCGGCCAGGCCGCGTTCGCCGAGCCCGCCCAGGATTCGCCTGGACAGCTCGCCCCGGTCGAAGCCGGGCGGCGGGCCGTCGTTCACGCCGTCGGACTCGTCCGCGTAGCCGTCGTGCAGCAGCAGCACCGAACCACGCCGCACGCTCGCCGTGCGGGCGGTGATCTCGTCCACTGTGTCGTCCTGCCAGTCGGCCGCCTCGTCGCTCCACACCACCGGCACCAGACCGGTGGCCCGGATCGCGGCCCAGGTGCCCGGCCGCTGCGCGCCGTAGGGCGGACGGAACCAGCGAACCTGTTGCCCGGCAAGGTCTTCCAGCTCTTCCCTGCCATCCCGGGTGCGCCTGTACACCTGTGCCGGCGACATCGTCGTCAACCGGACGTGATCCACGCCGTGCAGCGCGATCTCGTGGCCCGCGGCCACCACGTCGGCCAGCAGGCGGTGGTGCCGGCGGGCCCGGCCGACCAGGATGAAGAACGTGGCCGTGCTACCGGCATCGGCCAGCGCGGCCAGCACCCGGTCGGTGCCGCCGGGCTGTGGACCGTCGTCGTAGGTGAGCACGGCGAGGTCCCGTTTTGGCCGTACCGAACGGATCGAACCGATCGGCGCGGTGAGCGGCAAGATCATTCGGCGCACGGTCGTGGCTGGCATGCACACCATCGTGCCAGCGACCCTCTGTAACGCCCACGCTGCCTGGCCCGATCAGTCCCACGCGAAGCCCGTCGGCAGAACAGCAGGTGAGCACGCATGGAACGAGACGCCGACGACACGCCGGTGTCGGCCGTGACATTGTCGATCGTGATGGTGTCCTACAACGCGGTGGACGAATTCACCAGGACACTCGCCGCGATCACCGGCCCAGCAGCACCCCACGTGTCGCACGAGATCCTCGTCACTGACAACGGATCCAGCGATGGCGCGGCCGATGTTGCCGAGGACCTCCTCGGCTCAGCCGCCGTGCGCAGACTCGGGCGCAACACCGGGTTCGGCCACGCCGTGAACCGGACGGTGGAACGGGCCCGCGGTGACTACGTGTTACTGCTGAACCCGGACGCCCGGCCCGCGCCGGGTGCGATCGACGCACTGCTGGAGCATCTGCGGTCCCGACCTGCCGACGGCATCGTCGGCGGCCGGACCGTGGACCCGACCGGTCACCTCGAACCGCGCAGCTGCTTCGGGCGGATCACCGCGTGGAGCATGACCTGCTGGGCGCTCGGGCTGTCCTCGGTGGCCAGACACAACAGGTGGCTGGCGCCCGAGTCGCTGGGCACGTGGCAGCGCGACTCGGTGCGGCACGTCGACGTGATCAGCGGTGGCCTGCTGCTCACCACCATGGCCACCTGGGAGCAGCTCGGCGGCTTCGACGAGACCTATCTGATCTACGGCGAGGACCAGGACCTGTGCCTGCGTGCCGCGGCGGCCGGATTCCGACCGTCGATCACACCGGACGCCGAGGTGATGCACGCGGTCGGCGCGTCGTCGGCCACCAAGGTCGGCCGGGACGTCCTGGTGCTGACCGGCCGGGCGACCATCATCCGGCAGCACCTCGGCCCATGGCGCGGCTACGGCCGGTCCATGATGCTCCTCGGCGTCGCGCTGCGGTCGCTGGCGGAGCAGGCACTTGGCCGCCGCAACGGCCGCTGGACGTCGGTCTGGCGCAGGCGGGCCGACTGGGCCGACGGCTGGCAGCCGGGCGCCGCGCTGCCGGTGCTGGCCGCGACCGACACCGGGCAGGCCGCCTGATGAGCCCCATCGCGAGCGTGGTCGTCCCGGCGCACGACGAGCAGGCCGTCATCGAACGCTGCCTGACCGCCCTGGCCACCGGAACCCGTCCAGGTGAACTTGAGATCGTCGTCGTCGCCAACGCGTGCCACGACGACACGGCAGCCGTGGCCAAGGCGGCCGGCGCTGTCGTGCTGGAGACGCCGATCGCGGGCAAGGCGAACGCGATCCGACTCGGTGACGGGCGCTGCGCCACGTTCCCCCGGCTCTACCTGGACGCCGACAGCGAACTGACCGGGGCCGGGGTCCGTGCCATGGTCGCCGCGCTGGCCGCCACCGGTGCGCCCGCCTGCGCCCCGACACCGGACTTCGACGCCACCGGAGCGCCCTGGCCGGTGCGCGGTTTCCACCGTGCGCTGCGGGCACTGCTGGGTGAGCGGCGAAGCCTGTCCGGTGCCGGCGCCTACATGCTCAGCGCGGCCGGCCACGACCGCGTGTTCCCGATGCCCGATGTGCTCGCCGACGACGGCTGGGTACACCGGACGTTCCAGGCCGACGAGCGGATCGTCGTGCCCGCCGCCCGGGTCGCGGTGCGGCTGCCCAGGTCGGTGGCCGCCGTGATCCGCAGGCGGGCCAGGGTCCGGCTGGGCAACCAGGAGCTGAGCCGCCTCGGTCGCCCGGCCACCGAGGCCCCGCTGCGGCCGGGCGCGCTGGTCGGCCTGGTCCGGCGGCGCGAGGTCGCGCCCGCCGACGCTGCCTGTTTCCTCGGAGTGCTGTTTGCTGAGCGTGTCGTGGCGCGCTGGCGGGCGGCCCGAGGCACGAGTGACACGTGGTCGCCCGATCTGACCACCCGAGGGGAGTCGACATGACCCGAGGCCCACACGTTCTGATCATCGTGCAGAACCTGCCGGTGCCGTTGGACCGGCGGGTCTGGCTGGAGTGCCTGGCGCTGACCGCGTCGGGCTACGAGGTGTCCGTGATCTGCCCGAAGGGCCCTGGTGATCCCGGTTACCAGGAGCTGGACGGCGTGCACATCTACAAGTACGCCCCGCCCCGCCAGGCCGACGGCTTCCTCGGCTACGCCTGGGAGTTCGCCTACTGCTGGGTGCGTACCGCGCTGCGCGGCGTCTCGGTGTACCGGCGTCGGCCGTTCCAGGTGATCCAGGCGTGCAACCCGCCGGACATCTACTGGTCGCTGGCCCTGCTGTGGCGAGTGCTGGGCGTTCGGTTCGTGTTCGACCACCACGACCTCAACCCGGAGGTCTACCGGTCCCGCTTCGGCGAGCCGACCGGCCGGCTGGGCAAGCTGCAACTGGCTGCGCTGTACTGGCTGGAGCGGCGCACGTTCCGCACGGCGAACCGGGTGATCTCGACCAACCAGTCCTACCAGCGGATCGCGTGGCAACGCGGTGGCGTGCCACCGGAGCACACCACGGTGGTCCGGTCCGGGCCGGACACGTCGGTGATGCGACCGGGCACTCCGGAGCCGGAACTGCGGGGCGGCCGCGACCACCTGGTGGCCTACCTGGGCATCATGGGTCCGCAGGACGGCGTGGACGGCGTGCTGCGGGTGGCCGAGCACGTGGTGCGCCGGCACGGCCGGACCGACGTGCGGTTCGCGCTGCTCGGCTTCGGCGACTGCCTCGCCGACCTGAAGCGGCAGAGCACCGAGCTGGGCCTGGACGACTACGTCGTGTTCACCGGCCGGGTCGGCCCGGACGAGATCCGCCGCTACCTGTCCACGGCGTCGGCCGGCCTGTCACCCGATCCGATGAGCCCGCTCAACGACGTGTCGACCATGAACAAGACCATGGAGTACCTTGCCTTCGGGCTGCCGGTCGTCGCGTACCGACTGACCGAGACCGTCGTCTCCGGCGGCTCGTGTGCTGTCTACATCGAGCCGGGCGACGAAGCGGGCTTCGCGGACGCACTGGTGGAGTTGCTGGACGACCCGGACCGCAGGTCCGAACTCGGTGCCGCCGGCAGGCTGCGCGCCGAGCGCGAACTGGACTGGCGGCCCCAGGCGAAGGCCTATGTGGCCGTCTACGACGGGCTGTTCGGGCTACGCAGGGCCGATACACAGCACACCGAGGCCGCAACGGCAGAAGAACAGGTTGGGTGAGGGATATGTTCGCGCGGCGCATCGCGGTGATCGGCACGGGATACGTTGGCCTGACCACGGGGGCGTGTCTGGCTTCGCTCGGTCACCGGGTGGTCTGTGCCGACGTGGACGAGGCCAAGGTGGAGCGGCTGCGCCGGGGCCAGGTGGACATCATGGAGCCCGGTCTGCCCGAACTGGTCACCGAAGGCCAGGCGGCCGGCAGGCTGTCGTTCGTGGTGGGCGCGAAGACCGCGATCGCCGACTTCGAGGACGGCCCCGAGGTGGTCTTCCTGTGTGTGCCGACGCCGATGGGCGTCGGCGGCATGGCGGACCTGAGCTCGGTCGAGTCGGTCATCGACGAGGTCGGCGAGCTGCTCCGCCCGAACAGCGTGGTGGTGAACAAGTCGACCGTGCCGGTGGGCACCGCGGAGCGCACCGCGGAACTGCTTGGCCGCCCGGACGTCAGCGTGGTGAGCAATCCGGAGTTCCTGCGTGAAGGTGCCGCGGTGCACGACTTCCTGCACCCGGACCGGATCGTGGTCGGCTCGGTGTCCCAGGACGCGGCCGAGCGGGTGGCGTCGCTGTACGCCCGACTCGGCGCGCCGACGGTGTTGACCGACGCGGCCAGTGCCGAACTGGTGAAGTACGCGGCCAACTGCTTCCTGGCGATGAAGCTGTCCTACATCAACTCGATCACCGAGCTGTGCGAGCGGCTGGGCGCCGACATCTCGGACGTCACCGAGGGCATGGGCTACGACCGGCGGATCGGCCAGTCGTCGATGTCCCCGGGTCCTGGCTGGGGTGGGTCGTGCCTGCCCAAGGACACCGAGGCGATGCTCCAGGTGGCCGACTTCGCCGACTACGAGTTCCGGCTGCTGCGCGCCACGATCGACACGAACACCAGACAGCGCCAGCGGATGGTGGAGAAGGTCCGGCTGGCCGTCACCGGTCAGCGGGGCGGCGCCCTGTCGCACATCAGGATCGCCGTGCTGGGCCTGACCTTCAAGGCCGGCACCGACGACCTGCGCGACTCCCCCGCACTCGCGGTGGCCGCGCTGTTGAAGCAGGCGGGCGCCGATCTGGTCGGTTACGACCCGTCGGTCACCGGGGACCGGCCGGAGCTGGGCGCGATCACCGTGGTGGACGACCCGTACCTGGCGGCCAAGGACGCCGAGGCGCTGGTCGTGCTCACCGAGTGGCCGGAGTTCCGCACGCTGGACTGGGCCCGGCTGGCCACCGTGGTGAGTCGCCCGATCGTGGTGGACCTGCGCAATCTGCTCGACGCCGACGTGCTGCGCCGGGCCGGGTTCGCGTGGACGGGACTCGGTAAACGCGCCTGAGCCACCCAACCGTGGCCGGATGGTGGAAGACTGCCCCGAGCCAACGACGGTCGTAGGAGGATTAAGTGGCGGCATCAGACACGTTCGTGATCGTGGGAGCCGGGCTCGCCGGCGCCAAGGCTGCGGAGGCACTGCGTGAGCAGGGCTTCGACGGCCGGGTGGTGCTGGTCGGTGCGGAGGTGCACCTGCCGTACGAACGACCGCCGCTGTCCAAGGACTATCTGGCCGGCAACGCCGAGCGGTCCAGCTTCGAGGTGCACGACGAGGCCTGGTACACCGACCACGCGATCGAGCTGCGGCTCGGCGTCGAGGTCCTCGGACTGGACACCGCCGCGCACGAGTTGCAGCTGTCCGACGGCACCGAGCTGTCCTACACGAAGCTGCTGCTGGCCACCGGCTCCAGCGCACGCAAGCTGCCGGTCCCCGGTGCCGACGCGGACGCCGTGCACCACCTGCGTACCGTCGGCGACTCGGAGCGGATCAAGGACGCGCTGACCGACGGCGCCCGGCTGGTGGTGATCGGTGCGGGCTGGATCGGCCTTGAGGTGGCCGCGACCGCCCGGCAGTCCGGTGCGTCCGTCACCGTGCTGGAGACGGCGGAACTGCCGCTGCTGCGGGTGCTCGGTCCTGAGGTCGCCGCCGTGTTCGCCGACCTGCACCGGGAGAACGGCGTCGAGCTGCGGTTCAGCGTCGGCACCGAGGAGATCATCGTCGCCGACGGCGCCGTGACCGGTGTCAAGCTGGCCGACGGCGATGTCGTGCCCGCGGACGCCGTGCTGGTCGCCGTGGGCGCCGCACCCAACACCGGGCTGGCCGAGGAGGCCGGGCTGACCGTGGACAACGGCGTCGTGGTGGATGCCGGACTGCGCAGCAGCGACCCCGACGTGTACGCCGTCGGTGACATCGCCAACGCCATGCATCCGTTGCTGGGCCGGCACATCCGGGTCGAGCACTGGGCCAACGCGCTGAACCAGCCCGCCGTCGCCGCCACGTCGATGCTGGGCAAGGACGCCGCCTACGACGAGCTGCCGTACTTCTTCACCGACCAGTTCGACCTCGGCATGGAGTACCTGGGCCTGGTCGACCCCGGCGAGTACGACCGCGTGGTGTTCCGAGGTGACACGGCGACCCGCGAGTTCATCGCGTTCTGGTTGTCCGGCAACCGGATTCTGGCCGGGATGAACGTCAACGTGTGGGATGTCGGCGACCCGATCAAGGCGCTGATCCGGTCCGGCAAGGAGGTCGACCCGGATCGCCTTGCCGACACCGACGTGCCGCTCGAACAGCTCTGAGATGACCGACCGCAAGGATGTCGTGATCGTCGGCGGCGGCCACAATGGACTGGTCGCCGCCTGTTATCTGGCCCGCGCCGGGCTTTCCGTGCGGGTGCTGGAAAAGGCGCCCGCGATGGGTGGCGCCGCGGTGTCGTTCCGGCCGTTCGCCGGTGTCGACGTCCGGCTGTCCCGGTACTCGTACCTGGTCAGCCTGCTACCCAGGCAGATCATCGCCGATCTCGGATTGCCGATCCAACTGCTGCGCCGCGAGGTCTCGTCGTACACGCCGGTGGCGCGGGACGGTGTGTCGACCGGGCTGTTGGTGGACAACGCCGATCCGGCCGGCACCGAGGCGTCGTTCCGCCGGGTCACCGGTGGCGACCAGGATCACCGCCGCTGGCAGGACTTCTACCGGATGACGGCGTCGGTCGCGGAGCGCCTGTTCCCGACGATGACGCAGCCGTTGCCCAGCCGTGCGGCCATCCGTGAGCTGGTCGGTGACTCCGATGCGTGCCGGGCGTTGTTCGACGAGCCGATCAGCGCGGTGTTGGAGCGGACGTTCACCGACGACACCGTGCGTGGCGTGGTGCTGACCGACGCGTTGATCGGCACGTTCGCCGCGGCCGACGACGCGGAACTGCGGCAGAACCGGTGCTTCCTCTACCACGTGATCGGCAACGGCACTGGTGACTGGGACGTGCCGGTCGGCGGTATGGGCGCGGTGACCGGCGCACTGGCCGACACGGCGGTGCGGGCAGGCGCGGAACTGGTCAACGACGCCGAGGTGCGGTCGATCGACCCGGACGGCGTCGTCGACTACGTGCACGACGGCCGGGAGCTGTCAGTGGCCGGCGGGCACGTACTGGCGAATGTGGCACCGTCGGTGCTGGCCGGGCTGCTCGGCGAGAGCCGGGCGGAGCCGGAAGGCGCGCAGCTCAAGGTGAACATGGTGCTGCGCAGGCTGCCCCGGCTGCGCGACCCGAACGCCGATCCCCGCCGGGCGTTCAGCGGCACGTTCCATGTGCACGAGGACTACCGGGAACTGGCCACCGGGTACGCGCAGGCGGCCGGTGGTGCGGTGCCGAGCGTGCCGCCGTGCGAGATCTACTGCCACTCGCTGACCGACCCGTCGATCCTCGGGCCTGCCGAGCAGGCGGCGGGTGCGCACACGCTGACGCTGTTCGGGCTGCACATGCCGGCCCGGCTGTTCGGCAACGAACAGGCCAAGGCCGCCGCGCTGCGGGCCACGGTGGCGTCGCTGGACTCGGTGTTGGCCGAGCCGATCGAGGACTGTCTGTGGCGGGACGAGCGGGGTGAGCCGTGCATCGAGGCGAAGACACCGCTGGACCTGCGGCAGGAGTTGGCGATGCCGGGTGGCCACATCTTCCACGGTGATCTCGCGTGGCCGTGGGCCGAGGACGAGACGCAGGGCACGTGGGGTGTCGGCACGGCGCACGAACGGATCCTGGTGTGTGGTGCCGGCGCCCGGCGCGGTGGCGGTGTGAGCGGAATCCCTGGGCACAATGCGGCCATGGCGGTGCTGGAGACCCTAACCTGAGCACCTGTGACGATTCCTGAGTACCGCCAGCACAGGTACACGCCGCCGGCCGGATCGACCACCATCGTCCTGGTCCGGCACGGCGCTTCGGCACCGGCCAGGGCCGACCAGCCGTTCCCGCTGGTGAACGGGCACGGCGACCCGGAACTCGCGCCCGAGGGCGTCGCCCAGGCGAAGCTGGTCTGCGACCGACTGGCCGCAGGCCCCGAGGTGGAGGCGATCTACGTGACGCCGCTGCGCCGCACGTCGCAGACCGCCGCCCAGTTCGCGGCGCACACCGGGTTGACGCCGGTGGTGGTCGACGATCTCGTCGAGGTGCATCTCGGTGAGTGGGAGGCCGGCCTGTACCGGCAGCGGGTCGCCGAAGGTCACCCGCTGGCGGTGCGGATGAACGCCGAACAGCGCTGGGACGTCATCCCGGGCGCCGAGTCCACCGAGCACCTGCGGACCAGGGTGCGGCGCGGCATCAACCAGATCGCCGCCGCGCACCCGGGCGGTCGGGTCGCCGTGTTCACCCACGGCGGCGTGATCGGGCAGATCATCGCCGACGCCACGGCGAGTCGCCCGTTCGCGTTCATGCGCTCCGACAACTGCGCGATCTCCATGCTCGCTGTCACCGAAGCGGGCTGGGTCGTCATGGGCTTCAACGACACCAGCCATTTGGACGGCTAGGACACCACCCGGTCCAGCACCGCGCGGAACGTGTCCCGGTCCACCACGGGCGGCTGGTCGGCGAGCCATTCGCCGATCTCCATCACGAACCGCTCCTGGCTCATCGGCGGCGCGGCCGCGTCCGGCGACTCGCCGGTCGTCACGTCGCCGGCTCGGCTCGGGTAGACCACGAGCACACCGCGGACCTCGATGCCGGGCAACAGTTCCCGATACGCGGCCACCCCGTCGGGCAGCCGGATCGCGCCGCCGCGGAACGGGTGCCCGTTGCGCCACACGTCGCCGTGCTCGTCGGCCGTGTAGTGCCCGGGCAACCACATCTTCGACTCGATCAGCACCAGCCGATGGCCGCGCAGCACAGCATGGTCCACGTCGGCGAACACCGAGTCCGGCCACGCCAGCCCGTGGAAGATCCGGGCGGCGGGCATGGGGGCGACGTATTCGGCGAGCAGCCGGGCGGTCAGTTGTTCGGCCAACTGGTCCCGCTCGGTGCCCGGCTGGCCGTAGACGATCAACTGGCCCGCCTCGGCCGTGAACGCCCGGTCAGCCAGTCTGGCCAGGATGAACTCCCTGGTCACCCGGTACACCAGCACGGCGGTTGCCGCGATCACCAGCCACAGCGCGATGAGCAGCGCGATCGCGGCGATCGGCAGTACCAGCACCAGCAGGATCAGCACCAGCCACATGCCCAGCGCGCCGAACGCGACCGGTGCGGCCGGTCCGATCGACGGGACATAACGCACCCGCTGCGGTGAGTTCACCACCGGCCACCACGGCACGGTGTCCCGGTCCAGGCGCAGCCGGGGCGGCACGAAGTTCGGATCGGCACCGAACCCACGCAGCCTGCCGGTCTGCCCGGTGCGCGCCACCCGGGTGCTGCGATCGGTCCTGGTGTTGGGTCGCCTGCTTGGGCGCGGCACCACCGGCTCGTCGGCCCGGTCGTAGTCGGCTCGCAGGGTGGGATCGCTCAGCGTCTCGTAGGCTTCGCGCAGCATGTGAAAGGTGCCCGCGGTGCCACCGGCGTCCGGGTGCATGACCTTGGCCAACGACCGGTACGCCGACCTGATGTCGGCGACCGAAGCGCCCCGGTCCACGCCGAGCAATTCGTAGTAGTCGACCCCGCCCACTCCGCCGCCCTATCTGCCGCGCCTGGGGTCACACGATATGGGGTCACGGTCCGCACTGCCACGCCGCCCGGCCACGTTGCCCGCCACCGGCCTGGTGTAATGACGCCGCACAGCGCCATCCGGACCAGCGGCTGGCAACTGCTTCACCCGATCGGTCGACGCGATCCCGAAATGCGCCAATCGATCAAGCTACGACCTGCGGGCCGTGCAGCGTGATCGTCGTCCATGCGCCGACGTGAATGCGGTCGCCATCGCGCACCGGCACCGGTACGTCGTTGGCGATCGGTTCCAGGTCGTCGTTGAGCGTGGTCCCGTTGGTAGAACCGGGATCCACCACCACCCAGGTGCCGTCCGCCTGCGCCAGCAGCACGGCGTGCAGGTGCGACACACCAGGGTCCTGCGGCGGCCCGGTCAGGTCGATCTCCGGTGTCAGGCCACGGCTGCGGCTCATCCTGCCGATCCGGATCTGCTCACCGGTCAACGAGAACTGCCGGTCCGGGCAGTACACCGGGAAGCTGATCGTGGGCACGTCCGGGCCGTCCTGCTGCCGCACCGCGTCGAAGTACTCGCGATCCGCCGTGACCACCGCCGACCAGCCGTTCGTAGACACAGGAACCGCGGCAACGGGGGCCGGAGCAGGAGCCACCGGGGTCCGGCTCGCGCCGGCCACGAAGTCGTAGCTGCATCCCTCGCAGAACCGGCCCGTCCTTGGCTCACCGCACTCCGGGCACAGCTCGGCCGGCAGTTCCGGCGCAGTCACCACGGTGGGCGCGGGCGTCGGCGCGGCACCACCCATCGCGAGTCCGCAGACGTCGCAGAAGTCCGTGCTGGTCGAGTCGTGCCCGGCTGGGCAACTGGGCATGGTCAACCACCTCTCACGAGCGAGACGATCAGGAGCTCTTGCGTACCCGGGAGGTCTTGGTGGACCTGGTGTCCAGGGTCATCGTGTCGACGTCGCTCACCTTCGCCTTGAGCCGCACGGTGCCGGTCACCGGGTCGTCGATGTCCACCACCTTGGACAGCAGTTCCGCGGTGTCGGCATTGCCGGACTTGGTGGCCAGCGCCACGGCCCGGCCCAGCTTCGCGGTCGCGGTGTCCAGGTCACCCGCCTTGCGCGCTTCCAAGCCCTCCTGGATCACGCCGGCCAGCTCGGCCTGACCGGTGTAGTGCGCGACCTCCGGGTTGATCCGGGTGGACAGCACCATGTCGTCGGTCCAGGTGGCCTTGGCCAGGCCCTGCCCCAGGATCTCGTCCTCACCGCCGGTACCGGTCAGCACCAGGCTGATCCGGCCGGCGAGCATCACGTCACCGACACCAGCCGGCTTGACCTCGACACACACGTGGTAGTCGCGGCTCTCCTCGCCCCACGAACCGGTCGGGTAGTCGCCCACCTGGGCGCTCTTGGCGACCCTGCGGTTGGTCAGGTCCAGCACCTCGGGCGCGACCAGTTTGACGAACTTGACGGCCGCGCCCTGCGGTGTCCACAGCCGCAGCACGACATCCGCGACGGCCTTGCTCATCGCGGCATCGGTCATCTTGCGGAAGTCCGCTTCCAGACCGGCCGGGTCGGCGATGATGTCGACAGTGCCCAGCAGCGCTGTGGACACCCGCCGCAGTTCGTCGACCTCCCAGTCGGTGCCCACGCCACGGCAGTCGCAGACGAACGTGCCGTCGCACTCGGCCAGTGTCGCGGCCAGCGCGGCCGGGCTCTCGTGCTCGTTGCGGCCGTCGGTGAGCAGGATGGCGTGCCGGATCGTGTTCTGGTACGGCAGGAACAACTGGTTGGCCAGGTTGAGCCAGCGGCCGATCGCCGTGCCGCCGCCTGCCTTCAGGCCGTTGATCGCCGCTTTCGCCGCCGCCCTGGTCCGCGCGTCGGCCGGCACCATGCCACCCTGCTGCGGGTACACCATCCTGGCCTGGTCGGTGCCCGCGATGACGGCGAACGCGACGCCGTCGCGCAGTGCGTCGACAGCGACGGCGGTGGCCTGCCGGGCCGCGATCATCTTGCCGCGCGGGTAGTCCATCGAGCCGGAGCAGTCCACCATGATCACTTCGGCGCCCGCCGAGCCGCCACCGGCCGGCACG
>DASUJK010000221.1:0-2885 GCA_036279295.1 Pseudonocardiaceae bacterium | reverse complement strand
TGCCACCGGTGGCCGTCCCGAACGCATTTGGAGTTTCGCTGTCGGCGGCCGCCCCTGCTGCGCCGGACCCGCGCCCACTTGATCGCGGCTTCGAACAGGGAGCGGTGGGGCAGTGCGGTGACGGACAGCCCTTGGCGCGTCCGTCCCGGGCGCTGCCCGCGGCACGATTGCATTCTGCGGTCGAACGCTGAATGCGGTGAGGGCGTTGGATTTTGCTTCTTGGTGCAGCGGATTGTCGGCGGCGTGGCCGGCAACCCTGGTATGTACAAAGAGGATGTTGACTAGCGGGCGATTGAGGAACACAGGATGACTACCGAGTACGGGGGATGGTCGGTGCGTCTGCGGGCGTCGATTCAACTGTGAAGGCGCGGGTGGGCAACGCGGCGCGGCTGCGGAAACTGTTCCTGGTGAGCACCGTCCGCGGTGGGCGCTACAGGTTCGCCACGCGTGAGCTGCGAAGGTGCGTCTTCGGAGCCTTGGTGTTGTCGCTTACCGCCGGCTGCACGACGTCGACGGCCGCCCCTGCGCCCACGAGCACGCCCAAGGCGACAGCCGGTGCCTTGGGCGGCGCACGTCGCTCGTCGGTCGTGACGTATGCCAGCGCGCCGAAGGCGGTGCAGACAGTTTTGGACCACACCGGCCTGGAGCCGGTCGTGGAAACCACCGGTGCGAAGCTGGCGGTAGGACACCACGTCGTCGTAGCGGGGGACGTCGACCCGTCGGACCTGTCTGCGATGGCACAGGTCGGTGACGACGCCGTTGACGAGGTCGACCAGCTGACCGGCCTCAGCGTTCACGGGCGGGTCTTGATCCTTGCGCCGGCGACCGAGGCGGAGTACCTGGCGTGGGGGGGCGCGGGCTTCACCGATGCGTGGGGGATCACCCGGTATCTGGCATGGAAAGGTGCTCAGACCTGGATCACCTTGAATCTGGCCACGGGCGGCCTGGACGCGGGGACGCTGAAGGCCGACCAACCTCTGCTCGTTCACGTCATTGACCACGAGATGTTCCACGCCCTCACACTCAAGCCGAGCGGTCGGGGTAAGGCGCCGCTGTGGCTGACTGAAGGATTCGCAGCACTCGCCGGCCAACAGCAGGCCACAGTGTGGCCGCGGACACCTCCGACACGGGTGACGCTGCCGACGGACACGCAGGTCCGCACAGACACCTACGGCTACTTCCTCGCATGGCAGTTCGTTGTCTTCGTGGAACGCCGGGTAGGACAGGCTCGCGCCATGCGCTTCTACTTCGCTGCCGTCTCGCCTCGACGCCACAGCACGCTGAATGCGCTCAGCAACCGCTACTTGAAGGCGTCGCTCGCAACGCTGGCCTCACGCTGGAAGCATGCATACCGAAAGCACGGCCCGATCGGCATCTGAACCGGCCCGGAGACCACAACGGAAACCGATACCGCCTTCTCGGTGGCCGCGAAACCAAAAAAGGACAGCTGCTCCGACCGCAACAACACGCCTCCAGTCGAGCATCGCGACCGCGCCACTCACGGTCTGATGATCCCCGGGACGTCACCACGCGACTCTGATTCACCGGCGGCCCAGGGCTACCGGTGACGGCCGCGTATCCGTCCCTGTGCCGCCGGCTCGCGACTCTCCGATCGGCACGGTCAAATAACCGGCATAGCCCGATGGGCAAACGTCCGACCATCGGCACGACAGAACTGCCCTGTCCGCGGCTACTGAGTGCGAGCCGACCCCTCCCCGGCACAATGCGGTGCATGTCCAATGCGTCTGCTGTGCCTTCGGCCACTGCCCAGCGGACGATGGTGCGTCGGGCGACGGTTTCCGGGGTGCTCTTGGTTCTCTGTCTAGTCCCGGCGCTCGCGTACGTGCGCATCGGCTGGAATCGGATGGTTACCGCATGCACCGCTGACAGCCCTGGGCACCATCCGACGTCCTCGGTCGAGTTCGGCTGGTCATGGTCGCCCCTTGGCTTCACGTGCACCTACGACGACGGCACAGCAGACACATCCCTGTGGTTCTGAGTGCCCGACCAGCGGCTGCGGATGGCGCGAGCGCACGCCGCTCGCGGCCCGGCAGTTTAACGATCAGCTGGCTGACCTGGCGGCCGCCTCGATCTCCTCGCGCCGCTTCACCCAGAAGGCTGGGCCATGCCGCTCCTCGGCCATGTCCTCCGCGTCGGTTCCCACTGCTCCGTCGAGTGCTTCGCGCAGGATGTCGGCGTGGCCGGCGTGCCGACTGGTCTCGGCAAGCAGGTGGACGAGGATGTTGAACAGGGGCACTTCGGCGTCCTGCCACCAGGCGACGCGGCCCGTGGCATCCAAGGTGAGGGCGTCCACCGTCGCATCACTGTGCTTCCACACCCGTCGGTAGCGGTCGATGATGTCGCTGCGGGACTCGCGCTCGGTCGCCCACATGTCGGCGAGTCGCTCGGCTTCGACGTCCCACCGAGGCAGGGGTTCAGGAAAGGGACGGTCGAAGACCTCGCCGAGGTACCTGGCCTCCCATGTCGCCAGGTGCTTGACCAGGCCCAGCAGGTTGGTCCCGGTGACGGTCAGCGGGCGACGGACGTCGTACTCGGATAGCCCGTCGAGTTTGGCAAGCACCGCCTCGCGCTCGTGCTTCAGGTAGTTGTACAGGTTGGCCTTCGCAGCGTCGTCAATCATGGGACAGCACCCTGCCACTAGCGCATACCAGGTGACAGGAGATCGCGACGGCAATGGCTTCCGCAAGCCGAAGGTTCTGCGGTTCGGGGAACAAACACAATGCGGCATAGGACACGCGCCAGGTTCGCGTCGGCGGGCTGGCGACAGCCATGGTGGCGCTCACCTTTTCCTCGGCCACGGCGTACAGGTTCCTCGTCATCCCGGCCCTCGCAAAGGTGCGAAGCGGACGTTGTCACCCTGCTCC
>DASUJK010000220.1:0-2535 GCA_036279295.1 Pseudonocardiaceae bacterium | reverse complement strand
ACGTCCAAGGTTGCGGTGTGTTCGGCGGCTTCAGCCTCGGCCGCTCCGGCCTCCTCCTCGGCGTACTCAGCACGGATAGCCTGCACGTCCACGTCGACCCGGGTACTGCGATCGTCGTCGGTCATGGCGGCTCTCCTGTTGCTCGTAGGCACGGTCGGCACCGCTGGTTGTCATGCGGTAACTCCCGCGCGGTCGGACCCGGGGAAGTGGCAGCAGATCAGGACTGAATCCTCGGGCGTGCCTGTTCCCGGGCGCGATCCTGGAGCTGGGCACGTATCTCGTCGTGGACGCTGGCAGATGTCGTGACCAGGGTTTCCACCGAGATCACCAGTCCGTAACGGATCGTTTCACCGGCGCGGAGGCGTTGGGCATCGTCCATGCACCCTACGTGAATCGGTAACGAGTCACCATTGTTGAAGACCATCGCATGGCTCCCGTCGACAACCTCATGTTGCACGCTGCCACGCCGAGTGGCGTTGTGCTCGGCGTCGATCCGCGATCCCCTCGTGACGTTGTCATCCAACTTCTCGAAGAAAACCTTTGCGCTCCGGTATCTCGTCAGTCGTCCAAGCGTTGGAGCGAAGTAAGCAAGCGTCACGGTGAAACGATGCCATTCAGCCTTGGACCTGAGCGAACCGGGAAGCGGAACGTGATAGGTGTGACGCTGATCGCGGCCGATGGAGCCTCCCGCTACCAGCACTGCGCGGTTCGTCGCCGCACTCCCAATACGGTCGGGCCGAAGGGAGCCGTAGCCAAGGATGGCTGTCAGTTCACGCCGAGCGCGCGCCGAGTCGAGAGCCAGGATGCTGCGAAGCCTCTTCCCCTGCTTACCCCAGGAGCTGGCGTGCACGAGGAGTGCCTTGGCGAGTACCGGGTGGTACAGCGGATCTGGGAATCCGAAATCTCCGCCGCTGTCCCGACCAGCCTCAAGCACATCGAAGATTCTGCTGGCTTCACGTGTCACCAAGGCAGCCGCGTTGCTTGTCCCGTGGGTGTACAGTGCGGCATCGGTCGCACCGCTTGCTCGCGGCGCTGCGACCTTGCTTCCTGGACCCGTCCGCCTAGTCTGTGCAATCCCAAGCTGGACTTCCGTGGCTCCACGTGGAATGACGGGCTTTTGATAGAGTGCCCTTCCGCCTGCGTGGTAGAGGTCGGGCTTGATCGAGCGTCCGACGCCGGGGCCGACGGCCCCGTATAGTGCTGGGGCACCCGGCCAAACCAGATCCCATACCGTGTCGGGCAATGGCTGATCACCGGCTTCATCCGCGTGTACGGCACCGACGGTCAGCGCGTTCACAGCGTCTCCAGGCGGCAAGATGCCGCGCAATCTGGCTGTGGATCGCACCGCCTTCACCGCCTCGACCCGTGCCTTGTTTACGTCCTGCGCCGCGTCTGCTGGAATGGTGATCGGCGTCGTCAGGTGGTTGCCGGCACTCACCACGAACAGCAGGTTGTACTTCACCGCCAGCCAGTCGAGGAGACGGCCGAGCGGGCTCATCCGCCTTACCAGCGCGCGCGATTCCGCGCCGATGGAGAGATTCACGACCCGAATACTGGGCGCCGAGGCGGGCTGTGAGCCGTCGCCTTCGACAATTCGACGTACTGCCCGGTGCAGGAGATCCGTCAAGAGTTGCCCATGCAGAACTACTTCATCTGCAAGGAAGGGATGCGGTTCCAAGATCGGCCGAACGTAGATCGGCCGGTCAAGGGGCTCGCCTGGATTCGACAGATCCCCGTGGATGATGAGGGAGGCCATCGTGGTTCCGTGGTGTCGCGAGCCAACCGGGTATGTCCCGGCCAAACCGTCGGGATCGTCAATGGTGAGTCGGCCCGCCAGTGTGTCATGGTTCGCGAACGGAAGCCCGTCGAGGAGCGCGATCCTGGGCAGTCCCCGGATCCTTTCGACGGGCGCGATTCGGGAGGTACTCGTTGGCTCAACGCCCGGCGCCGGCACTGACATCGGGGTGTACGGGCTGACGAACATGATCTCGTCGGCGTTGAGTAGGTCGATCGCGCCAGCGCCGTCCCCCATGACGGTCGTGACCTGCTGGACCGGGATGTCGGCCAACAAGGCGTGATACGCGATCTCGCCGATCTCGGCCCGTGACAGCACCGTCCCGCCCGCTGTCTGGATGAGCGACCTCAGATGTGACTCAGCGGCTGCACGCTGCTCAGCAGACTGGCGGTACCACAGCTCGACCTCGACAGGGAGCGTACTCACCGACTGCCCCACGACGGCCAGTCGCTCACGCCACGCATCCAGCAGTCCGGTGTCTCGAACTCGGTCCTCCGCGCCCCATCGCCGGATCGCGCGCAACTGGGCGAACGCTACCTTGAACCGGTTCAGGCCGCGTTGGAAGGTGACGTTCGGGTGGTCCTTCCACTGCTGGAAGAGGCTGAGGAGCTGGCTCACGGCGGTCGCGTTCGACATGACCAGGTACAGCGAGCGCGGCACGGTGCTACCGGTGCGAGTACCCCCGCCTGTCATGTAAAAGTCGTCGTCGGGTTCGCTGTCCTCGTCGAGGAGCTCCGAGA
>DASUJK010000219.1:0-41754 GCA_036279295.1 Pseudonocardiaceae bacterium | reverse complement strand
CGATCTCCGACAGCCCGTCGAGGACGTCGCCGCTCATCCGACAACTCGCTGGCGCTCGTTGCCGCATTCGCGGAAGCCCTGTGCCCATGATTCGCTCGCAAGCTCGCTCATGACCTCTCCAGCCGCAGCGCCGTGTCGGTCAGCGTCAACGTGCCGGTGGCGCTGCGGATCCGCGTGGTGTGGCCGACGGTCGGCGTGACGGTCAACTTCAGCCCACGCACCGGATCGGCGGCGGCGCCCGCATCCCTGGTGTGCTCGCGCTGCGCCATGGCCAGCGTGAGCAGTTCGCACAGCGCAGACAGCGCATCGGAGGACAGCTCGGCACGCTCCAGATCACCGGCAGCGGCGGCCAGTTCGGCCGCGGCCGCCTTGCGTCGCTGGTCGGCGTAGCGGGCCTGGGCCAGCAGTGACTCCCGGCCGATCGGGTCGTCCAGAATCCGCGCCGGCCGGCCACGCGCACCCCGATCGCCCCGGCTGCGCACGCTCACCGACACGTCCAGCACCGGCCCGTCGCGCCACGGCGTCCGCTCGTCGTCACCGTCGTGTTCCGGTGCCGGCAACAGGTTCCGGGCCGAGAACAGGCCGAACGTGGCCGCGTAGACGGCGTGCGCCCGCTCCGGTGAGCACGCGTGGAACCAGCCGGCCAGCTTCAGCAGCTCAGCGCGGCGGCTGGGCAGCAGGCCACCACCGGACGTGGCCCGCTTCACGTTGGCCAGCAGCGTGCCGATCGCCCTGGCTGTCGCGTCCCGCAGCGCGGTGACCTGGCTCGGGCTGCCCGGCCGGTCCACGAACCAGTCGGTCAGCTCGGCCCAGTCCGCCCTGGTCCGGCCACGTGCCCGCTCGACGGCGGTACCGAGTTGTTCGCTGGCGCCCAACAGCTCCAGCATCTCGGCCCGACCGCCGGCGAGGGCCGCCAGCGTGGCCGCGATGGTCGGCGTGTAGCGCAGCACGTCCTCGACGACGAGCTGGATGTACTCGACCAGCAGGTCGCGGAAGCCGGCGATCTCGTCCGGCGCCAGGTGGTTGCGGGTCAGCACCTGGCCCAGGTAGGCGTAGAAGTCGCGGACCGTGGCGGCCAGTTCGGCGTGCTGGAGGAACAGCGTGGTCACCTGCTCGGCCAGGATCTCCCTGCTGCGCCGGGCACCGACCGACCCCGGGTCACGCTGTCGGGTGGCGCTGGCCTGGCTGAGCGTGCCGCCCAACTGGCCGAGACCGCGCTCGATGGCCGGCAGCAGCTCACGGGAGACCTCACGGGCACCCTCCGGCACCCGGAGCAGCTCGTCCACGTCACGCTGCACACGCACGGCCAGCTTGCTGACCTGGTAGCGCATGCTGCCCTGCTGGAACTCGGCGATGCTGGCGGCCACCGTCTCCCGCCTGCCGAGCACCAGATTGCCCCACTCGACCAGCTGCCGCAGCCGGGGAATCACCACGTCGATCTGGGACTCGCCCTCGTCGATCAGGCCATCCCGCTCCGCGCCGGCCAGTGCCGAGGCCACCTCGCCGGCGGACAGATCGGCCAGCAGCGTGGACGTGAACAGCCGCATCACGGCCAGGTAGGTGCGGTGGTTGCGACCGGGCTGGAGGTAGGCGAACAGGGTCAGGCGGCGCTCCGCTCCGGTGCCACGTTGGCTGGTGGCGGCCAGCCCGCCCTGTTCCGACTCCACGGCCGGCCACCTTACGTCGTCGGCCCCAGCCACTTTCGAGGCGATGGACCCCGGTACCGTCCGCGACGTGAACGCGGCACGCTCGCTGGGACTGCTCATCGGCATGGCAGCCGACGGTGTGCTCGGCGATCCGCGGCGGGGCCACCCCGTTGCCGGATTCGGCAAGGTCGCGCAGCGCCTGGAGCAGGCCCTCTACCGGGACGGCAAGGTGTCCGGCGTCGTGTACACGGCCGTGGTCGGCGGCGGCACGGTACTGCTGGGCGCCGGCATCGAGCGGTGGGGCCGGCGTGGCCCGGTGCTCCAGTTCGCGACGACGGCCCTGGCCACCTGGCTCGTGCTCGGCGGTGCGTCGCTGGCCAAGGAGGGCACCGCGATCGGCAGGGAGCTGGACGACGGTGATCTGGCCGCCGCCCGGCAGCGGCTGCCCAGCCTGTGTGGCCGTGATCCGGAGCGGCTGGACCAGCCCGGCCTGTCCAGGGCAGCCGTGGAGTCGGTGGCGGAGAACACGTCCGACGCCGTGGTCGCGCCGCTGGTGTGGGGCGCGGTCGCCGGGGTGCCCGGCCTGCTCGGCTACCGGGCCGTGAACACGCTGGACGCGATGATCGGCCACCGCTCGGCGCGTTACCACCGGTTCGGCTGGGCAGTGGCCCGGCTGGACGACGTGGTCAACATCGTGCCCGCCCGGCTGGCCGCGGCCCTGACCACGGTGTGCGCACCGGTGGTCGGCGGCTCCGCTGGCGGGGCATGGCGGGTCTGGCGGCGCGACGCTTCTGCGCACCCGAGCCCGAACGCGGGCCAGGTGGAAGCCGCGTTCGCCGGTGCGCTGGAGATCCGGTTGGGTGGCCCGATTCGCTATTCCTACGGCGTCGAGGTCCGCCCGGTGCTCGGTGACGGCCGGACACCCGACGCTGGCCACGTGACGCGAGCTGTGGAGCTGTCCCGGCTGGTCGGCGGGGTCGCGGCGGTACTGTCCGCGCTCATCGCGGCACTGATCGGCCGCCGCAGGTCAGGACCGCGCTGATTTCAGGACTGCGCTGACTCGGTCTCGCGTTCCTTCGCCTCGTCCTCGGCGATCAGCGCGGCGACGGCGTGCCGGCCGCGCACCTTCGGCTTCGGCGCCGCCTTGCCGCCCCTGGCCACGACCTTGGCGGTCTCCTCGGCCAGCGCCGCCCGCTCGGCCCTGCGCCTTGCCCTGCCCTCCGGGGTCAGCGCGCCACCCGGCTGGATCTCGCGCCAGGTGAAGAAACCGAGGCCGAACAAGGCCATCAGGCCGAAGATGATCCACTGGAACGCGTACGACAGGAACGGCCCGGAATCGACCTGCGGCAGCGGCAGCACGTTCAGCACACCGGGCTGGTTGTCCACCAGCGTGAAGTAGCCGGGGTCCACGTGCAGGCCGGTGATGTTCGACACGACGGTCGTGTTCACCGAGTAGACCTCGCGATGGCCCTGCTCGGTCAGCGGTGGCCGGTGCGGGTTGCTCTCCTCGGGGTGCATCCGCGCGGTGAGCGTGACGTGTCGGGTGGGGGCGGGCGCGTAGCTGGGCACCCGGCCGTTGTTCGGCGACACCCAACCCCGGTCGACCAGCATGATCCGGCCGTCGTCGGTGCGGAACGGCGTGAGGATCTCGTAAGCCGCCTCGTCGTTCACCTGGCGCAGCCTGGCCACGGTCTCACCGCCCGGCAGGTAGTTGCCGGACATGGTGACCTCACGCCAGTCGTTCGACGTGCTCGGCTCGGTGCCCACCGGTAGCAGTTGCCGCAGCGGCACGGCGTCGTCGGTAACGGCAGTGCTGATCTCGCTGTTCTGCGCGGACCGTTCGGCATTCCGGCCGAACTGCCACGGCGACAGAATCCGGAAACACGCGCCCGCGAAAATGATCACGACGATCACCAGGGCGATCCACCCTGGCCGGAGGAGAAAGCTCAACCGCCGCACGACTACACGGTAGGCGCCCAAGCCGGGAATGCCACGTCCGGGTCAGCAGGCTCGCGCGGCGGCCACCGCCTGGGCCGCGTACCCACCGCCGAACAGTTCGGTGTGCACGAGCAGCGGGAACAGTTGGTGCAACGGCACCCGGTCCGCCCAGCCGTCGGCCAGCGGGGCCACCTCCCGGTAGGCGGCCAGCACGCGGTTGAGGTGTGGGCAACCGAACAGCGCGAGCATGGCGAGGTCGGTCTCCCGGTGGCCGCCGTGCGCTGCCGGATCGATCAGCCAGGCGTGCCCGTCGGCCCCCCACACCACGTTGCCGTTCCACAGGTCGCCGTGCAGCCGGGCCGGTGGTTCGGCCGGGCCGGCCAGCTCAGCGACCCGGTCGGCCACGTTGTCGATGATCGCCACGTCCGCCTTGCTCAGCGTGCCCGCTGCCGCGCATCGCCGCAGGTAGGGGCGGATCCGGGACTCGGCGTACCAGGCGGGCCAGTCGGGTGCCGGCACGTTGACCATGGCCGCCATGCCGATCCACGCGTCCCGTGGCCCGTCCGGCGGTGGCTGGCCGAAGGCGGGTGCGTCACTGGCGTGCAGCGCCGCCAACCGACGGCCGAACTCCTCGGCAGCGTCGGCGGTCGGTCGGCCGGCCTCGATGCGTTCGATGACCAGCCAGTTGGCGTCCTGCCCGAGAATCGCCGGCACGCCGACGGCATCGGCGTCCGCCAGCCAGCGCAGCGACGCCGCCTCAGCGGCCACCATGTCGGTGCCGGTGCCGCGCTTGGCCACCACGGTCCGCCCGGACGCCAGCCGGACCTGGCAGACGGTGCCGGTCAGCGGATGCGCCCGGACGGCGGTCTCCCCGGTCAGCGAGGTGACCGCCGTCATGGCGTCGGTCATGTCGGCAACTGCTGCCGGACGTGGTCCAGCAGGCCCGGCACGGCTGCCTCGACCATGGTCAGCACGGTCGCGTAGTCGGCCAGGTCCCCGTAGTAGGGATCGGGCACGTCCAGACCACCGGCGGCGTCCGGGTCGAACGACCGGAGCATCCGCACCTTCTCCTGGTCCGGGACCACTCGGCGGAGGATCGCCTCGTGCTCGGAATCCATGGCCAGCAACAGATCCGCGGCCAGGTGGTCGTCGTCCACCTGAGCGGCGGTGTGCTCGGTCGGGTAGCCGTGCGCGGCCAGCGTCTGCCGGGCGCGGCCGTCGGCCGGCTCACCGACGTGCCACGGCGCCACCCCCGCGCTGGAGACCCGCACCCGGTCGCCGAGGCCGGCCCGGCGCACGTGCTCGGTGAACACCAGGGCGGCCATCGGCGACCGACAGATGTTGCCGGTACAGACGAAACTGACGTGGAAGTCGGTCACCCGACCAATATGCCCGCTCGCTCAGGCGTCCGGGCCCGGCAGGTGGGCGATCTTGGCCTCGATCCGGTCCAGCCGCTGCGTCAGTTGCCCCAGGACCTGGCGCAACTGGTCCGCACCCGCCTGCTGGTCCCGCTGCCGCGCGTACCCGTAGCCCCGCAACGCTGCCTGCACCGCCCGTTTCACCTGCTTCGACTCCAGCCCGCGTGCCCGCAGCAGTCGGCCCACCTCGCTGTCGTCGTCGCCGACCAGTCCGAGCAGCACGTGCTCGCAGCCGATGTAGTTGTGCGCCATTCCGATCGCCTCGCGCAGCGCACCCTTCAACGCGGCGAGCGCGTCCGGCGCGAAGTGTTCATCGGACTCGGCGGCGGGCGTGCCGTGCAGTGCGGCCAGATCCTCGCGCAGGTCGTCCGGCTCCACATCCAGCGACCGCAGCGCCTGCACGGCCATGTTGTCGCCGCCGCTCAGAATGCCGGCCAGCAGGTGCTGTGAGCCGACCTGCGTGCCGTCCGCCAGTCGCATCGCGGTCTCGATCGCGTCCCGCGCCCGCTGGGTGAAGCGCTCCAACCCCGCTACTTCCAGGTCCTTGGTGAAGTCCATCTGGTCGACGGCCTCCTTCAGCGCCGCGACCTTGCGCACCGCGACCTCCAGCGCCCGCTGGCAGATCGGCGACACCGGCAGACCCGCCTCCTTCACCGCCTCCGCGAGTTCGTCGGACAGGTAGACGTTGATCTTCGGCATGTCTCCCCCCTGGGGTTATCGGTAGGGTTATGACTATGGCATAACCCCTATGGGGTTACCAGACCTGCTGACCTAGACTCGCGACGGTGACCGGCGACTTCCCCGACCAGCGCGCCCAGCTGCGCCACCACGGCGACATGGACGCCCAGCCGGGACTGGTCGACTTCGCCGTCAACGTCCAACTCGACCAGCCGCCGCCCTGGCTGCTGGACACCCTCGCGGCCGAGCTGCCGAACCTGGCCCGGTACCCATCCGCTGAGCAGGACCTGCTGGCCAGGCAGGCCGTCGCCACGCGGCACGGCCGACAGCCGGATGAGGTCCTCGTGTTGTCCGGCGCCGCAGAGGGGTTCGCACTGCTGCCCGGACTGCGACCCGCGTTGGCCGCCGTCGTGCACCCGTCCTTCACCGAGCCCGAGGTCGCGTTGGCCGACGCCGGTGTCCCCGTGTGCCGGGTGCGGTTGCGTGCCGAGGACGGCTACGCCTTGCGGCCGGACCTGGTGCCGGCCGCGGCTGACCTGGTCGTGCTCGGCAACCCGACCAACCCGACGTCGGTCCTGCACCCGGCCGACACCATCCGTGCGCTGGCCCGGCCGGGCCGGACACTCGTCGTCGACGAGGCATTCATCGACGCCGTGCCCGGCGAGCGGGAGACGTTGGCAGGCGACCGCATGCCCGGCCTGCTCGTCCTGCGCAGTCTCACCAAGACGTGGGCGTTGGCCGGTCTACGGGCGGGATATGCCCTGGCGGCACCGGAACTGCTCGCCACACTGGGCCGGCACCGTCCACAGTGGCCGGTGAGCAGTCTCGTGTTGGCCGCCGTGCGGGCGTGCGCCATGCCGGCCGCGGCGGCCATCGCCGAGCAGGCAGCCGTGGCTCTCGTCGGCCACCGGTCCTGGCTGGTGGACCAGCTCGGCGCACTGCCCGGTGTCCACGTGTACCAGCCCGCCGACGCGCCGTTCCTGTTGCTGCGGGTGCCCGACGGGGTGGCCGTGCGGAACGCGTTGCGGGAGCGTGGCATCGCGGTGCGGCGGGCGGACACGTTCCCCGGCCTGACCGCCGATCACCTGCGGATCGCGGTGCGCTCCCCGGAACGCTGCGCACCACTGCTGGCCGCCCTGCTGGCCGAACTCACGACGGGGGTGGCGGCGTGACCACGCTCGCGGAGTTGATCACCGCGCTCGAATCGGCCTACCCGCCCGCGCTGGCCGAGTCGTGGGACGCCATCGGCCTGGTCTGCGGCGACCCGGAACAGCAGGTGACGAAGGCCCACATCTGCGTCGACCCGACGATGTCCACAGTGGACGAAGTGATCGAAGCGGGCGCGCAGTTGCTCGTGTCGCACCATCCACTGCTGCTGCGCGGTGTGCACGGCGTGCCGGCCAACACGCCGAAGGGCGGAGTCGTGCACCGGCTGATCCGGGCCGGGGTCGCGCTGTACTGCGCGCACACCAACGCCGACTCGGCCGATCCCGGCGTCTCCGACGCGTTGGCACAGGCGATCGGCCTGACCGTGTCCGGCCCACTCGTACCTGGTCCGGACGGTCGTACCGGCACCGGTCGGATCGGCACGCTGCCCGCCGCCGAGCCGCTACGGGAGTTCACCGCGCGGGTGGCCCGTGCACTGCCGGCGACGGCGTGGGGCGTGCGGGCGGCCGGTGATCCGAACCGTCCGATTCGGACGGTCGCGGTGTGCGGTGGCGCCGGTGACAGCTTCCTGGACGACGCCATCGCGGCCGGCGTCGACGCGTACGTCACCGCTGACCTGCGGCATCACCCGGCCAGTGAGCACCTGGCCCGGCCAGGTGCGCCCGCACTGGTCGACGTCGCCCACTGGGCCAGCGAGTGGCCGTGGTGCGAACAGGCGGCGGGCATACTGCGCGCATCGACCGGCGGTACGGTCGACATCTTCGTCTCCACCCACCGCACCGATCCCTGGACCGTCGGTGTGGCCAACATCGGAGGACACCAGCGTGAGAGCTGACCCCGCCGTGCAGCGCAAGCTGCTCGAACTCGCCGACGTCGACACCGAGCTGACCAGGATCGATCACCGGCGTCGCACCATGCCCGAACTGGCGGAGATCACCGAGCGGGAGCACACCAACCGCGAGAAGCGGGACAAACTGGTCGCGGTGGAGACCACACTCGGCGACCTGAACCGGGACGCGACCCGGCAGGAGACCGAGATCGAAGCGGTCCGGGCCCGCGAGGAGAAGGACAAGGCGCTGCTCAAGGGTGGCAACGTGGCCCAGCGGCAGGTGGCCGACCTTGAGCACGAGCTGGAAACGCTGACCCGGCGGCAGGCGGCGCTGGAGGACGATCTCCTTGAGCTGATGGAACGCCGGGAAGCCGTCGAGATGGACGTGTCGCACGCCAAGGTCGAACTCGACGCCGCCGACGAGGCGCTGGCCGACGCCCAGCGGCGCAGGGACCAGGTACTCGACGAGCTCGCGGTGGCCGAGGCGCGGCGGACCGAGGACCGGGCGAAGCTCGTACCCGGCTTCCCGGACGACCTGCTCGGCCTCTACGACAAGGTCCGCAAGCAGAAGGGCACCGGGGCCGCGCTGCTGCGGGCGCGGCGCTGCGGGGCGTGCCACATGGAGCTGGACCGCACCGCCATCGGCCACATCCGGGACGCCGCGGCCGAAGAGGTCGTCCGGTGTGAGGAGTGTGGCGCGATCCTGGTGCGCACACCGGAGTCCGGCCTGTGACGATGCGGGTGGTGGTCGAGGCCGATGGCGGCTCCCGGGGCAATCCGGGGCCTGCCGGGTACGGCGCCGTGGTCAAGGACGCCATCACCGGCGAGGTGCTGGCCGAGCGGAAGGCGGGCCTCGGACTCACCACGAACAACGTGGCCGAGTACTCGGGCCTGATCGCCGGACTGGCCGCCGCCCGCGAACTGGATGCGTCGATCGTCGCGGTCCGGATGGACTCCAAGCTCGTCGTGGAACAGATGTCCGGGCGCTGGAAGATCAAGCATGCCGCGTTGCAAACGCTTGCGCGGCAGGCGAACGACCTCGTGGACCAGTTCGGCAAGGTCACCTTCGAGTGGATTCCGCGCGAGATCAACAAACACGCCGACCGACTGGCCAACGAGGCCATGGATGCGCAGGCCGGCGATGACTGACGAATCGGCGACGTCGCCAACGTCGTGGACCGGCGCCAAGGGCACCCCGACCAGGCTGGTATTGCTGCGCCACGGCCAGACCCAGCTGTCGGCCGAGAAACGCTACTCGGGGCGTGGCAACCCGCCGCTCACCGAGACGGGACTGCGCCAGGCAGCGGCGGCCGCGAACCGACTGGGTGGTCCGGCTGGCCTTGGCGAGATCGCGGCCATCGTCTGTTCGCCGCTGAGCCGCACGATGGAGACCGGCGGCGCGGTCGGGCTGGCCACCGGCGCACCGGTCACCGCGCTGGACGACCTGATCGAGACCGACTTCGGCGCGTGGGAGGGCCTGACGTTCGCCGATGCCGTCGCCCGTGACCCGGACCTGCACCGGAAGTGGCTGGCCGACCCGACCGTGCCCACGCCGGGCGGGGAAAGCTTCGACCAGGTGCACGAACGGGTGGCCAGGGCGAAGGACCAGATCATTGCCGAGTTCGGCGGGTCGACGGTGGTCGTGGTCAGCCACGTGACGCCGATCAAGACGTTGCTGCGCATCGGTCTAGGCGCCGGACCGTCGCTGTTGTTCCGGCTGCACCTCGATCTCGCGTCACTGTCCGTAGTGGAGTTCTATCCCGACGGCAACACGTCCGTGCGGCTGGTCAACGACACGGCGCACCTCGGTTAGCGCCTTGGTGGTGCCGGCGGAATCGACGCCAGGCCAGGCGTGTCGTCCGGCCACACCAGTAGCACCGCACACGGCGCGTGGTCCACGACGAACCGGGTTTGCTTGCCGAGACTGCGCGGCCCGAGGCGGTCGCGTGCACCGTCGCGGGCGCACACCAGCAGGTCGGCCCCTGAGCAGGCGCCGACCACCTCGTGGCCGACGGCCCCGGTTCGTGTCTCCGTGGTCGCCGGCCGGCCGAGGTGTTCGGCTGCGCGTGCCAGCAGCCTGCGTCCGGCGTCGTCGTCCAGCGTGGCCGGATCGGCGTGACCTCGGCCCAGCAAGCCGCTGAACGCACCGTGCACCGCTTCGGCCACGTCCCCGTCGGTGACGTGCAGCAACACGAACTCCGAGTCGGCGGGCGCGAGCGTGGTGGCGGCGGCGACGCAGCCTGCCCAGGTGCCTTCGGTGAGCCACACCACCACACGGGTCATGGGGTCAATCCTGACAGTGCCAGGCCGAGCCACAACGTGAGGACGCCGGCGAGCAGCGAGAGCGGCACGGTGAGCGCGCCGAGTTTCAGGAACTCGCTCTGGGTCGGTGCCTGTCCCCGGCCGGCCAGCACGCGGCGCCACAGCAGAGTGGCCAGGGAGCCGACGTAGGTGGAGTTCGGGCCGAGGTTCACGCCGAGCAATATGGCCAGCACGATGCCGGCGCTCGGGTGGGTGCCCAGGGCCGGCAGCAGCACGAGCGTGGCCGGCAGGTTGTTCAGCAGGTTGGCCAGGACAGCGGCGAGCACGGCGGTGACCAGCAGTTTCGGCAGGGTGGGCGTGGCCGGGACGAGCTGGGACAACAGGTGACCGAGGCCGTGATCGGCAACGGCCTGCGCGACGATCGCCAGACCGAGCACGAACAGCAGAAACAGCGGAGCGGTCTCGGTGAGCACGGCTTTGGGGGTGGTGGTCTTGTCAACGCAACCCTTGGCGGCGAGGACCAGCGCTCCAGCGGCGGCGACCCACACGGGTGCGAGCCCGACGAGCGAGGTCAGCCCGAAGCCGACGAGCACGGCGACCAGAACGATGAGGACGAACCAGGGCGGGTCCTCCTTGGTGTCCTGTGGTTCCGCGGCGCCGACCAGGTCGGAGCTGAAGAAGCGCAGGAAGACGAGCAGTTCGACAGTGATGGCAGCCAGCCAGGGCAGTGCCATCAGGCCGGTGAAGGACAGGAAGGACAGGCCGGTGGCGCTGAAGGCGAGCAGGTTGGTGAGGTTGGACACGGGGAACAGCGTGGAGGCCGAGTTGGCCAGGTGGGTGCAGGCGTAGACGTGTGGCTTGGCGCGGACGCCGAGGGTGCCGGCGGTGGCGAAGATGACGGGCGTGAGCAGGACGACGGTGGCGTCCAGGCTGAGGACGGCCGTGGTGCTGGCAGCGGCGGCAAAGGTGAGCACGAGCAGCCGACGAGGGCTGCCGTTGGCCGCTCTGGCCATGCGGCTACCCAGCCACGTGAAGACGCCTTCGTTGGCCACGAGGTGGGCGATGACGAGGATCGCGGCGAGAAAACCGATGGTGGGCAACACTTCCAGCGTCCGCTGCCCGGCTTCCCGAGGTGACACGATGCCGAGCAGCAGGACGAGCCCGGCGGCGGGCACGGCAGCAACGGCCTCGGGCAGCCGCCGGGGGCGCACGATCGCGAACGCGAGCACCAGGAGGAGCAGCCCGATCCCGATCAGCTCAGCGGCTGGCCCGTCGTGCACAGGAGCACGGTAGCTGGCGATATGCTGATCGACGCGGACGAGTCGGTGGGGCGGTCGCGGCTGGTCGAGAGGCTGGTCGAGGAAAGTCCGGACTCCACAGGGCAGGGTGGTTGCTAACGGCAACCCGGGGTGACCCGCGGGACAGTGCCACAGAAAACAGACCGCCCGGCTTAACGGTCGGGTAAGGGTGAAACGGTGGTGTAAGAGACCACCAGCGCCCCGGGCGACCGGGGCGGCTAGGTAAACCCCACCCGGAGCAAGGCCAAGAGGGAACCAGCAGTCAGGGTTCCTGCGCAGGCGCCCGAGGACGGCCCGTCCGATGCCTGCGGGTAGGCCGCACGAGCCTGCCGGCAACGGCAGGCCAAGATGGATGACCGCCGCTGCGGGCGCCGAAAGGCGCCAGCAGCACAGAATCCGGCTTACAAACCGACTCGTCCGCCCTATGCCTTTCGACCATGCGTCGAACCCCCGAAAGTGCCGCTGAACTGCGACGATGCCTCTCGTCAGTTCTCGATGCTTCTCATCGCTGCCCGACCTCTGAGGGTCCATAGAGGGTCCAGCGGAGCTCGGCCCAAAGATCAATCTAATGGTCCGGAGTAGCTGCCCGGACGGCTCGAATGTGACTCGCGTCACGCACCCGAAAGTGCCCACCCGAAGCTCGTAAGTCGGGTGGGCACTCGGCGTCTCGGGCCGCCCTCGGCGCGACCAGCTGGGCGACGGTCCACAGCCCGATCTGGTTCGGACTCACGCGGCGGTCGATGCGCACAGCCGGCCTCCTGGCGGTCGAAGCGGAGGACGGTCCGGAGTGGTGCCGTCACCCTCGCCCTTGCCGCCAGTTAGCGCCGGGTCGTCGGCGTCAAGGGTCGAAGATCGCGTCAGCGACGCCGTAGGCGCCCTTGATGCTGGCGGGCCGGTGTTAAACGATCAGGGGGCGTCCTGGGAGCGGCTGACAGGTGGTCGCCGACGCATCTGGCCACGATGGGTGTTGTGCGCGCCGTTGGTGGTGGCGCAGCCGAGGGGGCGCGAAGCGCTGCCCAGTGCCCGGCCGAGAGCGGAGCGGCAGGCCGGTGTGCCGGGCCGGTCGGGAACGTCTCCCAACGCGAGGTGTCAGCGCGCCGCCACCGGCGGCGCGCCTTGGTCCCATAGAGCCAAATTCGGCAACGGGTCGGTGGACGACGTGTCGTAGTTCGGTTGATGCTTGACATACCGGCTTCACCTGATGCTTGACACCGCTGGCCACAGGTTTGATCACCTCAACATCGTGCGAGGTGGGAGGCCGTGGCCTGATGCTGGTGAAGCTCAGCGTGGTCGAACAGCGCTATCACGCCGTCATGGAAGTCCTGGCAGGCATCCCGGCCGCCGATGTCGCCACCCGCTACCGGGTCTCGCGGCAATCCATCCATACCTGGGTCACCCGCTACTGCGAGCATGGTCTCGCGGGCCTGCCGACCGATCCCACCGACCCAAGAGCAGCCCACGCCAGGTCGAGGCCCTGATCGGCGAACTGCGCCGCACCCACCCTCGATGGGGACCCCG
The DNA here is from genome assembly GCA_036279295.1 of Pseudonocardiaceae bacterium. Lineage (GTDB taxonomy): Bacteria > Actinomycetota > Actinomycetes > Mycobacteriales > Pseudonocardiaceae > DATEPR01. The sequence continues at coordinate 29,000 of DASUJK010000219.1, read as the reverse complement.
GCGTCTGGTCCACGAACTCCAGCGGCGTGAGGTCACCCCGATGCCCTCGCGGTCCACGCTCTACCAGGTCCATCACGCGGGGCATCTGCTGGTCACCACACCTCGGGCCAGCACGGATGTCGTCACCCGCCGCCGGGCGCAGAACCAGTAGGTTGTCTAGGTCCGACGTCAAGCATCTGGTGAAGCCAAACCGTCAAGGATCAACTGAAGCCCGACACCGAAGTCGTTGAGTGCCCGTGGGGCGCGATCCAGCCGATATCGGCCAAACTGGCTAACGACCGGTATGTGTTGGTTGTGAAAGTTATCCGGTCGACTATGGTGAGGGTAAGCACTTACCGGTGAGGGACCTATGCTTATAAGAAGAGTTGAAGCTGAAGAGTTCTTGTCGTTCGAGAGTATCGACATCAGTCTGTCCCCTAACCTGACGATACTCACAGGTCCTAACGCTGTTGGAAAGTCGAACGTCGGTAGATGTATCTCGTTGGGTTCCACGGCAGTGATGGCAGCGTACGATAATGCCTATTATAAGGAACTCGATGAGTACAAATCGGCCGGCAGAAATGGTTCCTCAGAATTTTGCGTTGCTATTTCTGTCGAGTTCGATCAAGAGTGGGAACAAGAAATAATCCTGGCCTTCGCCAGAGCTTTTGTCGTTTCTCAGACTAGTCCAACCGTGCGGGACTCCAACCAGCAATTCCGCATCGATGAGGCTGTTCGGCGTTACCTTGATCACAAATCAATTGGCGTACTTCTGGCGGGCCGACTGATCGTATCCTACTCAACTTCGAGGCCGCTGAGATGGCAGGTCGATTGGGAGTTCAGCAGCAACGGTGAAAGCTGGACACTTGGCCTCACTGGGGGCGGATTCCTGAGAAACAAGCAGGCAAAGTCGGCCGCGATTTATACGAGTCCTCCTTCTACGTCGAAGCTAGCTAATGATCTTGGTTTGATGGATCTCGACTCGAAGAAACTGGCTTCACTCGGTAACCTTGCTTTCGTATTTCCGGAGGGCGACGAATCTATCAATTTCCGGATAGAGAGATCGTCAAGCGGGTACATACATCCTAGTTTGGTAGAATACAATGACTTGACTAGGAGAGACCCAAGCAGAAATGAAAATCCCGCATTCAATGAGGTTGTGCACGCAATATTTCGGAGCGCGGTTGTTGTTACTGACAACATCCGTTCGCCATTGCGTAAATCCTATTCCCATTCTCAGCTAGCTGGCCCGATGGACCTGCGGGACGGTTCGATGGTTCCCGGAGAGCTCCATAGACTTAAGAATGGTGACGTCGCCGCGAGGAAGCGATATCAAAGTGTCGAAAATCTGTTTGCAACTTTGACCGGACAACAACTGGGGTTGATGACGGAGTTCGTTCCGAGTTCTGAGTCGGACGTGCCAGTTGTCATCGCCCCTACGGTGGTTCGGGATTATGGAGAGCAGTCAATCACTCTATCGGGCGCCGGAGCGCAAGAGGCATTGGTATTGAGCGTTCTACTTTCGGGAGAAGCCGGGCAAGCACTAGTTCTTGACGAGCCTGCTGTTAACCTGTCGTCAACGATGCAAAGAAAACTGCTCGCCGAAATTGCCAGATCCGGACAAACTCGTCAGGTAATCGTAATTACTCATAGTGCCGACCTGGTGCCTATTCAGGGTGTTGGCGGTATACCGAGTGTGTTACGTCTAGGCCACGATGCGGGCGGTACTGTTCGCGTTTTTCGGAGTGGCCAATTGAGTCCGGAGCGCGAAGCCAAATGGGTCCAAATTCTTCAGCCGGCGCATGTTCGGTCGCTGCTATTCTCCGCTGGTGTCATTCTGTGTGAGGGACCGACCGAATCGGGCGCCCTTCCTGTGTGGTTTGCGAAACTCGCTACCTCTAATGGCCTGCCAGACTTTGATGCGAGGAACATATCGATCGTTTCCGTGGGTGGCGACGCCAATTTCGGAGCTTATATCGACTTCCTGGAGTCGTTCGGTGTATCTTGGGTTGTTGTCGCAGACGGCCCCGCTATGCGCCTCGACAGTAATCTGTCGAGGCAGTTGGTTAAGCTGGGCTGTAGGCCGTCTCCGCTGCCAAGCGACCCTGATTCATTCGACGATATGGTAGATTATTGGAGCACGGCTGGTGTCTTCACGGTCGCTCAAGGATTCGGTGACGATGGTTCGAAATCGGGAGAATTTGAGGTCTTGTTGAAGCGTGTCAGTCCGGTGATTTTTGATGCTGCTCAACAAACCTTCGGCAGGAGTAAGGTGCGGTTTGCATCGCATTTCGCTCATTCGGTCGAAGTTCCTGATGAAATAATTGCACTTCATAAGAATCTGGCGAAAGCGTTGAACCTCATGTGAGGGTACGATCAGTCCGTGCGGGGAGTGGGTGATCAGCTGAGCGTCGGGGAACGGATCGCGTTCTACCGGCGTCGGCGTGGGCTGTCTCAGGCTGTGCTGGCTGACCTGGTCGGGCGTACCGAGGACTGGTTGAGCAAGATCGAGCGCGGAGAGCGGGATATCCGGCGCTTGGACGTGCTTGCCGAGGTCGCGCGGGGGTTGCGGGTCACGCTCGGGGACCTGCTCGGCGAACCGGTGCTCATGGAGGACACCGAGGAACACGACGACGTCCCGGCCATTCGAGACGCACTCATGGCGCCTCGCCGGCTGTCTCGGACGCTTTTCTCCTCGTCGCTGTCGCCTGAGTACATCGACCCTGCACCGGTGACTCAACTGGATGAGGTTGCCTGGTCGGCCTATCAGCGCGGTGACCTCGGCCGCGTCGTGACCGCCCTGCCCGGCCTGATCAAGACCACCCAGCAGATGGAAGCCGCGTCGGCCGATGACGGCGCCTACCGGCGGGCCTGTGCTGCGGTGTCCGCGCGCATCCACCACCTGGCTGCCACCACGCTGAGCAAGATCGGCGAGGCTGACCTCGCCTGGATCGCCGCCGAACGCGCCATGCAGGCCGCCGACGAGGCTGACGACCCGCTCGTCCTGGCCTCGGCCGCCCGGTCGGGCACTCACGCGCTGCTCGCTGTCGGCCGGTTCGATGATGCCCTTGAGCTGGGCGAGGTCGCTGCACGATGGCTGGGGCCGAGGATGGCCGCGGGAGACCCTGCCGCGCTGAGCCTCTACGGCATGCTCCACCTGCGGACGGCGGTCGCTGCTGCTCGGCACCAGGACCGGTCAACCGCGAACGAGCTGCTGGCCAATGCCAACCGTGCTGCTGACCAGCTCGGCGAGGACGCCAACTACTGGTTCACCGGCTTCGGTCCGGCCAACGTAGAACTGCACCGGATCTCAGCGGCGCTCGACCTGGGCGACATCCCACAGGTCATCGAGTCCGGCCAACGGGTCAACGTCGACCATCTGCCCATAGAACGCCAGGTCACGCACTTGATCGACCTCGCTCGGGCGTATAGCCTCGTGGCCAAGGATGACGACGCACTTCAGACACTCCTGACCGCCGAGCAGAAGTCGCCGACCATCGTCCGGCACAGCACGGTGGTCCGCGAGGTCGTCCGATCGATGTACCGGCGAGCACCAGCCACAGCGGGCAAGAAGTCCTCGGCGTTGCTGGCGCTGGCCGAGCGCTGCCGGGCCGTCAGGTGACCTCACGCGTCCTCGGCCTGGTCGTTTCCGGCGCTGGTGGCGCTAACGATCTACTCGCCGGCCTCGTGCAACCCGCGATCGATGCCGGGTGGACGGTCGCGGTAACCGCCACACCCACGGCTGGCCGTTGGCTGGCGGAGTCGGGCGTGCTGGCCGAGATCGAGAAGACCACCGGCTACCCGGTGCGGATCGAGCCGCGCTCACCCGACGAGATGAGCCCACACCCTCCCGTCGACTGCTACGTCGTAGCGCCTGCGTCAGCGAACACCGTTGCCAAGCTCGCGCTGGGTATCGCCGATAACCAGGCATTGACGCAGGTCAACGAGGCCATCGGCACGTTGGGGCTCCCGGTCGTGGTGTTCCCTCGGGTCAACGCGGCACACGCCCGGCATCCGTCCTGGACGAGTCACCTTGATGCGCTACGGCGGGCTGGCGTGCACCTGGTGTACGGCGACGACGTGTGGCCGCTCTACGAGCCACGCGAAGCCGGCCCGCGTGAACTGCCCTGGTCAGCTGTGCTGGACGCTGCCGAGAAGGCCCTAGCGGACTCCCGCTAGGACCACCGATTGCTACCCGGACAGTTTGTCCGGGTGATCCACTCCAACGGGATGTCTCCTGAGTTCAGTGCGCTCATACGAGTGCGCTCGGACCGAGACACACAGGAGTGCAGATGGGCTTTCACCTGGTGATTCAGCCTCTCGTCGGCTACCGAGCGGAGGTCGTGTCGCCATCACCCGGTATCCGGCAGCTCGTGGCCGGCGATGATTCGTCGTCCATTCTGATTCAGGTACCCGCTCGTGTCGGCGGCCTGGTCGATGCGGCCTCTTTCGCCCGCAGTCTGGCTGTTGCCGCCAGTGAGTTCGGCCAGTGGTGCGAGGTGCAGAACCGTTTGCGTACGGCCCTGCCGTCCAATTCGGACCAGTGGCGGGACGCCGATGTGAATCTTCCCGAACTGGGCGGTCTGCCCACAACGAACGGCGAGGTGTAATCATGGCTGCTCCCAAGAACATGCGTCTGTCCGCCGATTTCGAGGAGTGGTTCCCGGAGGGCCTGTTCCTGGTCGGCGAGATCGTCCCGGTCACCGAGTACCAGTCGCAGGAGGACCGGGCACGCAACCGTCCTGTCCGGCCTCGTACGGATGAGGCGACGGGCTTGCTGTTGTTCCGGGGAACGTTCGCTGATCCCTCGGCGGAGAAGGACCGCGAGAAGTCGGTCACGGTGGAGTTCGCGGCCAAGGTCCAGCCGGTTCCGCCCGCTGCGGTCGCCGGGTTGCCGTTCCGGCCGGTCCTGCTGGAGGGGATGACGGTCCAGCCTCGGGCTGAGGTGTCCGGCCAAGCGAAGTGGATCACGTGGGTAATTCGGGCTACCGGGATGAGCGCACCAGCGGGTAGCAAGCCGGCGTCTCGGCAGGCTGACGCCAGCAAGGCGGCGTGATCATGACCAGTACCGAAGTGCCGATGAGCATATGGTGCTGGCCAGGTCGACGCGCGACGGCCGGCGTGCGGACCACCGTTGGCGGCGAACAGCTGCTGGCGGTGTTCCTGGACCCGATGAACCTGGTCGTGACCGTGCCGCCGTTCCCGAGGGCATCGGTGTCTACCGCGCGGTTCCTGCGGGAGCTGGCCAGGGCGGCGCTACGGATGGCCGGCGAGATCGACCCGTTCCCGCCCACGTCTGGCCGGCCGGGTGGAGCACACCGAGCCGACGAGACCGGGCGCGGGTTGGAGACGTGAGCGGCCGACCGAACAACCGCAACGACCCAGCGGAGGTAGATCGGTCGCTGCGTTCGCTGGAGGCGGCCGTCGCCGAACTCGGCGAGAAAGTTGTTCAGCTGCACAAGCAGTTGGTCGCGGCGAAGAACCGGCAGACCGACCGCATCGAAGCCGTCATACGCGATGCCCTGGCGGACGCACTGCATCGGACCGATAGCGAGCTGCCACCGTGCAAACGGGCGGAGTCGTGCCCGCAATCCCTTTCGTGGAAGGAATAGTTGTGCTCACAGACGGGATCTCGCCGTCTTGTCCTGTCACCGTGTCCGGTACGGCGCGGCGCTACAACCCCCGGATGTTCGGTGGTGGCGCTGTGGTGCCGTACGTCGGGTCGTGGAGTGGTGAGGAGCTGCGTCCCTCGGTCGTGGTCAACCGACCTGGCGGTGGGATCGGCTATGCCGACGAGACGTTGTTGGATCGGGATGAGTGGGGCGTGTTGTGGACCCGGACAGCTGGCCGGATCGGCAAGGGCAGGCCGTTGTTCACGAAGCCGCATCCCGTTCGACAGCGGCGGGCAATGCTGCGACTGCTGTGCCAGGTCTGTGCGCAGCCGGCTGACCGCAGCACCGACGGCCTGTTGTGGCTGCTACCGGGCGATCGGGTCGATCACCATCCCGGGTTGGCCGGATGACATGGCGACTGTCCACCCGCCGTTGTGCGTGCCCTGCGCTCGGCTGAGCGTCGGCTTGTGCCCGGCGTTCCGCCCCGGCTTCGTCGCGGTTCGTGCTCACACGCAACTGTGCGGCGTGACCGGTGTCCTGTTCCAACCTGGGCGACGATTTCCGACGATCTCGCCGCTGGACAACGGTGACGCGATCGACTTCAACGACCCGGCTATTGCGTGGGTCCAGGCGACCCAATTGGTCCGGTCGTTGTCCAGTTGCACTGTCGTCGATCTGGATCAGCTCGCGAGGTGATGCCTTAGTACGTTTCAATTTCGTCGCTTGGCCAACCAGCTGGAATCGGTGCCATGAGCAGCAGCACCAGCGAGGATGCGCACCGCTTGGTGGACGAGCTGGATGAGCAGCAGGTCCGCCAAGCTGTTGGGGTGCTGCGGCAGCTTGCCGACGAGCCCGACGAGCAGCCTGCTCGTGAGTTCGCGTGGATCGGGATGCTGTCAGCAGAGCCTGATCTCGCCGAGCGGTCCAGTGAGATCCTGCGGCGTGAGCTGGGCAACGCCGAGTGATCGTTGTCGACACGGGTCCCATCGCGCGGCGATGAACGACCGGGATCAGCGGCACGCCGAGTGCGCAGACCTGATGCCTCGGGACCTTGCCCGGATGGCGGACTTGGTGAAGGCCTATGGCGACTTGCCCCTCGGTGGTGTCGACGCGTCCGTTGTCGCGGTAGCTGAGCGGCTGGGCATCAGCGCGGTCGCGACGCTGGATCGCAGGCACTTCACGGTCGTCCGACCTCGCCACACGGATACGTTCGACTTGCTGCCGTAACCCGCTCCGCACGGAATGATGGGGCGCTGGGTGGATCGGCGGAGGGTGTTGGCGTGCTGGCTGTGCTGAACTGGGTGGCTGTTGGGCTCTTCGTGGCCGCTTCCGTCCCATCGGGGCTGGCCTGGGCCGGTAAGGTCCGGTTTGACCGGTGGCTCCCCGCGGAACTGTCCCGTCCGGCCGGCCGAGCCTTCGACATCCTCGACGCGGGCGCCCTGCTCCAAGCGATCGCCCAACTGGTCGACTACGGCGCCACCCGCTGGGTCATCTCCTCGCCGGGCTTCGTCCTCGTCATCGCGGGCGCCGTCCTCGTCCTCCGGCTACGCAGGACGAGCGGCACGAGAGATCACTCGACCACCGGCGGATGAGCCTGGGTCTCCAGCGTGACTTCGGCAGCGCGACCGGCGCGTCGACCAGCTGGCATCCGCAGTACCGGCTGGAAGGGGAGACCGTTGTTGAACCGGGCCTCCAACTCGACAACGCGCTCGGCCACGGCCGGGTTCACGATATCGGCCAAACTACGTATTCCGGACTCCGGCTCGTTCCGGGCCAGGTAGGTGGCCGCCGCCCGGGCACGGTCCAGGATCTCGCGGTCGAAGTTCACGGTCCGCTGCACCCGACGGCCGTTGGCGGCCGGGCGACCGGTAGCCTCGGTGGGGTCCGGCGGGGTGGTGTCGTCCGTCTTGATCTCCGGAGATTGGATCACGTTGCCCCTCCACGGCGGGTTGGTCGCAGTGTCAACCGGGATACCGCCCCTGATCACACCGTTTCAGGTCCCACGATGTGGGCCGACCGGACGTGACGTGGCGCACAGCCCGTTACGGGCGGCCGCGCGGCCGGGTGAACCTTTGTGGTGAGTGGGGCGAACGGGTGGTTTGCGTATCGGTCCACCCCTCCCGCGACCGATGATGTGTGTGTCAGATTAGACGTAATATGCCACGACGGAAAACGGGATGGACACACTCTGCGCGCATTGACCACTACACGTCGTCAAGCTGACGTGTTGTACTCGTCAGCAGTAAGACATGAGGCGGGTGCCATCGCCGGCCGATGGCAGCCAGCCTCGCCCCTCGTACCAGGGAGGACGAGATGACCGGCTCGGCCCTCGTTCCGGTTGCCGCCGCCCAACTGGGCACAAACGGCGTCAGCCAGTGGATTCTCAACAATGCCGTGCCGCTGCTGCTCCTGGTGGTCGCACTCCTGCTGCTCTATTTGGGCGGCGGCAAGGGCGACAACGCCGGAGTGATGCGCCGTATCGGTGGTGTGTTCGTGGCACTGGCCATCATCGGCCTTGCCGTCTCCGGAGCCGGCGTCGACCTGGGTACGTGGCTCGCCAAGCTGTTCACCGGCTGACAACTGGGGGGCGGTTGTGCGGGTACGCACCGATGACGAGGTGTACCGCGTTGACGCGGTGTGGCTCGGTCCACCCAAGGCGACCTTCCCCTGGCGGGCTAGGTACGTCGCCTGGGGTGTCGGCATTCTGGTGTTCGTGCTGGTCCTGACGGGCGTCCGCGCCCTGTTCGGGTTCGGCTTCTTCACCGTGGCATGGACCGTGGTCGTCACGGTCGTGCTGACCAGGCTCATCACCTCGCGGATCAGTCACGAGCGCCCACTCGGCGCCGTGTTCACGATGTGGATGCGAGAGCTGAACGCGCCCCGCGAGCGGCCGACCGGCGTGGGTGGCGCCGCCAGTGCCACGCGGGTCCGGATGCACAGAGCACGCCCGCTGCCGAAGCACAAGCGACCGGTGCCGAACAAGAACAACAAGCACGGGAGTCCCCGCAGGGTGAACCAGTCCGGTGCACGGGTGAGCCAGCCCGCGCGATCCGCCCAGCACGTCCAGTATGTCCAACATGCGCAAAACCGGGGTAGTGCGCGGCCTCGCAGCAAGGAGGTAGGCGGTGTTCGGACGCAGGGCAGGAGGTGATCAGGGACGTGATCAACGTGCGGGCCACCGGGTGCCCCAGCAGATCGTCCCGCCCGCACAGGACCGGCAGCAGACCTACAGCAAGCGCGGCAGGCGACTGCCCGGCGAGCGGGCCATGCCGACCTACACGCCCACGATCGCCGCTCGCACGATCGACGGACACCTGCTGCGCACCGGCGACAACGTCTACGCCTGGTATCGCCTGGCCCCGCAGCGCTGGTCGTTCCGCTCCGACTCACAACGCCAGGACCTGGTCGCCGCCATCGCCGGCCAGTACGCCGAACTCCAGGGCCGGTGGCTACACCTTCGGGTGACGACCCGGCCGTTCCCGATCCGCATGTGGGCCGAGGCGCACGTACACAACTCGGTGAACCGGCTGCCGGACAGCCAGGGCGCACTGTCCTTCGACGACTACATGGTCGGTGAGCAGCAGCAACTGCTCGGCCGGTCGATGGCGGAAAAAGAGGTCTATCTGGGTGTGCAGGTGCAGACCCGCCGGATGGTGGACCGGGCCGTCGAACGGGCCGCACCGCTGCTGCGCCGGGTCTTCCCGGACGCCGTGGACGCCGAACTGGTCGCGCTGGACAGCGAGGTCGAGCACCTGGACCAGGTGATCGGCTCCGCCGGGCTGGACGGTCGTCCGGTCGCCGCCGAGGAGATGTCCTGGCTGATGCACCGCTCGTGCTCGCTTGGCCTGCCCGCGCCACGCAACCTGCCCGCCGTGCCGGGCAACACCTGGGAACCCGAGGACCTGGCCAGCTTCACCGACGCAGCAGATTTCCACACCGAGCCGTACGCGCCGACGGTCACCGTGCGTGGCCGGACCGGGTCCAACGCCGGCATCAGGCGGCACGTCGCCGTGCTCACCGTCGGTCAGATGCACGGGTTGCAGATCCCCGAGGTGGACGACCCCTGGGTGCAGCACTCCGACCGCCTGCCGGCGTCCGTCGAGTGGTCGGCCCGGATCTACGTGCGCCGCCCCGAGGAGGTGGCCAGCGAGCTGGGCCGGCAGATGAACAAGGTCCGCTCGCAGGTCCGCCACTACACCGACGAGCACGAGCTGGAACCGCCACAGTCGTTGTCCCGCCAGGCATCTCGGGTGCTGGAGATCGACGACGAGATGACGTCGGGCTTCACCGCGCTGGCCACCCGGGTCCGCTCGTGGTGGCGGCTGGCCGTGTCCGGCGCCACCGAACGCGAGGCGCTGCGGCTGGCCCAGCAGCTGCTGGAGCTCTACAAGCCGAAGGTGGCCATCGAGCACCCCGAGGCGCAGTACGCGATGGCCCGCGAGTTCATCCCCGGCGAGCCGCTGGCGTCCACGGCCTACATGCGTCGCGGTTCGGTCGTGTGGGCGGCGTCGGCGGTGCCCTCGGCCACCGCCGAGGTCGGCGACCGGCGTGGTGTGCTGCTCGGCGAGACCGTGACCGCGACCCGGCGCCCGGTGGCGTGGGACCCGTGGATGGCGCAGGAGATCCGGGACGGTTCGGGCCTGACCGCGATGGTCGCCGGGCTGGGTGGCGGCAAGTCGTTCCTCGGTGGTGGCCTGGTCTACAAGACGCTGCGCTCGGGCGCCTACTGGACACTGCTGGACCCGTCCGGGCCGCTGGCCAGACTGTGTGAGCTGCCCGAACTGCGCCCGTACGCCCGGCCGATCAACCTGCTCAACGCCCAGCCCGGCATCCTCAACCCGTACCGGGTGGTGGCCGAGCCGGAGCTGGAGCACTTCCTGGACGAGACCGACCCGGAACGGGCGTGGCGGCGGGAGAAGGCGCTGGTCGCGGCCACCCGGCGACGGCTGGTGCTGGACGTGCTGACCGGTCTGCTGCCCTACGAGGTGGCCCGGCTGCCGCAGACCAGGATCGTGCTGCTGCGCGCGGTGCGGACCGTCGGCGGCCGGATCGACGCCGACCCCGGCCAGGTGTTCGACGCCCTGCGCCGGGATGCCAGCGAGCACCACGAACACGCGATGGTGGTCGCCGACTTCCTGGACGAGATGCGCGAGCGGATGAGCCTGCTCATCCCGGAGCACGGCGAGGACCCGTACGCGGAGACCCGCGACGACCGGCTCACCGTGCTCACCATGGCCGGCCTGACGCTGCCCAAGGACGGTGTCGGCCGCGAGCACTGGACCGACGCCGAGTCGCTGGGCGTTGAACTGCTGAACCTGGCCGCCTGGCTGACCCAGCGGTCCATCTACGAGCGCCCCAAGGACCTCCGCAAGGGCGTCTGGATCGACGAGGCGTTCTTCCTGGCCGAGGTACCGACCGGACGGGTGCTGATGAACCGGTTCGCGCGTGACTCGCGTAAGTGGAACGTGCGTGTGCTGCTGTCCAGCCAGATCCCGGCGGACTTCCTGCGTATTCAGGGCTTCGTCGCACTGCTGGACTCGGTGTTCGTCGGTCGCCTCGACGACGACGACGCCCAGGCCGACGCGCTGCGCCTGCTCAAGGTGCCGGTGGGTGCCGGCTACGAGCAGGTGATCTCCAGCCTGGGCCGACGGCCGGGTGGCGAGCGCGGCATGACCGAGCGGGACCGGGCGCCGAGGCAGTTCATCTTCGGTGACGGTGCCGGTGGTGTGGAGCGCATCCGGATCGACTTCTCCGGCAACCACATGGACCACCTGCGGACCGCGCTGGACACCACACCGGACGCGATGCGCGGCGAGCAGAACCGGCCGGCGCTGCCCGCGATGCCGACCGATCTGATGCCGGAACCGTCGCAGGAGCGCGGTCGGCACTCGGAACCGGATTTCGACGACGAGTTCGCAGCGGAGTTGGAGGTTGGGTTGGCCGACGACCTCACCGACGGCCTCGTACCGACACCGGGTGGGGACGGCCCGGACCCGGACGGTGGGTTCCGCCGCTCAGGTCGGGGGGACTCCGCGTGAGAACCGCCGCGCCGGGCGCCGCTGAGGGCTGCCCGTGAACCCGGTGCTGGTCGGGGTGGCCGCCGTCGTGCTCCTCTACGGGGTACGACGCCACTCGCGTTGGAAACGTGCAGATCAGCAGCAGTGGCGACGCGGTCGCAAGTGGTCGGTGATGGTGCTGGTGACCAGCATTCTCGGCATCCAGATCGTGCTGGGCGTGCCGGCGTTCGCCGACGAGTGCGGCGAGGCCCCGATCCCGGAACGGCCCGGCGCCGGCATGGTCGGCGCCATCGATCCGCCCGCGTTGGACCACGGTGACCCGAACTCCAACTACGGCAAGTACAGCTACGCCGGTTCGGTCTGGCACGTGTTCGACAACAACTGCGTGCTGTCCAAGACGATCACCGACCCGAACTCGGTGATCGACACGTGGGCCGGCAACCAGTTGTTCAACGTCGGCAAGAACGTCGTCGGCGCCACGAACAGCCTGCACTACGCGATGTTGTCGCAGGACAGCATGCTCAAGCCGTTGGACGACGCGGTGGCCAAGGCGGCGACCACCTTCTACGACAACATCTACGTGCGGTGGTTCGCCCCGGTCGCGCTGATCCTCGCGGTGATCATGTTCCGGTACATCTGGACCGGCGACATGGCCACGATCAGCCGACGCGGCATGTGGGCGCTGGCCGGCATGTGGCTGGCGGCATCGGTGTTGGTGCTCGGCCCGGTGTACGGCGAGATGGACACCCTGCTGCTGCAGAAGACATCGCAGATCCAGGCCGGTTTCGTGCCGGCCAGCCAGGTGCAGTCGCAGCGCAACACCCTGCCGGACGAGCTGTACAACAACGTCATCTACCAGAACTGGCTACGTGGTGAGTTCGGCGATCCGGCCTCACCACAGGCGAAGCAGTTCGGCGGCGAACTCCTCAACGACCAGGCGTGGTCCAAGTCGGACGTGAACTCGGCGAACGACGCGGCCAAGGTGACGGCGAAGCAGAACGACTACAAGGCCCTGCCGAACAAGCTCGGTTCGGCGGCCGGGTTCTTCGAAGGCAGTGAGGGCAGCCGTACCGGTGATGGCTTCCTGGCGCTGTTCCAGGGCTTCGCGTACGCCTTGTTCCAGCTGTTCGCCAAGGCTTCCGTGCTGTTGGCGCAGGTGCTGCTGCGGGTGTTGCTGCTGGCCGCGCCGCTGATCGGCCTTGCCGCGATGGTGCTGCCAGAGCTGCTGCCCAAAGTGGCCAAGGCGGCGGGCGCTGTGCTGTTCAACGTGTTGCTGCTGTCCGCATTGGCCGGCATGGACGCGTTGCTGCTGAACCTGATCTTCGGTGCCGGCAGCCAGTTGTCGCTGCTCGCCCAGATGCTGCTGGCCACGTTGATCACCATCGTGTTCTTCATGGTCGGCAGGCCGGTGCGCCGGATGTGGCAGATGGTCGAGCTGTCGGTGTCGGCGGCGGGCGCGGGTTTTCCGTCCTCACCGAGCATGTTGTCCAGGCTGCGCAGGCGATCCAAGGAACCGACCGCGCAGGAACGGTTCTGGGACGAGGTGCGCGGCGGCGAGACGGTCGACCGGCGCGAGGGTGCCGACGGCCGGGTCCGACCGGAGGGCAGTTACGGCGAGTCGGCTACCACGATCATGGCCACGGCGCACCGCACCGATCGGGCCGGGGGCCGCGGCCGGGAACTGCGTGGCGCACCGGGCGGGCAGGGGCAGTATGCGCTGCCACCGGTCCGGCCCTACGGCTACGGCGGACCGACGACAACCGTGCCGGAGGCGAGGGCCAGCCGGATGGTGGACAGCCCGCCCGCCGTGGACCGCGGCTGGGACCGGGGCGAGGACGCGTTCGTGGTGCCGTCCCAGGTGACCAGGCGCAACCGGGACAGCGGACCGCGCAGAGCGGAGACGGAGATGGTGGCCGGCCGCCCCGTGTTCGTGCTCTACCGGCCATCGCGGGGACTTGAGGTACGGGACAGCAGTTGGGACACCAGGACAGAGCGAGGCTAGGAGTGTCGGGTCATGCCCATCAGGACCAACCGAGGCCGTGCGGCGGTGTACCGCAGGCTGTGGGGTTGGCCGTTGCGGTCGCCGAGGCACCTGGTCGGCGCGCTCGTCGGGCTCCTCGTGGTGGCGATCGCCGTCGCCATCGTCGTCGCACACACCGGCACGTCGGCCAAGCGGACCGCGACCGGCGGCCCGAGTGGCGTCGTCATCACGTCGGAGGAACCAACCCCGCTGAGCACGGCCCCGGCGGCCGGCATCACCACGTCGGACACGACTACTCCGACAGTGACACGCTTAGCCAGCCCACCGGAGACCCCGGTGTCCGCCCCGGCTCCCACCGCCGCGCTGGACGTCATCGACGCGTGGGGCAAGGCATGGGTGAACCACCCGGTCGGGATGACCAACGCGCAGTGGTTGGCCCAGCTCAAGCCGTACACCACCAGTGAATTCCTGCCGCAGATGAGTTCGGTGGACGTCACGAACATCGACGCCACCGAGGTCACCGGGACGCCGAAGACGAAGAACTCCTACATCGGTTCGGTGGAGGCGCTGTTGCCCACCAACGCCGGTGAACTGGACATCATCGCGATCGCGACCCCGCAGGGCTGGCAGGTCTCCAGCTACATGGAGGCGTCCTGACATGCGTAAGGCCGGGATCGTCGTCGCCGTCCTCGTGGTGCTGGCCGCTGGTGCGCTCGGGGTGATCGGCGTGATCAGCAGCGTGGTGCTCGGCGGTGAACAGCAGGCAGCCGACTCCGCGTTCGCCAACACCAACTGCGACGCCGGTCTCGGCCCGTTCGTCGGCAACGACGTGGCCGACGGTGCCACGGCGGCCGGTCGGCTGAACTCGGCGCAGCAGGGGACGGTCTCGCTGATCATCAGCATCGGCAAGCAGCGCAACCTGCCGGCGCTGGCCTGGCAGGTGGCCATCCAGGCCGGCATGCAGGAGTCCGGCCTGCGCGATCTGCCCGGCGGCGACCGCGACTCGGCCGGCATCTTCCAGATGCGCCCGTCGCAGGGCTGGGGCACCTACGCACAGGTCACCGACCCGACCTACGCGGTGAACAAGTTCTACGACGTGCTGACGTCGCTCCCGAACTGGCAGCAGGACCGGCCGGGGGAAGCGGCCCAGGCGGTGGAGCGCTCGGCGTTCCCGTTGGCCTACAACAACTGGGAGTCGATGGCCGCCTTCCTGGTACAGCACATCGGCCAGGTGGCCGACCCGAGTGGCTGCGGTGGCGTGCAACTCGTCGGCGACACGCTGCCGGCGCCGACCGCGGCGGCGGCCAAGGCCATCGCGTTCGCGCTGGCGCAGATCGGCAAGCCGTACGTGTGGGGTGCCACCGGGCCGAACGCCTTCGACTGTTCCGGCCTGATGCTGCGGGCCTACCAGGCAGGCGGCATCGACCTGCCGAGGGTGTCGGTCGACCAGTTCCACGGCGGTGCGCTGCTCCCGGTCCGGGACGCCCAACCGGGTGATCTCATGTTCCTCGCCTACGACCCGAACAACCCCGCCACGATCCACCACGTCTTCATGTATCTGGGTAACAATCGGATTGTGGAGGCACCAGAGCCGGGTATCCCCGTGCATGAGATCGCGATGCCGTGGAACAGCCGCGAACTCGTCCAGCAAGCCGTCCGTCCGGGAGTCTGAGAGAGTCTGATGCGCATGCGGCCAAGGGGCCGAAGACGTCGGCGGCAGGAGGCGGAGCGCGTGTTCACTCCCGACCCCATCCAGCGCCACGCGGGGCCCCCCGCGTCCAGCGCTCCGCTGCACGACTACTTCAGTACGCAGCGGCCGGGCGCCGACGCGGGTTACGTGGTGTTGCCCCGCTCGCTGGTGGAGGCCATGCCGCTGCCGTGGCAGCAGCACATGACGTACCTGCTGTCCGAGTTCCACCTGGCGTTCTCGCACGTCACCTGGCCGATCTACCGGGTGCAGCCGTCCCGGCACGAGAAGCTGACCGACCTGGACGAGGAGCAGTTGGCCGAGGTCGGCTACCTGGTGGAGATCGACCCGGACGGTGAGGTCGTCTACCGGGATCGCGCCGGCAGGCTGGTGGACCGGCCCGCCGACACCACGGTGCTGGTGTCCTGTCTGGACCCGATTCCGCCACCCAGGTCGGCGACCAGCCAACCGGGCAGCGGCCCCCGACCAGGGCCGATCGCCGAGGCGCCGGCCAACCACGGTCGACCGCCGACCGATCAGGAGCCACCGGACACGCCGCCCACCGGCTTCCCGGTGCGACAGCCGCCGATGCCCGGCGAGTCGTTCGGCCCGACCGGTCCGCAGCGGCCCGGTCGTGGGCCACGTGATCAGCGTTGGTGAGTTGAGGCTCTCCCCGTCCGGACCTGACGAACGTCGGCACGGCTGGTTACTGTCGACCCGTGGCGGCAGAGAGCCGGCCTTCGGCCATCGACGAGCGACGCGGTAGTCAGGACTTCGCGGCCATCCGTGCCGAGTTCCGACTGCCGACCGACTACCCGACGGCCGCGCTGGTGGAGGCCGAGCAGGCGGTGTCCGGCCCGCTCGGGCCGAGGGAGGACGCCACCGACCTGCCCCTGATCACCATCGATCCGCCCGGCGCGAAGGACCTCGACCAGGCGATGCTGCTGCGTCGCCGGGGCACCGGCTACCGCGTGGACTACGCCATCGCCGACCCCGGCCACTTCATCCGGCCGGGTGGCGCGCTGGACACCGAGGCCCGTCGGCGTGGCCAGACCCTGTACCTGCCCGACGAACTCGTCCCGCTGCACCCGCCGCAGCTGTCCGAGGACGCGGCCAGCCTGCTGCCCGAGGAAACCCGGCCGGCTGTGCTGTGGACGATCGACTGCGACTCCGACGGCGAGCTGGCGCGGGTGCGCGTCCGGCGGGCGCTGGTCCGCTCGGTGGCCCAACTCGACTACGACACGGTCCGCGACCAGCTGGCCGCCGGCACACCGCACCCGTCCTACGCGCTGCTGCCCGAACTGGGCAGGCTGCGCAGGGAACTCGCGGTCAGCCGGGGCGCTGTCGAACTGCAACTGCCGGAGCAGCGGGCGGTCGCCGACGGCAACGGCGGCTGGAAGCTGATCCTGCGGTCCCGAGTGGACGTCGAGGCGTGGAACGCGGAGATGTCCCTGCTGACCGGTATGGCAGCGGCCGAACTGATGCTCGGCGCCGGGATCGGCGTGCTGCGCACGTTGCCCGAGGCGGAGCCGGGAGCATTGGACAGTCTGCGCAGGCGGGCCAGCGCGCTCGGGGTGGACTGGCCGGCAGGCGTGACGGCGGCCAGGGTGTTGGCGACGCTCGATCCGAGCCGACCGGAGGCGCTGGCGTTCCATGTGGACGCCACGCGGCTGTTGCGCGGTGCCGGCTACACGGTGCTGGACACCGAGGCGGGCCTGGTGCCGGAGACGACGACCCACGGCGGGCTCGGTGCCGCGTACGCACACGTCACGGCACCGATCCGGCGGCTGGTCGACCGGTTCGGCACGGAGGTGTGTCTTGCCGTCGCGGCCGGCGTTGCCGTGCCGGAGTGGGTGCGGGCCGCGTTGCCGGACCTGAGCGGCCTGATGGCCACGTCGGACGCGCTGGCCAGCCGGGTGGACCGGGCGTGTCTGTCCCAGGTGGAAGTTTGGGTGCTGGCCGACCGGGTCGGCGAGACGTTCCCTGCTGTCGTGCTGCACGCCGAGGCCAAGGGCGGTGAGGTGTTCGTGGCCGACCCGCCAGTGGTGGCGCGCTGTGTCGGTGACGAGCTGCCCGAGGGCGAGCGGATCGTGGTCCGGCTGGTGGAGGCCGACGTCGACCGGCGCCGGGTGACGTTCGAACCGGTCCGCGACTGACGTGCGAGTCATCTCGGACGAACTGGGCGACGACGTTCGCCTGCCGGATGCCGGGCCGGCCGCCGTGGTGTCCCTGGTGCCGTCGCTGACCGAGTCGATCGAGGCGACCGTGCCCGGGGTGCTGGTCGGCGCCACCGACTACTGCGTGCACCCGTCGGAGCTGATCACCACCAGGGTGGGTGGTTCAAAATACCCGAAGGTGGACAAGGTCATCGCGCTGCGTCCACAGCTTGTCGTGGCCAACGTCGAGGAGAACCGGGCCGAGGACGTGCGGCAGCTGCGCGCGGCCGGCATCCCGGTGTGGGTGAGCGCGGCGCCGGCCACCGTGCCGGCGGCGCTGACCACCCTGCGCGGGCTGTGTGCCGACGTGTTCGGCGTGCCGGCGCCGGACTGGCTGACCGGTGCCGAACGCGAGTGGCAGCGGGTCGAGCCGGTCCGCGTCACGGCGATCATCCCGGTGTGGCGAAAACCCTGGGTGGTGCTGGGCAGCAACACATTCGCCGGCGATGTGTTGCGGAGGATCGGCGTCGGCAATGCTTATTCGAACTCTGACGAACGTTATCCCCGGCCGGCCCTGACCGAATTGCGGGCGGTACTCGCCGACGGCCGGGCGAATGGGCTGGTGTTGCCGGACGAGCCCTATCTCTTCACGGACAACGACGGCCCCGAAGCATTCCCATCTGTCCGGTATGTGCTTGTCTCGGGCCGGCACCTTACCTGGTGGGGCCTTCCTTGTGCACAACAAGAACCCTTCTGGCTGATGCCTGCGCGGCACTTGCGTAACGACTTTCGGCCCCCTCCCCGACTTGGTGCCAAAGAGGTTGACTATGCAACGGCGGAAGCCCAACTCCCGATGTACAACCCGGGCGGTTGGCTCCGTCCACGCTCCGACCCTGTGGTGCGTGCCCTGCATTGAGGAGGTATTCCATGGTTTTACGCCCGGTTCGATGGCTCACGATGGCGAGCGTGGTCGCCGCGGGCGCCATGAGCGTCGTCGCGGCGTCCATGACCGGCTCGGTCGCCGCCAGTTCGGCGCCCGCGTCGCACATCGTGGCGCCCGTGCCGTTCCACAACGACCCGATCGCCGGCAAGTCGTTGGCCACGCCGCCCACGACGGACTTCTGTCTGCAGAACCTCGGAATCCACTGCTATCAGCCGGCTCAGCTGATCAAGGCTTACAACCTGGCGCCTCTGCACAACGCCGGGATCGACGGTCGTGGCAAGACCATCGTGATCGTGGACTCCTTCGGCTCGCCGACGATCGCCAACGACCTGCACGTGTTCGACCAGACCTTCGGGCTGCCCGACCCGCCCAAGCTGACGATCCGGCAGGACGCAGGCCCGGTGCCGCCGTTCGACCCGAACAACAGCGACATGACCGGCTGGGCTGACGAGACCACGCTGGACGTCGAGTGGAGCCACGTGTTCGCGCCGGGCGCGAACATCCTCCTTGAGGAGACCCCGGTCTCCGAGACCGAGGGCGTGACCGGCTTCCCGGAGATCGTCAAGGCCGAGAACTTCGTCATCAACCACCACCTGGGTGACGTCATCTCGCAGAGCTTCGGCGCGACCGAGGAGACCTTCCCGAGCAAGCAGTCGATCTTCAACCTGCGCTCGGCGTTCGAGAACGCCGCCAAGCGGGGCGTCACCGTGCTCGCGTCCTCCGGTGACGACGGCGCGACCGACGCGCAGCTCAACGGTTCGGACCTGTTCACCATGCCGGTGAACAGCTGGCCGTCGGCCGACCCGCTGGTGACCTCCGTCGGTGGCACCATGCTGACGCTGGACAACGACGGCAACCGCCTGTCGCCCGACGTCGTGTGGAACGACCTGAACACCGTCGGCGGCGGCGCCGGTGGCGGTGGCAAGTCCGCCGTGTTCAACCGGCCGTCGTTCCAGAACGGCGTGCGCGACGTGACCGGCAACCACCGTGGCACCCCGGACATCTCGCTGTCCGCCGCTGTGGACGGCGCGGTCGTGCTGTTCTTCTCGTTCGAGCCCAACAACGTCGGCTACCACCTGGTCGCCGGCACGAGCGAGGCGAGCCCGGAGTTCGCGGGCGTCGTGGCAATGGCCGACCAGGTCGCGCACCGTGACCTCGGCAACATCAACAACAGCCTGTACCTGCTCGGCGGCCTGCACAGCAGGCTCACCGGCATCGTCGACGTGACCGAGGGCAACAACACCTTCGGCCCGTTCACCAACAGCGACGGTGTCACGAGCACCGTGCAGGGCTTCAGCGCCGGCAGGGGTTACGACCTGGCCAGCGGTAACGGCACGATCGACGCAGCCCGGTTCGTCCCGGCACTCGCCCTGGTCGGCGGGCACGGCGGGCACGGTGGCGGCCCCGGCCGGCACTGATCTGGACAAGCCAGTCCCGATCGGTACTGATCGGGTCTGACGTACCGCGGTGTACGAAATGGAGCCGGCATCCGTACTCTGGATGCTGGCTCCTTCGTCTGCCGAACCCGGAACCGAGGTGCGCGATGGCCAAGCCCTCCACCGACACGTGGACAGCCGAGCTGGGCTGGTTGCTGCTCCTGGTGGCGTGCGCCCTGGGCATCTCGTTTGGTATCGGCGGGTTCAACGCGGTGCTGATGAACGGCTCGTTCGACCTGTCGTTCGGCCCGGATCTGAGCGCTGCCGTCGCTGGTACCGCGTTCGGTGTGGTGAGCGTGATCCTGCTGCGCAAGCGCCAGCGCCGCCGGGCCTGGATCCCGTCACCCGTGCTCGTGGCGACGGCCCTCGTGTGTCTCTTCGCCTGCGTGTACGGCTTCACCGTGCACGTGCCCACCGACATCGCGCGCCCCGGCCTGAGCGAGTTCGCCCTCATCGGGACTGCGGAGTGCTTCTTCGTCTGGGGTGTGCTGGCCAGCGGCTACGCGCTCTACAAGCGGCGGCGTAGCGGTGCGTCCGCTGACCTGCCGGTGGCCGACCAACGGCCGTAACCTCGGGGCATGGCCATTCCGCAGCTCACCGAGACGTCGACCAAGGGTGCGTTCGTCCGGCAGCCGAACAGGTTCACCGGGCGCGTCACCGCGGACGGTTCGTCCGGCTGGCCCGTGGTGGCCGGGCGGTATCGGCTGGTGGTGAGCCTGGCGTGCCCGTGGGCGCACCGGTCGGTCATCGTGCGGAGGCTGCTCGGCCTTGAGGACGCGATCTCGCTGGCCGTCGTCGACCCGATCCGGGACGATCGCGGCTGGCGGTTCACGCTCGATGACGGCGGCCGCGACCCGGTGCTGGGGATCGAGTTCCTGGCCGAGGCCTATGCGCGGGCCGATCCGGACTACGCAGGCCGCGTGACCGTGCCGTGCGTTGTGGACACCGAGACCGGCGAGGTCGTCACCAACGACTATCCGATGATCACGCTCGACCTGGCCACCGAGTGGGCCGCACTGCACCGGCCGGGCGCTCCCGAGCTGTACCCGGTCGACCTGCGGGCCGAGATCGACGCCGTCGTCGGGCCGATCTTCCGCAACGTCAACAACGGCGTCTACCGCTGTGGGTTCGCCGCGTCCCAGGAGGCCTACGAGGAGGCGTACGCCGATCTGTTCGGCGAGCTGGACCGGCTGTCCGACCGGTTGGCCACCCGTCGCTACCTGGTCGGCGACACGATCACCGAGGCCGACATCCGGCTGTTCACCACACTGGTCCGGTTCGACGCTGTCTACCACGGCCATTTCAAGGCCAACCGACAGAAGCTCACCGAGTTGCCGGTGCTGTGGGCGTACGCACGTGACCTCTACCAAACACCAGGTTTCGGCGACACGGTCGACTTCGACCACATCAAGCGGCACTACTACATGACCCACCGCCAGCTGAACCCGTCCGGAATCGTGCCGGTCGGACCGGACGCAGCCGGATGGCACACCGCGCACGGCCGGGAACACCTGGGCACGCCACCGGTGACCCGGTGACGTGCCCGACTCAGCTCAGTGGAACGCGTGTTCCGGGGCCGGGAACTGGCGCGTGCGCACCTCGGCCGCGAAGTCGCCGGCCGCTGCCGACAGCACGCCGGCCAGGTCCGCGTAGCGCTTGACGAACCGGGGTGCCTTGCCACGCCGTAGACCGGCCATGTCCTGCCACACCAGCACCTGGGCGTCGCAGTCCGGGCCTGCGCCGATGCCGACCGTCGGGATGTACAGCTCGTGCGTGACCTGCTTGGCGACCTCGGCCTTCACCATCTCCATCACGACGGCGAACGCACCTGCCGCCTGCACGGCCAGGGCGTCGGCGACGATCTGCTCGCCGGCGTCGCCCCGGCCCTGCACCCGGTAGCCACCGAGGTTGTGTTCACTCTGCGGGGTGAAGCCGATGTGCCCCATCACGGGGATACCGGCCGACGTGATGGCCTCGATGTGCGGGGCGAACCGCTGGCCGCCTTCCAGCTTGACGGCGTGCGCGTTGCCTTCCTTCATGAACCGCACCGCGGTGGCCAGCGCCTGTTCTGGCGACAGCTGGTAGGAGCCGAACGGCAGGTCGGCGACCACCAACGCACGGGACGTCGCCCCCGTCACCGCGCGGACCAGCGGCAACAGCTCGTCCACCGTGACGCCGAGGGTGGTCTCGTAGCCGAACACGTTGTTGGCGGCGGAGTCGCCGACGAGCAGCACGGGGATCCCGGCCTCGTCGAACAGTTCCGCCGAGTACATGTCGTAGGCGGTGAGCATCGGCCACGGCTCGCCGCGTTCCTTCAGCTCCCGCAGGTGGTGTACGCGTACGCGCCTGGCCGGCTTCGCCACCGGTCCCGTGCCGTACGGGGCTGCCATCTCGGCACCCTCTGGAGGGTTTGACATCGTCGTCGACCGTCCTTCCGTCGAGGCCCGGAAATGCCGGGTCCCCGCGTCATGTGCGGATGGTGTACGACACGAGGGTGACACCAGGAATGGTCATCGCGCAGCGCGGTGCGACACGCTTCACACCTGACCTCGTCACACCCCTGGTCAGGCGGTGAGCAGCAGGTAGGCCATGCCGCCGCCCATCAGCGCGCGGCAGCCGTGCACCGCCAGCGGCCTGGACAGCACCAGCGGCAGCCCCGACCAGCCGACCGACGCGCCGAGGCCGGCAGGTGCGATGCGGGTGGCGCGCAGCACGGACCAGACCGCGTAGATCAGGAAGTACACGCCGAACGCCCCGGCCAGCGGAGAAGCGCTCATCCCGGACATACCGGCCATGCTCGCGGTGTCACCGAGCGCGAGGACCATGTAGACCATGCCGATGCTGGCCATCATGTGCTGGGTGTGATCCCAGTTGTCCTGCTCGGCCCAGCCCGCCGGCCTGCGCAACAGCACCGCGGCGAAGAACACTGCCTGACCACCGAACAGCACCACCCACACCGGGGTCGGCAGCAGCCGCGTCCAGGACAGCACCATGGCGATCATGCCGACAGCCATCACGACGTGCCCGAGGTCCTCGTGGCGGCGCGGCAGCCCGGCTGGCTTGTTCTCCCGGCGGGCGGTCGACGCCAGGCGGAGCAGGCACGTCACGGTGACGCAGAGGAACACGGCAGTGATCACCCAGCGCACCACCGCCGGCTCAGCCACGTCGTCTCCTCATCGGACCGTCTCCCGCTGTCATGAGTGAACACGTTCCGTGTGCGGAGATCGAGCACGCATCCGGGCGACCCGTTCACTCACAAGGGGACGGTAGCGCGCTCCCGCCAGCCACTCGTGATCGGCAGGCGCCTGTCCCGGCCGAACGCCTTCAAACTGATCTTGGTGCCCGGTGGGTACTGCCTGCGTTTGTACTCGGCAGCGTCCACCATCCGCAGCACCCGCTCCACCAGTGCCGGGTCGAAACCGGCGGCCAGCAGGTCCTGGTAGCCCTTGTCGCCCTCGACGTAGTCGTCCAGCACGGCGTCCAGCAGCTCGTAGTCGGGCAGCGAGTCGCTGTCCAGCTGACCGGGCCGCAGTTCGGCGGACGGCGGCTTGCTGATCGAGTTCTCCGGGATCGGGGGCACCTGGCCGAGCTCGACGGCCGCCTCGTTGCGCCACCTGGCCAGCGCCCACACCATCGTCTTGGGCACGTCCTTGATCGGCGCGAACCCGCCGACCGCGTCGCCGTAGATCGTGGAGTAGCCGACCGCGAGTTCGGTCTTGTTGCCGGTGGCCAGCACGAGGTGACCGAACGAGTTGGACAGCGCCATCAGCGTCATGCCGCGGCAGCGCGCCTGGATGTTCTCCTCGGCCAGCCCGGTCAGGCTCAGCTGGTGCACGAACACCGACACCATGGCCGCGATGGACTGCACCGAGTAGTGCAGGCCGGTGCGTTGTGCCAGGTCGGCCGCGTCCGATTTGGAGTGGTCCGACGAGTAGCCCGACGGCATGGACACCCCGTACACCGCGTCCGCCCCCAGCGCGTCCACGGCCAGCGCGGCGACCACGGCCGAGTCGATGCCACCGGACAGCGCGATCACCGCGGACCGGAAGCCGTTCTTCACGGCGTAGTCCCGCAGCCCGGTGACCAGCGCGGACCACACCTCGGGCAGTTCGGGCAGCGGCGGCGCGGGTGGGGGCGCCGGCACGGGCGGGTACGCGGCCAGCGGCCGATCGGCCAGCGCCGTGCGGTGCACGTCGAAGCCGAGCACGGCACCAGCGGTGTCGTGCGATGCCGACGGCAGGTCGAGGTCGACCACCAGCAGGTTCTCCACGAACTGCGGCGCCCGGGCCAGCAGCTGCCCATCGGCGTCGACCACCATCGAGTCGCCGTCGAACACCAGCTCGTCCTGCCCGCCGACCCAGTTCACGTAGGCCAGCGGCGCACCCGCCTCCGCGGCCCGCCGCCGCACGAGCGGCAGCCGCTGGTCGTCCTTGTCCCGCTCGTAGGGCGAGGCGTTGGGCACCAGCAGCAGGTCGATGCCGGCGGCGCCGAGTGCGGACACCGGGCCGCCGTCCTGCCAGATGTCCTCGCAGATCACCATGCCGATGTCCAGCCCGTGCAGCCGGACGACCTCAAGTTTGTTGCACGGCTTGAAGATGCGGTACTCGTCGAACACGCCGTAGTTGGGCAGGAAGTGCTTGAACTGCCGGGCCACGACAGCGCCCTGGTACAGGACGGCGGCCGCGTTGCGCGGGCCGATCTCGTCCCGGTCCAGGTAGCCGACGAACACGGCGACGTCACCGCAGCCGGCATCGGCCAGTCGACCGGCCAGGGTCTCCAGGGTCCGCTTGGACGCCTCACCGAACGACTGGCGCAGGGCCAGGTCCTCGACGGGGTAACCGGTCAGCGCCATCTCCGGGAACAGCGCGACGTGGGCGCCCGCCTCAGCGGCCTTGCGGGTCCACGTCACCACGACGTCGGCGTTGCCGTCCAGGTCACCGACGCAGGTGTTCACTTGGGCGAGCGCGATACGCAACTGCGGCATGTCCGCATTCTCGTCCACGCCAACCCGTCACGCGCACGAGATGTGGCAGACCATACGGAGGACCTACCAGTCGGGATGGCACCATCACCGTGTGTCCTCCTCGACCCGTCGTTTCCGTGGTCCGATGGTCGCGATCAGCCTGGCCGCTGTCGTGGTGTCCGTCGCGGCGTGCTCGTCCGTCAGCCTCGGGACCGGGGTGCCGGCGTCCGTCGTGGAGAAGCACGGACCGGCCGGACCGGTGCCGCCCGGCCTGGCTTCGTTCTACGGTCAACCGCTGTCCTGGGGCGACTGTCTGCCGTTCGCCACGAGCTCGGACGACCGGCAGGCGTATGGCGCCGACGGGCTGGAGTGCTCGCGGCTGCGGGTGCCGCTGGACTACTCCGACCCGAAGGGCCCGACGATCACGCTCGGTGTCATGCGGGTCAGGGCGACCGACAAGGCCGACCGGATCGGTTCGCTGCTGACGAACCCGGGTGGTCCCGGTGGTTCGGGCCTGGAGCTGGTGGCCAACCTGCGGAAGACGTGGTCGGCCACGGACCTGGCCAAGCGGTTCGACCTGATCGGCTTCGACCCGAGGGGGATCGGCTCCAGCCAGCCCGCGGTGCGCTGCCTGACCGGCCAGCAGCAGGACCAGGTCCGCGCGTCCGACCTGGACGACGACACGTCGCCGGCCGGGATCGCGGCCTACGAGAAGCAGCAACAGCAGTACGCGGCCGCGTGTGCCGCGAACACCACGTTCGGCAAGCGGATGCTGGCCAACATCGGCACCCGGGACGTGGCCAAGGACATGGACGTGCTGCGCTCCGCGCTCGGCGATCCGAAGCTCACCTATCTTGGCTACTCCTACGGCACGCTGCTGGGCAGCACGTACGCCGAGGACTTCCCGAAGAACGTGCGGGCCATGGTGCTGGACGGCGCCGTCGACCCGACGGAGAACGTCGTGCAGGAGACGGTCGCGCAGGGCACCGGTTTCCAGAACGCGTTCGACCAGTTCGCCAAGTGGTGCGTCGACCAGCAGCAGTGCGCCCTGGGCGACAACCCGGCGGCGGCGACGCACAACTTCCAGACCCTGGTGAATCCGCTGCTGGCGAACCCCGCGCAGGTGGGCGACGGCCGCAAGCTGACCTACGACGACGCCACGACGGGCGCGATCCAGGCGCTGTACTCGCAGCAGTACTGGACCTACCTCAACCAGGGCCTCGGCGAGTTGAGGCAGGGCAACGGCCGGACGCTGATGGCCCTGGCCGACGTGTACGACGGCCGCAACCAGGACGGCAGCTACAGCAACGAGCAGGACGCGTTCACCGCGGTCCGCTGCGTCGACGACCCCGCCGTGACCGACCCGAAGCAGCAGTTGGCCGCCGAGCAGCGGTACAAGCAGGTGGCGCCGTTCCTGAACGACGGTCGACCCGCCGTCGCACAGGCCGACGCGTGCGCGTCCTGGCCGGTGCCGGCGACCGGTAAGCCGCACACGCCCAGCGCGCAGGGCCTGCCGTCGGTGCTGGTCGTGTCCACCACGAACGACCCGGCCACCCCGTACCAGGCGGGCGTGAACCTGGCCAAGGCGTTGGGTGGCGGGCTGCTCACGTTCGAGGGCACCCAACACACCGCGTTCCTGCAGGGCATCTCGTGTGTCGACCAGTACGGCTCGGCCTACCTCACCGGCTTGAAACTGCCGCCGACCGGCACCCGCTGCACCCGCTGACGGCTCCGGCCGACGAGCGCCGCGAACACAGCACCGACAACGCAGATCACCGCTGTGCACAGGAAGATCTCGCGGTACTCGGTGAGCAGCGCGCCCCGCAGCACGGCCTCGTAGCCGGCTAGTTCCGTACGGAACACGGCTGCGCTGACACCGAACGGCAACGGTGTGTCCACTGTGGACGTCAACGTCTGGAACCTGTGCAGTCCCCACGCGGACAGCGCGGACACGCCGACCAGCATCCCGGTCATCCGCGCCACCACAACGGCTGCTGACGCCACTCCGTGCCGGTCGGCCGGCACCACGCGGAGCACGGCGGCGGACAGCGGCGCGATGACCAGACCGAGCCCGATGCCGGCGATCACCAGGTCGGTGTCCAACACAGGCAGGTGCAGCGGGCCGAGCGCGTAGTGCGCCGTACGAACGTCCACCGGCCAGCGAGAAACGAGCAGATAACCGACCGCGGCCACGACCATCCCGGTCGCACCGACCACGGCGTCGCCGATCCTGGCCGCGACCAGCCCACCGACGACAGCGCCGATCGGCAGCGCGGCCAGGAACCGTACCAGCAGCAAAGCCGTGTGCGTCGAGTCCAGGGACAGCAGCGTCTTGGCGAACAGCTCCAGATCCACCAGTGTCACCATCAGCGCGGCACCGGCCGCCAGACTGGCACCGAGCGCAGCCAGGAACGGCAGCATCCGCACCCCGGCCGGATCGAGCAGCCGGTGGCGTGCCCTGGCTTCCCACCACACGAACCCGACCAGCACCACCCCGGCGGCCACTAGCACCGGCACACCCCAACTCGGCAGCACCGACCGAGCCGGATCGGGGTTGTACAGGCCGACCACGAGCAGCCCGAGCGCACCGGCCAGCAGCGCACCGCCGACAAAATCCGGCTTGGTCGTGCCGGCACGCGGCGGCCGACCGCCCGGAATGGCCAGCCGGACCGCGATCATCGCGGCGGCGGCCAGCGGCACGTTCACCCAGAAGATGCCACGCCAGGTGATCAGCGCGGCCAGCCCGACCCCGTACAGCGGACCGAGCACACTGCCCAGTTCCTGTGCAGCACCAACCAGTCCGAGCACACCGGACCGGCGTCGCTCCGGCCACAGATCACCGACCAGCGCCAGCGTCACCGGCAGCAGCGCGCCACCCGAGATGCCCTGCACGGTCCGCCCGACCACCAAATCGACCAGCCCACCGGACAGTGCCGTCACCGCGGAGCCGATGCCGAACACGGCCAGGCAGCTCAGTACCAGCACCCGGCGCCCGAACAGGTCGGACAGCTGACCGAGCAGCGGCATCGCGGCCACGTAGCCGAGCAGGTAGCCGGTGACGACCGGGGTGGCCTGCTCCAGGTGGTTCACCGGGATCCGCAGGTCGGTCACGATGTCCAGCAGCACGCCGACCACGACGTAGGCGTCCAGCGCGGCCAGCAGCACGGCCAGCCCGCCCGCGCCGATCGCCAGCGACCGCCGCCGGGCCGGCGCGTCGAGAGTCGTACTCATGCGGGTGCGGTGACGGTGACCGGCGTGTTCACGTCGGAGATCGTCACGTCGATCTTCGCGCCCGCGCTGCCGCCGTTGCCCGGCACCGCGAACTCGGCCCGCACCGGCAGGTGCTTGCCGGCCGTCGCCACCCACAGCGTGGCGTCGACGTCCGCGTTGATGCCGGGCACCAGTGCGCTGACGATGCTCTTGGCGACCTTGCCGGTGATCCGGTAGCAGTCGGTGCCGTTCACCGATTCCTGGCCGACCGTGCTGGCGCCCCGCACGCTGGTCAACACCTTGGCCACACCCCGGTTCGGGTCCAGGATCGCGGTCGGGTCGAACAGGTTGCCGGCCAGCGCGGCCGGGATCCGCTGGTAACCGCCGGTCGGGCCCTTGAGGTAGAAGGTCTTGCCCACCAGCACGAAGTCGACCTGCACGGTCTGGCCGAGCTCGGTGATCCTGGCGTTGCCCTTGGCCTGGCCCTGCGCGTTCAGGTCACCGTCCGCGTTCTGGATCGGCACCCCGGCCAGCGTGCCGTTCACGGTGATCGAGAAGTGCACGCTGGTCACCGCCCGCATGGCGGCACCGGAGTCGGACAGCAGTGTCGACGCGGCCGGCAGGTTCGCCGAACCGCTCGACGAGCAGCCTGCGATCAGGACGGCCAACAGCCCGAGAACCACGAGCAGACGGGGACGCATGGCCAGGATCGTAGGGGCGGCTACGAAGCCCCCGCCGGCACCGTGGCCGTTTCGACGCTCCCGAATTCGACTCCCTTCGCTTCCCGGCCGAACAACGTCAGCAGCGCCACGACTATCAGCACCGGCACGATGGTCACCGCCAGCGCGAACGGATAACCCTTCGACGCGGCGACGGCCTGCTGAATGGGCAGGTTGAACGCGGCAAGGCAGTTGCCCAGCTGATAGGTCACGCCGGGGTAGAAGCCACGGATCGCGTCCGGCGACATCTCCGTCAGGTGCGCCGGGATCACACCCCACGCACCCTGCACGGCCACC
>DASUJK010000218.1:0-12424 GCA_036279295.1 Pseudonocardiaceae bacterium | reverse complement strand
TCGGTCGCTTCGGCCAGGGCATCCCTGGCCGCGGTGAGCCTGCGGAACGCGCTGATCGCAGCGGTGCGGACGGCCGGATCCGGGATCGCGCCGAGTTGGCGGTGCAGCTCGGGTTCCGCGGTCAGGTTCATCGGCAGGTCGAGCCCCCACCGCAGGATGTCCCGGCCGGTGAGCTGGTCGATCAGCGCGTACACGTCGGCCACATCGCGGAACAGCGCGCCGGCCTGGCCGCTGAGCTCGGTGGCCACGTCCAGGGCCGACCGCACGCCGTCGCACCGCGCGAGCAGCGCCGTTTCCACCGGCGACACCGGGAGAACGCCGCGCTGCGGGTGCAGCACTCCCCCGTCGACGAGTGTCAACTGCGGTTCCAGCCCGACCGGCAGGTAGGGCCGAATGTCGTGATCGGCGGCCAGCCCTTCGGTGAACGCGGCCAACGCCCACCGTTCGAAGAACACCGAATGCTGCGTGGTCAGTTCCGGCCCCGGTGCGCCGGTGACCGGAGGTGAGTCCGGGTCCGGATCCAGCCGGACCCAGCACATCGGGCCGAAGAAACCGATGGTGTCGTTCTTCGCGCAGTAGCGCTGCCAGTATTTCGCGACAATCTCCTCCCGGCCACGCCGTTTCGCGTTGCGCGGCGCGGCCGGGCCGTCGCGCAGCACACCGTCGACCGCCACCATGGCGCCGGGGTTCTGCCAGGTCACCGCCATCCGGAAGCGTGGATCGGCGGCGACGTCATGGATTGCCTTGGCGGTGTCCCACACCGCCCGGTCCAGGGCTTCGGTGAATGTCATTTCCGCTGTTGGACTTGATTCAGTGCCGGCCAGGAGAGTGTCGGCCAGCGCGGCGCACTCGGCCGAGGAGAATCGGTCCAACCCGTCCGCCGTGAATCCGGCGGATCGCAGCAATGCCCAGCGCCAGACCTGCCAGTCGGTTCCCGGAATCCGTGCACGATGAGGTTTCGCCATCACTCCCCTGTCCTTCGGCAGTTTCCGAACGAGCAATACTGCGCATCGCGATACTGCACCAAGGACCGATCGAAACGGCAGACCTGGCCAGAAAAATACTCCATCCGCAGTAATTCCGATGGTCACGCCATCCACATTGGACGTTTACACAGGATCGTGGCTCGATTTCATCACATGTCGCAGTGTTGTAATTAGACCGTTCGAGCGAACGGCCAAAAGTCGTGATCGGACCTTGTCACTCGCAGACCGCTGGGGCTACAGTCACTTCTCGTTCGTGATCCTCCGGGGAGGATGGTCCATAACGGACCAACAGCGACGCGGAGCCGCTGATCACCAATCAATTGAAGGTCGACTGGCATCCGTTTGTGCATTTTGACAACGGTGCCAGCAGACAAATGCGCATGTGCCACACCGCCTCGGCATACCGTTGCCGAGCGGCTATTCAGTTCGCCCTTTTTCACTGACCAGCGTTTCGTTGACTACCGGATCGGAGGTACGGGTGGGCACCGAACACCTCGCCGCGTTACCCGGCACCGACTGGCGGGTGTGGCGGCCAGCAGTGTTGCGCGCCACCGGTTTCCCGGCCGAAGGCCTGGACCGGCTCGCGGCACCGGACTGCGCCGAACTCGCCGACGGGCTACTGGCCGGCCAGGTCGACACCGCCAAGTTCGCGGTGGCGTTCGACGTGGCTGTCGGGGACAACTCTGCCCAGGTCCACGCCATCGCCGATGATCCATTGTTCCGGGAAGCCATCACCTGGCAGAGCCGTTCGGTACTGCCGGCGGTGGACGGGATACGTGCCGCAGGACCGAATCCGGTACGACATCGCAAACATCGGGAACGAGAACGCACGCTGGCCCGCTACTGGCAGCGTTACTGCGGCAAGGCCGAAACCATCGGATTCTTCGGACCGGTGTGCTGGGTCACCATTGATCCGGACGCGCCGGCGATGGCAGCCAAGCCGGGAGCAGGCCTGACCAGGGAACGGCGGGTGTTCCTTGAGCATTGGGCATTGGCCGCGGTAGCCGATCGGGTGGCCGCGGATCCGGCCGCCCGACGATGGCTGCCACCCGCGATACATCCCCATCTCACCTTGGCCGACCAACACATTCTTGATCCGACCCGACCACCACATTCGTTGTCCCGCAACGAAGCCGACCTGTTGGCACGCTGCGACGGCCACCGACCCGCGTTGCGAATCGCGGCTGACTGTGTCGCCGACCCGGACTGCGCCCTGCGGACCGAGGACGACGTGTATCTCATGCTCGATCACCTGGTCGGCCGCGGTCTGCTGCGCTGGAACCTGGACCTGCCGGTCCGGCTGGACGGCGAGGACGTGCTGCGCAGCACGCTGGCCGGCATCGGCGACCCGGTGATCCGGGACCGGGGCCTGGCCGAGCTGGACCGATTGGCATCGGCCAGGGACGCGGTGGCCGACGCGGCCGCCGATCCGGACGCGCTCGGGGTCGCGTTGAACCACCTGGACGCAGAGTTCGCCGCGATCACCGGGCAGGCTGCCGAGCGCAGAGCAGGGCAGATGTACGCCGGACGCGGCATCTGCTGGGAGGAGACCACCCGCGATCTCGACGTTGTCGTCGGCGGCGGCCTGCTGGACGCGATCGCGGCACCGCTGGAGGTGCTGCTGGTCGCGGCCCGCTGGGTGACAGCGCGAATGGTGCAGGTCTACGACGCGGCACTGGCGCAGGTGCACAGCGAACTCGCCGCCGAGTCGGGTTCGACCGACGTGCCGTTGAGCCAGCTGTGGTTCATCGCGCAGGGCCTGTTCTACGGCACCGTCGACCGGCCTGCCGACATCGTGGCGGCGGAACTGGCGGCGCGCTGGGCCGAGCTGTTCGGCCTGGACTCGGTACCAGCCGGCGTCACGAACGTCACCGCACGTCCCGACGATCTGATGCCCACGGTGCGCAGGCTGTTCCCCGCTGCCGCGCCCGGCTGGTCGGCCGCCCGACTGCACAGCCCTGACCTACAGATCTGCGCCAAGGACGCGGCCGCGATCAACCGGGGTGAGTTCACCGTCGTGCTCAGCGAACTGCATGTCGCGTGGGCGACCAACACCTGTGGCGTGTTCGTCTCCGGCCACCCGGAACCGGATGGGTTACGGGCCGCGCTCCGCTCCGACCTGGGTGCCGGCCGGCTGCGCCCACTGCTGCCGATCGACTGGCCCCGGTACAGCGCCCGGCTGGCGTTCGCGCTGGAGGATCCGACCGACGCACTGCTCGGCTTCGCCCCGGCACCGGGCGCCGACCCGGATCGGCTGGTGCCGATCGGTTCGCTGACCGTGCGCGAGGTGGCGGGCGGCCTGGCGGCCGTGGCTCCGGATGGCCGGAGCTGGCCGCTGGCCGAGGTGTTCGACCGGCCGCTGGCCGAGGTGTCGGTGGAGGCGTTCAAGTTGGCCGGCACCGGTTCCTACACTCCGCGACTCACGCTGGACCGGATGGTCGTGGCCAGGCAGACCTGGCGCACCACCGTCGGTGCCTGCCCGCTGGCCACCGTCATCGGCGACCAGGAGCGCTACCTGGCGGCACGCCGCTGGCGGGCCGAACTCGGCTTGCCGGAACGGATGTTCGTCAAGATCGCCACCGAGACCAAGCCGAGTTTCGTGGACCTGACCAGCCCGCTGTTCGTCAGCTCGCTGGCCACGATGCTGCGCTCCGCCCGGCTGAGGAACGGGCCGGACATCGCGCTCACGATGTCGGAGATGCTGCCCGACACCGATCAGGCATGGGTACCGGACGCGGCCGGTCGCCGGTACGCGTCCGAGCTGCGGGTGCAGATCGTGGACGGTGCGCGATGAGCGACTGGCGCCCACCGACGCGGTGGACCGACGGGCCGGCCTGCCCGCACGACGACACGACGATGGCCGAACTGGTGCTGGCCCAGGCGGCGCGCACGCCGGAGAAGATCGCGATCCACCAGTGGACCGAGCGGGTGACCTACCGCGACCTGCTCGGCGCGGCAGGGTTGTTGGCGCGGCGGCTGCGGGCCGAGGGTGTGGGTCCCGAGGTGCGGGTCGGTGTCTGCGTGCGCCGTGATCCTCGGCTGGTGGTCGCCGTGCTCGGCGTGCTGCTCGCCGGTGGCGCCTACGTGCCGCTCGACCCCGGGCACCCGGTGGCCAGGCTGACCTCGATCCTGGACGACGCCGGGATTCGGGTCGTCGTCGCCGACGAGGCCGGCAGCGTGCTGCTCGCCGACACCGGCCGCCACCTGGTCGAACCGCCGGCACCGACCGACCAGCCGCTGCCTGCGCTCCCGGCCATCGCGCCGGACAACGCGGCCTACGTGCTGTACACGTCGGGCTCGACCGGCCGGCCGAAGGGTGTGGTGGTCAGCCAGCGCAGCATGGTCGCGTTCGGTGCCGCCGTGGCGCGCTGCCGGCCGACCGGGCCGGACACCCGGAGTGCGGCCTTCGCGTCGCTGAGCTTCGACACGTCACTGTTCGACCTGCTGCACCCGTTGGCCACCGGCGCCACCGTGGCACTGCTGCCGGGCGAGGACCGAGTCGATCCCGTTCGCCTGCAACGGTTTCTGGTCGAGCACCAGGTGACAAGAGCGATGCTGCCGCCGGCCGTGGTGCCGCTGCTGGAGCCGGAGCGGCTGCCCGAACTGACCGAGCTGTTCGTCGCTGGCGAGCCGTGCGGGCCGGAGCAGGTGGCCCGGTGGGCAACCGCCGATCGGCGCTTCCACAACTGGTACGGGCCGACCGAGACCACGGTGATCGTCGTCGGCACCGAGCTGACCGGGGAGTGGGCGCTGCCGCTGCCGATCGGCCTGCCGCTGCCCGGCTGCCGGGCGTACGTGCTGGACGAGCGGATGCGGCCGTGCCCGCCCGGTGAGCCGGGTGAGCTGTGCATCGGTGGTCCGCAGCTGGCCAGGGGTTATCTCGGCCGGCCAGGGCACACCGCGGACAGGTTCGTGCCCGACCCGTTCGGTGCCACGCCGGGCGGCCGGCTGTACCGGACCGGTGACCGGGTCACCTGGCGGGCCGACGGCCAGGTCGCGTTCCTCGGCAGGCTGGACCGCCAGGTCAAGATCAACGGTCAGCGGGTGGAGATCGGCGAGCTGGAAACCGTGCTGTCCGGCCATCCCGCTGTGCGCCAAGCCGTGGTCGACGTGGTCGAGGGCTCGCGACTGGTGGCCTATCTGACTCCGGCTGACGGCCCGGACCTGGATCAGGTGCGGGAGTACTGCGAGCGGTTCCTGCCCGGCTACATGCTGCCCGGCAAGGTGGTGCGCCGCGCGGAGCTGCCGCTGACGGTGGCCGGCAAGGTCGACATGGCGGCCCTGCGCTCGGCCGAACCGGCGCCGGTCACGGCGGCCCCGATCGACGAGCCGACGGTGGCGTCGGTGTGGGCCGAGGTGTTCGGCGGTCCGGTGCCGGCGATGGACACCGGGTTCGTCGCGGCCGGTGGTGACTCGCTGCTGGCCATGCGACTTGTCTCCGCGTTGCGTGCGCGGCTGGGCAGGCAGATCACCGTCACCGACGTCCACATGGGACAGACGGTGGCCGGGTTGAGTGAACTGGTCCGGCTGGCCGACCCGATCCCGGACGACACCGTTCCGACGGGCTCGCCTGCCGCGCTCTCCGCGCTACAGCGCCAGCTGTGGTTCGTGGAGCAACTGACGCCCGGCGTGCCGGCACACAACATCAGCATGGCCGAACGGGTCACCGGCCCGCTGGACGAGTCCGCGCTGCGGCGGGCGCTGCGTGCGGTGGCGGTGCGGCAGGAGACGTTGCGCTGGCGGGTGCCCGCCGAGCACGGCGCACCCACGGTCGTCGTTGATCCGCCCGCCGACGTGCCGCTGCCAGTCACCGATCTGAGCGGCCTGCCGGACCAGGACGCCGAGGTGCGCAGGCTGCTGGACGCCGAGGCCACCACACCGTTCGACCTGGCCGATGGGCCGTTGTGGCGGGTCCGGCTGATCCGGCTGGCCGAGCAGCGGCACGTACTGGCCATCACGGTGCACCACATCGTGTTCGACGGCTGGTCGGCCGATGTGCTCTACCGGGACATCGCGCGTGCCTGGCGCGGTGCCGAACTGGCGCCACTGACCAGCGGTTTCGCCGACTATGTCGCGTGGCGGACCAACGCCAGGGACGAGCGGCCGAGGGCGGCACTGGACTGGTGGGCCGACCACCTGGCCGACGCGCCACTGGTGCTGGACCTGCCAAGGGACCGGGACAGGCCTGCCGTGCGGACCTTCCGGGGCGCCAGGGACGGCGCCCGGATCGAGCCGGACGTCGCCGCGCGGGTGCGGGCGGTCGCCAAGGACAACGGGACAACTCCGTTCGTGGTGCTGCTGACCGCGTTCGGGCAGCTGCTCGGCCGGTTGACCGGGCAGTCCGAGCTGATCGTCGGCACGCCACTGGTGGACCGCGGCCATCAGGCGTTCGAGCCGGTGGTCGGGTGCTGCCTCCAGATGCTGCCGTTGCGGCTGACCGTGGCGCCGGACTTCGAAACGCAGGTGACGGCGTGCCGGGACGAGGTGGCCGACGCGCTGGCGCACGCCGACGCGCCGATGGAACAGCTGGTGGACGCCCTCGGTGGGCAGCGCGACCTGTCCCGGAATCCGCTGGTCCAGGTGCTGTTCAACATGTACAACTTCGCCGAGGCACGCCTGGACCTGCCGGGTGCCACGGCCGAACCGCTGGTGCCCGGCCTGCCGGGGTCGCTGTACGACCTGACCCTGTACGTCAGCGAACGGGACGACTCGTTCGAGCTCCAGGCCGTCTACAACCCGGACCTGTTCGACGCGGACCGGATCAACGCGCTGCTCGCTTCCTACGTCACGCTGCTCGACCAGTGCACGTCGGCGCCGCACCAGCAGGCCAGCATCCGTACCGCGCGCTACTCATTGCCCGACCCGGCCGCCGCACTGTCCGAAACCGACGGTCCGGACCTGTTGGCACGCTTCGCCGAAGTCTGCGAGCGGTATGCCGACCGGGTGGCCGTGACGGGCGCCGGTGGCGAGTTGCGCTACGCCGAACTGGCCGACCTCTGCCGCCGGACGGCGGCGTCGGTGGCCCCTGACTCGGTGGTGGCCGTGCTGGCCAGCAGGGACGTGCGGTTGCCGGCCACGCTGCTCGGTGTGCTGGCCGGTGGGGCGCGCTGGCTGGTGCTGGACCCGGCCGCGCCGCCCGCCGTGCTGGCCGCCCAGCTGGCGTCGGTCCCGGTGCGCGACGTGCTTCGGCTGCCGGGCACGGAACACGTCGAGCTGCCGGCACCGCGACCGGCGGGCGGCCTGCCGGGCCGGGGTTACCTGTCGCTCACCTCAGGCACCACCGGGCTGCCGCGCCCGGTCATCACGTCGGACCGGCCGTTGGCGCACTTCCTGGCCTGGTATCCGGAGGCGTTCGGGCTGACCGGCGACGACCGGTTCGCGCTGCTCGGTGGCCTGGCTCACGACCCGGTGCTGCGCGACGCACTCGTCCCGCTGATGCTGGGCAGCACGCTCTGCGTGCCGGACGCGGCGCTGCCGCGGGAACCCCGGCAGCTGCTGGACTGGCTGGCGGCCCAGCGGATTTCGGTGCTGCACCTGACTCCACAGCTGGGCAGGCTGCTCACCCGTGCGGGCGCCGAGCTGCCAGCGGTCCGGCTGATCGTGACCAGCGGCGACCAGCTGACCCATGCGGACGCCACCGCACTGCGTGGCCTGGCGCCGAACGCACGGCTGGTGAACGGTTACGGCACCACGGAAACGCCGCAGCTGCATGCCATCCACAAGATCGGCGCGACAGGTGACGACGCGCATCCGGTGCCGGTCGGCCACGGCATCGAGGGCAGCCAGCTGCTGGTGCTGAACCAGCACGGGCAACCGGCCGGTGTCGGTGAGCTGGGCGAGGTCGTCATCCGCAGCCGCTACCTTGCCGACGGCTACACCGACCCGGTGGCCACACAGGAACGGTTCCGTGGCGACACGTTCCGCACCGGCGACCTGGGCCGCTACCTGCCCGACGGTGCCGTGGTGCTGGCCGGCCGCACCGACGAGCAGGTCAAGATCCGCGGGTTCCGCGTCGAACTCGGCGCGGTCCAGGCCGCGCTGGCCAGCCACCCGGACATCCGCGAGGCCTGTGTGCTCGCGGTGGCCGACGGCGGCGAACGCAGGCTGCGTGGTTTCGCAGTGCCGACCAGGGCCGGGGTGCGGACGTGGCAGCTGACCGATCACCTGCGGGGCAGGCTGCCCGACTACGCCATCCCGGCCGACATCACGCTGCTCGCCACCTTTCCGTTGACCCGTAACGGAAAGCTCGACCGAGTGGCACTGAGCCGGATCACCCCGGTCGGCCGGCCGGACAGCGCGGACGAGCTGACCGGCCGGACCGAGCGGGTGATCGCCGGGGTGTGGAGCGAGGTGCTCGGCCTGCCCCGACCGGGTGCGGCGGACAACTTCTTCGAGGTGGGGGGCCACTCGCTGGCCATCGTCGTGGTGCGCGACCGGCTCGTCGGTCTGCTGGACCGGCAGATCCAGGTCGTGGACCTGTTCCGACATCCCACCATCCGTGCCCTGGCCGCCTATCTGGACAGCACCGAGGGCGGCCACGACAGCCAGATGGAGCGCGCCGCGCAGCGGGCGGCATGGCGTCGGGACCGCGCGCGCAGGCGAATCACACCGAAACGAGGAGTGGGCCGATGAACAGCAGCGCCGATTCGGTTGACGGCGGGCAGGCGGAACCGGAGATCGAGCCGATCGCGATCATCGGACTCGCCTGCCGGATGCCCGGCGCCCGGGACGTGGAGCAGTTCTGGCAGAACCTGGCCGGCGGCGTGGAGTCCATCAAGTTCACCACGCTGGAGGAACAGGCCGAGCGTGGGGTTCCGGAACAGGACCTGCGCAACCCGAACTTCGTGCCGGCCACGTCGATCCTGGACGACTACGAGTACTTCGACGCCGCCTTCTTCGGCATGTCGGCCAGGGAGGCCGACCTGCGCGACCCGCAGCACCGGCTGATGCTGGAGCTGGCGCACACCGCGCTGGAGGACAGCGGCTACGACTCCACCCGCTACACCGGCGAGATCGGCGTGTACGCCGGTGCCGGCGAGAACGGCTACGAGTGGCACTACACCCGGCGCAACCGCAAGGTGTTCGAGTCGGCCGGTGTGCTGTCGGTGGCCATCAACAGCCACCCGGACTTCCTGGCCACGCTGATCTCCTACAAGCTCAACCTGCGCGGCCCCAGTCTCACCGTGCACACCGCATGTTCCACGTCGCTGGTCGCCATCCACCTCGCGTGTGAGGCACTGCGCGACGGCGAGTGCGACATGGCGATCAGCGGTGGCGTCAGCATCGACATGCCACCCGGTCGCGGCTACATCCACGTCGAGGACGGCATCTACTCGGCCGACGGCCACTGTCGGGCGTTCGACGCGAAGGCCACCGGCACGCTGTGGGGCAACGGCGGCGGCGTGCTGGTGCTCAAGCGGCTGTCCGACGCGCTGGCCGACGGTGACCACATCCGCGCCCTGGTGATCGGCAACGCGATCAACAACGACGGCGCCACGAAGGTCGGCTTCACGGCACCGAGCGAGGAGGGCCAGGCCGCGGTCGTGGCGCACGCCCTCGGGGTGGCGGGCGTGGACGGCCGGACGGTGACCTACGTCGAGGCGCACGGCACCGGTACCGCGCTCGGCGACCCGATCGAGGTCGCCGCGCTGTCGCGGGCCTACGGCCGGACCAGCGACGACACCGGCTGGTGCGCGATCAGCTCGGTGAAGACCAACGTCGGCCACATGGGCCACGCGGCCGGTGCTGCCGGCGCGATCAAGACGGCGCTGTCGCTGGAGAACGAGCTGATCCCGCCGATCATCGGCTTCGAGTCGCCGAATCCTGCGATCGACTTCGCGACGAGCCCGTTCTACGTGAACACCACGCTGTCCGCGTGGAAGGCCAACGGCGCGCCACGCCGGGCCGGCGTCAGCTCGTTCGGCATGGGTGGCACCAACGGGCACCTGATCATGCAGGAGGCCCCGCGGCTGCCCAAGGAGCGCAGGGACCAGCGGCCGACCCAGTTGGTCCAGCTCAGCGCGCGCACCGAGACCGCACTGGCCACGGCGGCGCAGCGGATGGCAAGGCACCTTGCCGAGCCGAAGGACCCGGCGGCCGGGCAGCCCGAGCTGTCCGACATCGCCTACACGCTGCGGGTGGGCCGTCGGCAACTGGCGCACCGGATGGCTGTGGTGGCAGGCGATCCGGCCGGCGCGGCGAGTGCGCTGGCCGATCCGAAGCGGCGGATCACCGGTTCGGCGACGGGCACGGCGGCCAGGGTGGCGCTGATGTTCTCCGGGCAGGGCGCGCAGTACGCCGGCATGGGGGCGCAGCTCTACGAGTACGAACCGGTGTTCCGGGACACCGTCGACGAGTGCTGCACGCTGCTCAAGGACGAACTCGGCTTCGACCTGCGTGAACTGCTGTTCGCGACGGATGCCGACGCCGAGGAGCGACTCCGCCAGACCGCCACCACCCAGCCCGCGCTGTTCGTGATCGGCTACGCGCTGGGCAGGCTGTGGCTGTCCTGGGGTGTGCGGCCGGACGGCATGGTCGGGCACAGCATCGGCGAGTACGTCGCCGCGACGCTCGCCGGGGTGTTCGAGCTGCCGGACGCGCTACATGTCGTCGCGGCACGGGGCCGGTTGATGCAGCGGATGCCGGCCGGCGCGATGCTGGCCGTGCAGCAGGACGAGGCGGCCACGAAGGACACGCTGCCGCCGGGTGTCTCGGTGGCCACGGTGAACGGGCCGGGTTCGTGTGTGGTGGCCGGCCCGGTCGACCTGGTGACCCAGTTCGCCGAACGGCTGACGGCCGACGGGATCGGCAGCCGGACGCTGCGCACGTCGCACGCCTTCCACTCCTCGATGATGGAACCGGTACTCGCCGAGTTCCGGGCCGTCGTGGCCGCGGTGCCGAGGCAGGCACCTCAGCTGCCGCTGCTGTCCAACGTGACCGGGAACTGGCTGACCGCCGCCGAGGCCGTTGATCCGTCCTATTGGGCCGGTCAGTTGCGCAACGTCGTCCGGTTCGGCGACTGCCTGGCCACCCTGCTCGCCGATGGCGAGTGGCTGCTCGTCGAGTGTGGTCCCGGTCGTCAGCTGTGTGGGCTGGTTCGGTTGCAGGGCAAGGGCAACAGCGCCACAGCGGTACCCAGCCTGCCGCACCGCGGCGACAAGAGCTCCGACCTTGAGGTGCTGTACGCGGCGGCCGGTCAGGCCTGGGTGTCCGGTGTCGACCTGGATGCCGAGGCGTTCGGCGCCACCGGTTACCGGGTGCCGCTGCCCACCTACGCGTGGGAGCGCAAGTACCACTGGATCGAACCGGACGCCGACTCCGACGACTTCTACCGGCGGATGAACGAGGGTGACACCGGGCCGAGGGAGCTGTCCGAGTGGTTCACCGTGCCGGTCTGGCGGCAGCTGCCGCCGACGGCGGCCACCGTGGTGCTGGACCGCTGTCTGGTGTTCGCCGACCACGTGGCCGATCCGGTGGTGGACACACTGGCCGGCGCCGGTACCGACGTCATCGTGGTCCGGCCGGGCGACCGTTTCGGCGGTGACAACGAGCAGGGCTACACGGTCCGGCCCGCCGAACGGGAGGACTACGACCGGTTGCTCACCGCGCTCGGCGCCCCGCCGACCCACATCGTGCACGCGTGGACGCTGGGCACCGCGCCGGCGCAGGACTCGGAAACCGTGTGGGCGCAACAGGATCTGGGCTTCTTCGGGCTGCTGTGCCTGGTCCAGGCGTTGGCCGAGACCCAGCCGGACATCGACGTACGGCTGGACGTGTTGACGTGCGGCACGCAGGACGTGACCGGCGGCGAGCTCAGCCATCCGGAGCACGCCACGGTCGCCGGCATCGCCAAGGTGGTGCCGCTGGAGATGCCGTGGCTCACCGCGCGCCAGGTGGACCTGGACCCGGTGGACGGCTGGCCGACGGCGACAGCGGCTGCCCGGCGCCGGCTGCTGGCCGAACTGGGCACCGAGACGGGCGAGCACGACACCGTCGCGCTGCGCGGTGGCCGGCGCTGGTTCCGCGACTACCAGCCGGTCACCGTGCCGGACGATCTGGGCAACCTGCCGGCCGGCACCGACCTGCGTGAACAGGGCGTCTACCTGATCACCGGCGGTCTCGGCGGCATCGGCATCACGCTGGCCGAGTACCTGGCCAAGCGGGTCGGTGCCCGGCTGGTGCTGTTGTCCCGGTCCGAACTGCCGCCCCGCGAGGAATGGGACGCGCACCTCACCGTGCACGGCGGCGCCGACCGGACCGGTCGGGCCATCGCGGCGATCCGCAGGATGGAGGCCACCGGCGCCGAGGTGCTGGTGCTGGCCGTCGACGCGACC
This sequence comes from Pseudonocardiaceae bacterium, assembly GCA_036279295.1. Classification (GTDB taxonomy): domain Bacteria; phylum Actinomycetota; class Actinomycetes; order Mycobacteriales; family Pseudonocardiaceae; genus DATEPR01. Next base: position 105 of record DASUJK010000218.1, on the reverse strand, counting down.
AGCGGGTCGGCCATGCGGTCGGTGCGGGACACGGTGTTGGCCCGGTTCGGTCGGCTGGACGGCATCGTGCACGCGGCCGGCGTGCCCGGCGGCGGCATGGCCGAG